>NZ_JAAKOV010000020.1:0-95385 GCF_049171595.1 Aeromonas sp. 603607
GGGTATCCATGATGGTAGACCTCAAGGTGATGGCCTACTTCAAGATTAGCCTTTCAACACGTAATTGGGACAGAGCCAATAAAAAAGGGGAACCCGGAGGTTCCCCTTTTTCGCGAAATCTGATGGTCGATTAACGACGCAGACCCAGCTTGGCGATCAGAGCAGCATAACGCTCGGAATCTTTACGCTTCAGGTAGTCCAGCAGCTTACGACGCTGGGAAACCATGCGCAGCAGACCGCGACGACCGTGGTGATCCTTGGAGTGCTCCTTGAAGTGACCTTGCAGATGGTTGATCTGGGCAGTCAGCAGGGCAACTTGCACTTCGGGGGAGCCAGTGTCGTTGGCGCAACGAGCGTTGTCAGCAACGATTTGAGCTTTGATCTCAGCATTTAGAGACATGGTAATACTCCAGTAGAGTGTTTAAAGGTTCACAGCCAATCTCTAATTCAGCCGTGAAATGAGGGCGGTATAATAATCGTCCCCGTCCCTTTTCGCAATGATAAAGAGGCGAAACGGGAAAGAGATACCCTATACCGCCAGAGGATCACTCCTCGTCGTGATAACGCACCAGTCGCTTGGGCGCGACACGGCCATCATCATCAATCTCGCCGACACCGATGAACTCGCGCTCCGGGCCGACAGTCATGCGAACCTGACCGCTTTGCGGCGCACCTGCCACCTGCACGGCCTGGCCCTGATTCACATAGGCAGCCACAACAGCCAGCATGTTCACCTCGGGCAGGGATGCCACAGCGGTATCCATCGGCAGCAACAAAGGATCCAGCTGCTCGCGCGGCGGGATGCTCTCGGCCTTGGCCTGCTCGAAGATGCACTCGAGTTGCTCCAGGGTCAGCATCCGCTCGTACGGATAACTGGCCACCTGGGTACGACGCAACTGGGTCACGTGGGCGCCACAGCCCAGCACTTCACCCAGATCATCTACCAGAGAGCGGATATAGGTGCCTTTGCTGCAGTGCACTTCAAGGCGCACTTCATCACCTTCGAAGCTCAGCAGTTTGAGCTCAAATACGGTGATGGGACGGGCTTCACGCTCAATCTCGATACCTTCGCGGGCATATTCATAGAGCGGACGGCCGTTGTGCTTGAGCGCGGAGTACATGGAGGGCACCTGCATGATGGGGCCGCGGAACTGGTCCAGCGCCTCGATCAGGGTACCGACAGCCACGTTCACCGGACGGGTGGAGACCACCTCACCATCGGAGTCGCTGGTGTTGGTGCGCTCGCCCAGTTTGGCGGTCACCTCATAGCGTTTGTCCGCTTCCAGCAGATACTGGGAGAACTTGGTGGCCTCGCCAAGGCAGATCGGCAGCATGCCGGTCGCCAGCGGATCCAGTGCGCCGGTGTGACCGGCCTTGGCGGCATTGTAGATGCGCTTGACCTTCTGCAACACATCGTTGGAGGTCAGGCCGGTCGGCTTGTCCAGCAGCAGAATGCCGTGCACATCACGGCCCTTGAAACGACGTCTTCGGGTCATCTCAGGCTTTATCCTCAGTCGTGTCATCCGGTGCGGATTCAGCTTCTTCGTCACGGCCGGATTCGGCCATGCGGCGCTTGTCTTCACGCACAGTGTTGGTCACCAGGTTGGAGAGACGCATCCCCTCGACCAGGGTCTGGTCGTAGTAGAAACGCAGCTCGGGCACCACGCGCAGACGCATGGCACTGCCCAGCAGACTACGGATATATCCGGCTGCTTCGGTCAGACCCAGCAAGCCTTCCTTGATGCGCTCGGCATCATTTTCCAGCTGCAAGAAGGTGACGTAAATTTTGGCATAGTTGAGGTCACGGGACACTTCCACATCGGAAACGGTCACCATGCCGATGCGCGGGTCTTTCACCTCGCGCTGCAGGATCAGCGCAATTTCACGCTGGATCTGCTGTCCGACCCGACGGGTCCGGCTGAATTCTCTGGCCATATTCTATCCTGCGATAAAAGGGGGCCGCGGCCCCCTATTTTGTCTAACTCTCGGCTTACAGAGTCCGTTGGATTTCAACAGTCTCGTAAACTTCGATCTGGTCGCCTTCGCGCACGTCGTTGTAGTTCTTGACCGCGATACCACACTCGTAGCCGTTGCGAACTTCGTTGACGTCATCCTTGAAGCGGCGCAGGGATTCCAGCTCGCCTTCATAGATAACCACGTTGTCACGCAGAACGCGGATACGGTTGGAACGCTTGACCACACCTTCGGTAACCATACAGCCGGCAACGGCGCCGAACTTCGGAGACTTGAAGACACTACGCACTTCAGCCAGACCGATGATTTCCTGACGATACTCAGGGGCCAGCTTGCCGCTCATGGCCTGCTTCACTTCGTCGATCAGGTCATAGATGACGGAGTAGTAACGCAGATCCAGGCTCTCGGATTCGATGACCTTGCGCGCAGATGCGTCGGCACGGACGTTGAAACCAACCAGGATGGCGCTGGAAGCAGCAGCCAGGGTCGCGTCGGTTTCGGTGATACCACCTACGCCGGAACCCACGATCTTCACCTTCACTTCGTCGGTGGAGAGTTTGACCAGCGCATCGCAGATCGCTTCCACAGAACCTTGTACGTCGGCCTTGATCACCACGTTCACTTCGGACACTTCGCCCTCGGTCATGTTGGCGAACATGTTTTCCAGCTTGGCCTTCTGCTGGCGAGCCAGCTTGACTTCGCGGAACTTGCCCTGACGATAGAGCGCCACTTCACGGGCTTTCTTCTCGTCACGGACAACGGTGGCTTCGTCACCGGCAGAGGGAACACCGGAGAGACCCAGGATTTCCACCGGCAGGGACGGCCCCGCTTCCTTGATCTCGCGACCCAGTTCGTCACGCATGGCGCGAACACGGCCGTACTCGAGACCACACAGAACGATGTCGCCCTGACGCAGAGTACCTTCTTGTACCAGTACGGTAGCAACCGGACCACGACCTTTATCCAGGAAGGATTCGATCACGACGCCGTTGGCCATGCCATCAACCACCGCTTTCAGCTCCAGTACTTCGGCCTGGATCAGGATGGCTTCCAGCAGGTCGTCGATGCCTTCGCCGGACTTGGCGGACACGTGCACGAACTGGCAGTCTCCACCCCAATCTTCGGACATGACGTTGTAACGGGCCAGTTCGGTCTTGACGCGATCCGGATCCGCTTCCGGCTTGTCGATCTTGTTGACTGCCACAACCAGCGGCACACCGGCAGCCTTGGCGTGCTGGATAGCTTCGATGGTTTGCGGCATCACGCCGTCGTCAGCAGCAACGACCAGAACAACGATGTCGGTCGCCTTGGCACCGCGAGCACGCATGGAGGTAAACGCCGCGTGACCCGGAGTATCCAGGAAGGTGATCATGCCGCTATCGGTCTGAACGTGGTAAGCACCGATATGCTGGGTAATACCACCGGCCTCGCCAGCAGCAACCTTGGCTTTACGAATGTAGTCGAGCAGCGAGGTCTTGCCGTGGTCAACGTGACCCATGATGGTCACGACCGGTGCACGGGGCTTGGCTTCGGAGGTCTCGTCACGATCGGACAGTACCGCCTCTTCCAGCTCGTTCTCGCGGCGCAGCACAACCTTGTGACCCATCTCCTCAGCGACCAGCTGAGCGGTCTCTTGGTCGATCACCTGGTTGATGGTGGCCATGGCCCCCATCTTCATCATCGCCTTGATGACTTCAACGCCCTTGACGGCCATCTTGTTGGCCAGCTCGGCCACCGTGATGGTCTCACCGATGACAACGTCGCGGTTCACCACGGCAGCCGGCTTGTTGAAGCCGTGCTTCATGGCGTTCGGGGTAGCGACCTTGCCACGTTTGCCTTTACGGGCACGCGGATCACGGGAGTTGCGATCATTGCGATCATCATCGCGACGACCCGCCTTTTTCGGGGCCTTGACAGCGGCAGCGGCAGTACGACGGCTGGTCTCTTCTTTGCGATCCAGCTCGTCTTCTGCAGCTTGCGCATGCTTGTTGGTTGTCAGGTGATAATCGCTGCTCTCTTTGGCACGAGCGGCTTCTTCTTCAGCCCAGCGGGCTGCGTTCTGTTCCGCCATGATGCGAGCCTCTTCGGCTTTCTTCGCGGCGAGTTCTTCAGCTTTTTTCAAAGCTGTCTGTTCCTGTTGGCGCTTCAGTTCTTCTGCTTCGCGCTTGGCCATCTTTTCTGCCTCTTGCTGAGCTGTGCTACTGGCTGCTTTGGCGGGCTGTTGAGCCTGTCGAGCCTTTTGTTGTGCCTCGATCCGCGCCTTTTCCTCAGCTTCACGACGAGCCTGCTCAGCCTCACGGCGAGCCTTCTCTTCAGCGTCGAGGCGAGCCTTCTCTTCGGCTTCACGACGAGCTTTTTCTTCTGCTTCCAAACGCGCTTTTTCCTCGGCTTCCGCCTGACGCTGTTCTTCTTCCAGCGCCGAGCGTCTTACATAGGTGCGAGATTTGCGAACTTCCACCTGCACTTCTTTGTTCTTGCCGCCGGTTCCCTGAACACTGATGGTGCTCTTGGTCTTGCGCTGCAAAGTCATGCGGGCAGGAGCGGCGACCTCGTCACCTCCATGCTGTTTCTTCAGGTGTGCCAGCAGAGTCTGCTTTTCAGACTCGCTGACCATGTCGTCGGCCTTGCTCTTGCTGATACCGGCATCGACAAACTGCTGGAGAAGACGATCAACCGGTGTGTCGATGTCAGTGGCAAGTTGTTTGACTGATACTTCTGCCATTCATTTTCCTCCGTTTGATCTTACTTAAGACTGCTCTTCTCCGAACCAACAGATATTGCGAGCAGCCATAATGAGCTCACCCGCCTTCTCGGCAGTCAGCCCTTCAATACCAGCAAGGTCATCAATACCTTGCTCAGCCAAATCTTCCAGGGTGCCCACGCCGCGGCCCGCCAGAGCGTATGCCAGTTCACGACTCAGACCGTTCAGATTGAGCAGCTCTTCGGACGGCTCGACGCCATCAAAGGACTCCTCTTTGGCCAGCGCCTGGGTAGTCAGGGCATCTTTGGCACGCTTGCGCAGCTCTTCGACCATGTCTTCATCCAGACCGTCAATAGCCAGCAACTCGTTGACCGGTACGAAGGCGATCTCTTCTAGGGTCGAGAAGCCCTCTTCCATCAGCAGACCGGCGAAATCGTCATCGATATCCAGGGTGCTGGTGAACAGGTTCATGATGCGGTCGTTCTCGGCCTGGTGCTTGGCACGCATGTCCTCAACGGTCATCACGTTCAGCTCCCAACCGGTCAGCTGGGAGGCCAGACGCACGTTCTGACCATTGCGACCGATGGCCTGGGCCAGGTTGGCAGCTTCCACAGCGATATCCATGGTGTGGTTGTCTTCATCAACGATGATGGAGGCCACATCGGCAGGTGCCATGGCATTGATCACGTACTGGGCCGGGTTGTCATCGTACAGCACGATGTCTGCACGCTCACCGCTCAGCTCTGCGGAGACAGCTTGCACACGGGCACCACGCATACCGATACAGGCACCGATCGGGTCGATACGACGATCGTTGGTCTTCACCGCGATCTTGGCGCGGGAACCCGGGTCACGGGCAGCACCCATGATTTCGATCATCTCTTCGCCGATCTCCGGTACTTCAATACGGAACAGCTCTTTCAGGAAGTCCGGGCTGGAACGGCTGACAAACAGCTGGGAACCACGGGCTTCTGGACGTACTGCGTAGAGCAGGCCACGGACACGGTCGCCCGGGCGGAAGGTTTCACGCGGCAGCATGTCATCACGGAAGATCACGGCTTCAGCATTGCTGCCCAGATCCAGAATGACGTTGTCGCGGTTACTCTTCTTGACCACACCACTGATGATGGTGCCTTCTTTATCTTTAAACTGATCAACTACTTGTGAACGCTCGGCTTCGCGCACTTTCTGCACGATAACCTGCTTGGCGGTCTGGGTAGTGATACGGTCGAAGGTCACAGAGTCGATCTGGTCTTCAACATACTCACCGATCTGGATTTCCGGCTGATCAATTTGTGCCGCTTCCAGGGTGATTTCAGCATAGGGGTTCTCCATCGCGGCTTGATCCGCAATGACTACCCAGCGGCGATAAGTGTCGTAGTCACCGGTCTTGCGATCGATTTCGACCCGAACTTCAATCTCGCCTTCATATTTCTTCTTGGTCGCAGTCGCCAGCGCGGTTTCCAGAGCCTGGAAGATCTTCTCGCGGGGTACCGCTTTCTCGTTGGATACTGCGTCAACGACCAGCAAAATCTCTTTATTCATATCCGATAGCCTCGTTAACCAAAGTTCGGCACTATGTTCGCTTTTTGGATATTGGTGAAAGCCAACACGTCGTCCTTACCATCTACTGTCAGGGTGATCATGTCGCCTTGCACAGCTTTGATTACGCCTTTGAACTTGCGGCGGTTGTTTGTTGCCATCCGAAGCGTTACCGCCGCCTCTTGGCCAACGTATTTTTCGAAATGGGCAACCTTGAACAGGGGACGATCCAGGCCGGGGGAGGATACCTCGAGGTAATACTCCTCGGTGATGGGATCTTCGACGTCCATGATGGCGCCAACCTGATGGCTGACCTCAGCACAGTTCTCGACAGTCACACCCTGCTCGCCGTCGATATAGACACGCAAGGTGGAGTGTTTACCCGCGCGGATAAACTCAATACCCCAAAGTTCAAAACCCAAGGCAACGACCGGAGCCTCGAGCAGATCGGTCAAACGTTGTTCCAACGTAGCCAAAGTCACCCTCCGAAAAACAAAAAAAGGGCATAAAGCCCAGATAGAGATCGATTCAGAGTAAATTGCACATAACAAAAAGCCCCGATGTCAAATCGGGGCTTGGCGCTTTACCCTGATTGTCGCCTCGCAGCGACCGCCTTCCTGAGCGTAGGAAATGCGTGAAATTTGGTTGCGGGGGCCGGATTTGAACCGACGACCTTCGGGTTATGAGCCCGACGAGCTACCATGCTGCTCCACCCCGCGTCCGAAATCGTGCGAGATTATAGCCACTTCACTCTCTCGATACAAGACTGACTGGCTATAATACACTCGGTTTCCCGAGCTCACTGCTTAATTGGTGCCGTGGGCGGGACTCGAACCCGCACACCCTAGAGCACTACCCCCTCAAGATAGCGTGTCTACCAATTCCACCACCACGGCAAAACTCTTACTCGGGAACGTCAGTATCTTTCTTCACTGGCGCTTTGGTCTGCTCAACCTGTTGAGTTTGTTGCAGATTTTCCCACTCACTACCCTGCTTGACCTTGTTGCTGGACATAGATCCGAGCACCAGGCTGATAACGAAAAACAGAGTAGCCAAAATTGCTGTTGTTCGGGTCAGGAAACTGCCTGAACCACCGGAGCCGAATACTGTGTTCGATGCCCCTGCGCCGAAGGAGGCGCCCATATCAGCCCCTTTACCTTGCTGAATCATCACCAGACCAATCAGAGCCAGTGAAACCAGCAGATAAACGACTAAAAGAATCTCGTACATTTAACTTGCACCCTTTGCCGCTTCAACAATTCCTAAAAACGCATCGCTATCGAGGCTTGCTCCGCCAATCAGTCCGCCATCAATGTCGGGCTGTGCAAACAAATCTCTCGCGTTGCTCGGCGTTACGCTCCCACCATAGATGATTCTAACTTTCTCACCTATTACCGGAGTATCCTCCGCCAAGCGACCACGTATAAAGGAATGAACCTCTTGTGCCTGCTCGGGTGTGGCGCATTTACCTGTACCTACAGCCC
Source organism: Aeromonas sp. 603607 (assembly GCF_049171595.1). Classification (NCBI taxonomy): domain Bacteria; kingdom Pseudomonadati; phylum Pseudomonadota; class Gammaproteobacteria; order Aeromonadales; family Aeromonadaceae; genus Aeromonas; species Aeromonas sp. 603607. The sequence goes on from NZ_JAAKOV010000020.1 coordinate 7,702, forward strand.
AAATCGGCTCGTAGGCGATGATAGCATTATCGAAAGCCATCGCGCCATTTTTCTCTATGACTATATCCAGCTCTTCAGCGATCACCTCGAAGGCTCTTCTCGCCTGCCTCGCCGCACCTGATTCACCTAAACAGAGGATGGGAATCAAGCCTGCCGCTCTGGCTGCCGCAAACTTCTCTGCGACGATAAAACTGGTCTCACCAAAAAGACGCCTGCGCTCGGAGTGCCCTACCAATACGTAACGACACCCTGCCTCAACCAGCATCTGACACGAGATTTCTCCAGTGTAAGCGCCAGTAGCGTGCTGACTCACATTCTGAGCCCCCAACCTTATTACTTTCTGCTCATTGAGCAGTGAAGCGCTAAAGTCGAGATGCACATGGGAAGGACAGAGAACCACATCTACTTTTCCGTCAACGCCGTTTAGGCACTGACTCGTAAACTGCTCTAACTGCGACCTACTACCGTGCAACTTCCAGTTGGCTGCTACAAACGGCTTGCAATGTCCCATCGGCAACTCCCTTGCGAAAGCGGGGCTGATAATATCCAGAGGATGCTCAGCTGACAAGTGCTATTTTTAAATTTTTGAATCGTTTGAACAAGATACAACCAGGGCGGCTAAAAAGCCGCCCTGGTTGTTCATTAAAACGCCGATTCAACCTGCTTGGCGATGCGCTGAGCCATGTCACGTACCTGCTGTTCATGCTCCCCTTCGACCATGACCCGGATCAGCGGTTCGGTACCTGATTTACGCAACAGTACGCGACCACGACCAGCCAGCTCCTGTTCCACCTTGGCAACCTCAGCCATGACAGCATCCGCGGCCAGCGGATCCTTGCCTTCGGCAAAGCGAACATTCACCAGCACCTGCGGGAACTTGCTCATGCCGGAGCGCAGCTTGGCCAGCGGCATCTCGGCACTGCGCATGGCGGTAAGCACCTGCAAGGCGGCTACGATGCCATCACCCGTAGTGGTCTGATCCAGACAGATAATGTGGCCGGAGTTCTCGCCACCGATGCGCCAGCCCTTCTCTTCCATCATCTCCAGCACATAGCGGTCACCCACCTTGGCACGGGCAAAAGGAATACCCAGGGTTTGCAGCGCCAGCTCCAGACCCATGTTGGCCATTAGGGTGCCGACGACACCGCCTTTGAGGCGACCATTGCGCAGGGCATCGCGCGCGATGATATAGAGCACTTCATCACCGTCGATGAGATAGCCGGTATGGTCAACCATGATCAGACGATCACCATCACCATCAAAGGCAACCCCCAGATCGGCCTTGCACTCCAGCACCTTGGCAACCAGAGCGTCAGGTGCAGTCGAACCGACACCATCGTTGATATTGAGGCCATCCGGAGCACAGCCCATGGTGATCACTTCGGCGCCCAGCTCGCGGAAAACCGACGGCGCAATGTGGTAAGTGGCGCCATGGCCACAGTCGACCACCATTTTCACCCCATCCAGATTCATGTGGGAGGGGAAGGTGCTCTTGCAGAATTCGATATAGCGACCGGCGGCATCATCAATGCGGACCGCTTTGCCAAGTTCGGCAGACTCGACACACTTGAGCTCGTGATCCAGCTCGGCTTCGATAGCCAGCTCGACATCATCGGGCAGCTTGGTGCCATCGGCGGAGAAGAACTTGATGCCGTTGTCGTAGAAGGGGTTGTGGGAAGCGCTGATGACGATGCCAGCTTCGGCACGGAAAGTGCGAGTCAGGTAGGCAACCGCCGGCGTGGGCATGGGCCCCATCAGAATGGCCTTGAGGCCTGCCGCAGAGAGCCCCGCTTCCAGCGCGGATTCCAGCATGTAACCGGAGATGCGGGTATCTTTGCCAATCAGCACCTTTTTGGTGCCCTTCTTGGAGAGCACCTTGCCAGCAGCCCAACCCAACTTCATTACAAAATCAGGGGTGATCGGGTATTCGCCAACCTTGCCGCGCACACCATCGGTACCGAAATACTTTCTTGCCATTGTCTGTTCTCTTTTTTATCTGGAAATGAAATCTTGTCCCGTCATGGCCTGCCAGCCAACCCGCAACGCATCCATGGTCTCCCGCACATCGTGAACCCTGATGATCCTGGCTCCGTGCTGCATGCCGATAAGGGCACAAGCCAGACTGCCAGCAAGACGTTCACCCACAGGGCAGTTCAGCAGGTTGCCTATCATAGACTTTCGCGACATTCCCACCAAGAGCGGAAGACCGTAGTCAAGCAACGCTCGCTGGGCGGCCAGCAGCTGATAGTTGTGTGCCAGCGTCTTGCCAAAACCGTAGCCCGGATCCAGCAGCAGCTGCTCACGGGCTATTCCAGCGGCCAGGCAGGCTGCGATCCGTTCGTCAAAGAAGACTTTCACCTCCCCGACCAAGTCATCATAGTGCGGCTCGACCTGCATGGTTCTCGGCTGCCCCTGCATATGCATCAGGCAAACTGGAACGCGCGCTTCAGCGGCAGCATCAAGCGCTCCCGGCTCCAGCAGCGCCCTCACATCGTTGATCAAATGAGCCCCAGCCTTGCAGCCTTCTCTCATTACTACCGCCTTGGAGGTGTCAAGCGAGAGCATCACATCACATTCGCTCACCAGTCGTTCAACAACCGGGATAACCCTGTCCAGCTCCTCCTGCTCACTCACATCCGGCGCTCCAGGACGGGTTGACTCGCCGCCGATATCGATAAGGGTCGCCCCATCCGCCACCATTTGACGGGCATGGGTCACTGCCCGTTCAATCTGGTTGAAATGGCCGCCATCGGAGAAGGAGTCGGGAGTCACATTGAGGATCCCCATCACATGGGGACGTTCGAGAGAGAGGCTAAGCCCCTTGCTAATCAGCTGCATCTTCACTTCCATTCGCAAAATAAAAACCCCGGGCAAGCCCGGGGTTTTCAACAACAGGATTTATTTAGCCGGGATGTCGTTGGCCTTGTCGATATTAGCATCCGCAACCGGAGCACTCTCGCCCGCAGCCGCCGACTTGGGCTCGGCGGCAACGGTTGATCCGCCTTGTGGCGTATCTCCGTGCTCATCGTGCCAGTTGCTAGGGGCACGAACCTCGCGACGGGCCATCAGATCATCGATCTGCTTGGCATCGATGGTTTCGTACTTCATCAGCGCATCTTTCATGCTGTGCAGTACATCCATGTTATCCAGCAGGATCTGCTTGGCGCGGTCGTAGTTGCGATCAATAACCTGCTTCACCTCGGCATCAATGATGCGAGCAGTGTCGTCTGACATGTGCTTGGCCTTGGCCATACTGCGACCGAGGAACACCTCGCCATCTTCTTCCGCGTAAAGCATCGGGCCGAGACGCTCGGACATACCCCACTGGGTCACCATCTTGCGTGCGATGTCGGTAGCACGCTCGATATCGTTGGAGGCGCCGGTCGATACCTTTTCGGCACCGTAGATCAGCTCTTCCGCCAGACGACCGCCATACAGGCTGGAGATCATGGACTCCAGATGCTGCTTGGAGTGGCTCCAGCGATCCTGCTCAGGCAGGTACATGGTCACACCCAGCGCACGACCGCGCGGAATGATGGAAACCTTGTAGACAGGGTCATGATCCGGCACCACGCGACCGATAATGGCGTGACCCGCTTCGTGATAGGCCGTCATCTCCTTCTCGGACTCTTTCATCACCATGGAGCGACGTTCTGCGCCCATCATGATCTTGTCCTTCGCCTTCTCGAACTCAGCCATGGAGACCACACGGCGACTTTCGCGAGCGGAGAAGAGCGCAGCTTCGTTGACCAGGTTAGCAAGGTCAGCGCCGGAGAAGCCGGGCGTGCCGCGGGCAATCAGCGCCGGGTTGACATCATCTGCCAACGGAACCTTGCGCATGTGTACTTTCAGGATCTGCTCGCGACCACGGACATCCGGCAGACCGACCACAACCTGACGGTCGAAACGGCCCGGACGCAGCAGTGCCGGATCCAGTACGTCAGGACGGTTGGTGGCAGCGATGACGATGATGCCTTCATTGCCTTCAAAGCCATCCATCTCGACCAGCATCTGGTTAAGGGTCTGCTCACGCTCATCGTGACCACCGCCCAGACCGGCGCCACGCTGGCGACCGACCGCATCAATTTCATCGATGAAGATGATGCAGGGGGAGGATTTCTTGGCCTGCTCGAACATGTCACGTACCCGGGAGGCACCGACACCCACGAACATCTCCACGAAATCAGAACCCGAGATGGTGAAGAAGGGCACCTTGGCCTCACCCGCAATGGCCTTGGCCAGCAGGGTTTTACCGGTACCGGGAGGACCTACCAGCAGTACGCCAGTCGGGATCTTGCCACCCAGTTTCTGGAATTTGCTCGGGTCGCGCAGATAGTCGACCAGCTCCTTCACCTCTTCCTTGGCTTCATCGCAACCAGCTACATCGGCAAAGGTAGTCTTGATCTGATCTTCACTCATCAGGCGAGCCTTGCTCTTGCCAAACGACATGGCGCCTTTGCCACCGCCGCCCTGCATCTGACGCATGAAGAAGACCCAGACACCGATCAGCAGCAACATCGGGAACCAGGAGATGAAGATAGAGGTCAGCAAAGACGGCTCTTCCGGCTTCTCGCCCATCACCTTGACGTTGTGATTGAGCATATCGTTGAGCAGCTGGGGATCCGGCGCCGGGATGATGGTGGTGAATCGTTCACCAGTACGCTTGACGCCATTAATGACCTTACCGTCCATCCGCACTTCACGGATCTGATCTTGGGTCACCTCTTTAACGAAGCTGGAATAGTCCAGCTGGCGACTGGTGGTATCGCTGGGGCTGAAGCTATTGAACACCGACATCAATACGACGGCGATGACCAGCCACAGGATTAAGTTTTTCGCCATGTCACTCAAATCAGTAACCTCGCAGACTGACAGTTAACGATGAAGGTTAGGGTACTACAGTTTAAAACCGGTAGCCACAATGTAGACTTCCCGTGATCTGGCGCGGGATGAGTCTGGTTTACGAATTTTAACGGCGGAGAAAAGTTTCCGAATTTCATTCAGATAGGCATCAAAGCCCTCCCCCTGAAACACCTTCACCACAAAACTGCCGTCACTGCGCAATACCTGATGACACATGTCCAGAGCCAACTCGACCAGATACATGGCACGAGCCTGATCCACCTGCTGGGTGCCGCTCATGTTGGGGGCCATGTCGGACATCACGACATCGACCTTGTCGGGTCCGACTCGCTCCAGCAAGGCACCGAGTACAGTTTCCTCCCGAAAGTCCCCCTGCAGGAAATCGACACCGGCAATGGGATCCATAGGCAGAATATCGCAGGCGATGACCCGACCCGATTCGCCAACCTGCTCGACCGCGAATTGGGACCAGCCGCCGGGGGCAGCCCCCAAATCCACTACCGTCATGCCATTTTTCAACAGGCGGTCTTTGCCCTGGATCTCGTCGATCTTGAAAACAGCACGGGAACGCAGCCCCAATTTCTGGGCTTTTTTGACGTATTGATCGTCGAAATGTTCTTTTAACCAGCGGGTGGAGCTGGCGGAACGTTTTTTCTGGGTCATGATAATCGGCTTTAAAAAACCACAAGGGTTATTAGTATTAAGGGCTAAGTGGGGGTAGAATACGCCCCTTTCAACCCTGACTTATGAAGAAATTGCGATGATTCTCAACAATAAACAGAAACAGTACCTCAAGGGCCTTGCCCACAGCCTCAAGCCTGTCGTCCTGCTGGGTCAGCACGGTCTGACCGAAGGTGTACTGGCGGAGATCGATCTGGCGCTGAACCATCACGAGCTGATCAAGGTTAAGGTTGCCTCTGAAGATCGCGAGATGAAACAACTGGTTATGGATGCCATCGTCCGTGAAACAGGCTCTGTAAAAGTACAGAGCATGGGTCATGTGCTGACCATCTATCGTCAGGCCAACGAACCCAAAATCCAGCTGCCTCGCAAGTAAAAGGAAAGAGCATTGCTCTTTCCTTATTTCACTTCTTCCCGAGTCGCTTGCCACAGTAGTCGCCAAGCCCTTAACCTGCGATGAATAGTTTCGGACACGCGCCATGGCTCACCATCCTATTCTGACCGACGATGAACTGACCATGTTGCGGGAGCTGGGATGCTCGGAGGCGACCCACCTTCTGAGCGGACATCTCGACAACCCCATGCTTGGCTTGCTGCAAAAAGCCGAACAGCTGGTATTGGAAGCCCGCTATGCAGGCCATCAGTTGCGATTCCCCCTCACCTTTATCCAGAGAGAAGATGGCTTTGTCGAGCCTCGGCTCGCTGCGCCAGTGATCCGGGAGCTGGGGTTTGCCCAGCCAAGAGCTTGGAGACTTGCCCAGAAAGCGACACTGCAAACAGCTCATGGAGTACTCCAAGTGCTGAGCCTTTCGCTCAATGGCCTCATCGTGGAAGATCTGCCCACAGATATGATGGCGGATACTACCTTGCAGGGAACTCTGCAGATCGCCACAGAGGCGCCATTTCCCTTGCAGGCCAGGCTGGTGAGACGGGTCAAATCTAATGCAGACCGTGCAACCTGGGCACTCAGTTTCCAGATGAGCGAGGCAAACATAGAGCGACTTCGTCACTGGCTGTTTCAGCGCCATCAGGACACCTTCAACGACGCTTACCAACCAGCCTGAAGCGCAACAAACAGGGGAGCAAGTGCTCCCCCGTCTCATCCCGCATTAACTACATCAGATGTAGGCAACGTCCAGGATTTCGTACTCCACATCACCTGCGGGCGTCTTGACGAGCGCCACATCGTCCACTTCCTTGCCAATCAGAGCGCGGGCAATCGGAGAGTTGACAGAGATAAGGTTCTGCTTGATGTCAGCCTCATCGTCACCCACGATGCGGTAGATAACCTCTTCCTCTGTTTCGCTCTTGAGCAGGGTCACGGTGGCACCAAAGATGATGCGACCATTGTTGGTCATCTTGGTGACATCGATCACCTGGGCATTGGAGAGCTTGGCTTCAATTTCCTGAATGCGGCCTTCACAGAACCCCTGCTGCTCACGGGCGGCATGGTATTCGGCATTCTCTTTCAGATCACCGTGCTCACGGGCTTCAGCAATCGCTTCGATAATCTGGGGACGAAGCTCGGTCTTGAGATATTCGAGCTCTTCGCGCAGCTTCTCAGCGCCGCGAACAGTCATCGGAGTATGATTCATAGTCGAAACCTGGGTTGCTTGAAAATAGAAGCTGCGGCTATCTGTCAGGACGCCGCAGCACTCGGTTCGGATGGCGCATCTTAATATGAAGCCAACACAAAATCCATGTCGGCCCCCTGATGCAGATCCCGCTTTATCTGTTGCTCCAAGAAATATTACTTTCCTTCCGGTACCGAAATAGGAGAGGAAATGGTCGGTTTGCCCTGCATGATAGCGATCTCTACCCGTCGGTTCATCCGGCGATTCTCGGGAGTATTGTTGGGCACCAATGGTTGGGAATCGGCCATCCCCTGCACAATCAAGCGTCCCTGATCAAATCCTGGGACCTTGATCATCTGGTGTGCCACAGCCACTGCTCGCTGGGACGAAAGCTCCCAGTTGGACTGAAACAGCTCGTCCTCGGTCGCCACGTTGTCGGTGTGGCCGGATATGGTGATTTCACCCGGTACATCCTTGAGCAGGGTCGCGACCTTGCGAATAACCGGCCAGAACTGGGGTTGCAGAAACGCCGAGCCAGCCGGGAAGGAGGCTTTTTCCCTGATCCGGATAATAATCTGCTGTCCCAACGCCTCGATTTCGATGGCACCATCCTGGATCTGATCTTTCATCTGCTCGGCCAGCGCCTTTGCCAGGGTATTGGACTGCTGCTGCGCCTTCTGAGCATCCTGAGCTGTGTCCCCCCCCGTCTGCTTGCCATCACTCTTGTCCTGACCACCTGCCTGCTCGGCCTCACCGGGCAAAAAATCCAGCTCGGTCTGGGTCATGTCGATAGTCTGCTGCATCACGGTATCAATCGGGGTTGGCTCTGGGCGGCCAGGACGGAACTCCTGGGCAATGACAGAAGTTCCCTTCGGAATATCTTTCACCTCAAGGATATTCTGGACCCCGAATGCCTTCTCCATGGACCCCGCAATCTGCTTGAACTTCTGCACATCCATCTCGGCAAAGGAGAGCAACAACACGAAAAAGCACATCAGCAGCGACATGAGGTCGGCGAAGGTCCCCATATAACCGGGCAGGCCGGGAGGCGGGCATTTGCAATCAGACATAGGGCTCCCTACTCACTGCCGTTGTTGCGTTTGGACTGGTTCAGATAGTTCTGCAGCATGGACTGGATCACCCGCGGGTTTTGGCCATCCTGGATCCCCATGATGGCATCGAGGATCAGCGAACGGCTAAGGCGCTCTTCGCCGCTTCGCAGTTCCAGCTTGTCGGCTATCGGGATGGCCAGCATGTTGGCTTCGATCGCACCATACAGAGTGGTCAAGAGGGCTACAGCCATGGCAGGACCGATAGATTTGGGATCGCTCATATTGGCCAACATGGCCACCAGACCCACCAGCGTACCGATCATCCCCATCGCCGGGCCAAGATCCCCAAGGGTACGGAACACCTTGATCGCAATGACGTGACGTTCGGCAGTCAACTCGATATCCTTTTCCATCACTGCGCGCACTACATCGGCATCATGGCCATCCACCAGCATATCGATCCCTTTTTTCATGAAGGGATTGGGAATCTCGGCCGCTTCAAGCGCCAGAAATCCGCCTTTACGGGCGGCATCGGCAAGCTCAACGGCTTTAACTATGAGGTCTTCCAGCTTGTCGCCCTTGTACATAAAAGCTTTACCAGCGACCTTAAACGCCATCAGAAACTGGCCTAGGTTGAACTTCATCATGGCGATGAAGATGGAGCCCAATACGGTGATGTAGACCGATGGCATGTCGACGTACATGCTCATGGGGCCCCCCAGCAGCATGCCGTACACCACCACCCCGAAACCCAGCACTATCCCTATCAGACTGCCTAGATCCACGTCCCTACTCCTGTCACCGGTTCTTATGCCCAATTATAGTTTGTTGAATTTTCTGCTATTGCGACCCAAGCGGCAAGCATGCATCCACTGAGAATCATGGTTCATTATCGGCCAGTTTATCGAGAGTTTGAGGAGGCAGCGTTTTTCAGCCTCCCCCCGGTGGGCGGTCGATGTTAATATAAGCCGTTTTTTCAATTCCCGAGGATGGACATGGCCAGTAAAAAAATCGACCGTCTGAGTTTTGACGCCACTCTCGAAGAGCTGGAAACCATCGTTCATCAGCTGGAGCAAGGTTCCCTACCGCTGGAGGAGGCCCTCAAACAGTTCGAGCAGGGAATCCATCTGGTGCGGGCTGGCCAACAAAAGCTGGAGCAAGCCGAGCAGAAGATCCAGATCCTGCTGAGCAAGGCCGATGGCAGCGACCAGCTCGCCCCCTTCCAGCCAGAACAAGGAGACGAGTGAGTGGCACTGGTCCATTTTTCCCGTCAGCATCGCCAGCGTATTGATGACTGCCTGTTGGCAAAACTTGAAGCTTTGCCACCCATGGCGCCTCGTCTGCGTGATGCCATGAAATATGGCCTGCTGCTGGGCGGCAAGCGGGTTCGCCCGTTTCTGGTCTACGCAGTCGGCGAAATGCTGGGCGTAAAGAGCGACCTGCTGGACGGCCCTGCGGCTGCCGTGGAGTGCATCCATGCCTACTCCCTGCTGCACGATGACCTGCCAGCCATGGATGACGACGATCTGCGTCGCGGCCAACCAACCGTCCACAAGGCGTTTGATGAGGGCACCGCCATTCTGGCCGGTGATGCGCTGCAGACCCTGGCGTTCTCCATTCTGGCCGATCACCCCATGCCCGACTCCTTGATGGCCAACCGGGTGCGGATGCTGAGTACCCTCGCCCGCGCCTCCGGCTATCTGGGTATGTGTGGCGGTCAAGCGCTGGACCTGCAGGCTGAAGGGCGCCAGATCACGCTTGCCGAACTGGAGCAGGTACACCGCCACAAGACCGGTGCGCTGATTGAGTGCGCCGTGGCGCTCGGCGCCCTGTGCAAAGCCGATGTCGATGACGCAACCCTGATTGCCCTGCAAACCTATGCCGCCGCGATTGGCCTCGCCTTTCAGGTGCAGGATGACATCCTCGACATCACAGGTGATACCGCCACCCTGGGCAAGCCGCAAGGTTCTGACCTGGCGCTGGAGAAAAGTACCTATCCGGCCCTGCTCGGACTCGAAAATGCCCGTGAGCTGGCTCGCGAACTGCATGGGAAAGCCTTAACAGCCCTGCAATCCTTGCCCTACAATACCGACATTCTGGAAGCGTTTGCCGATTACATCATCGAGCGAACCCACTAAACGCTGGATAACAGTAACAACATGAGCGTTGATATTAGCAATTTCCCCAACCTGGCCCTCGCGGACACTCCGGTCGAGCTGCGTTCCTTGCCCAAAGATCGGCTGCCGGTGCTGTGCAACGAGCTGCGCGAATATCTGCTGCGCTCTGTCAGCCGCTCCAGCGGACACTTTGCCTCCGGTCTCGGCACGGTCGAACTGACCGTCGCCCTGCACTACGTCTACAACACCCCGTTCGATCGGCTGATCTGGGATGTGGGCCATCAGGCCTATCCCCACAAGATCCTGACCGGGCGCCGTGATCAGATCCACACCATCCGGCAGAAGGATGGTCTGCACCCCTTCCCCTGGCGTGGCGAGAGTGAATACGACGTGCTCTCCGTCGGCCACTCCAGCACTTCCATTGGTGCGGCGCTCGGTATGGCGGTCGCCGCCGAGAGTGAAGGGCTGGGTCGCAAGGTCGTTGCAGTGATCGGTGATGGTGCCATTACCGCAGGGATGGCCTTTGAAGCGCTCAACCACGCCGGCGATGTCCACAAGGACATGCTGGTGATCCTCAACGACAACGAGATGTCCATCTCAGAGAATGTCGGGGCGCTCAACAACCATCTGGCCCGGGTCATGTCAGGCAAGCTCTACACCACCATCCGCGAAGGCGGCAAGAAGGTGTTAGCAGGTCTGCCACCGGTCAAGGAGCTGGCCAAGCGGGCTGAAGAGCACCTCAAGGGGATGGTGGTACCCGGCACCCTGTTCGAGGAGTTCGGCTTCAACTATATCGGCCCCATCGACGGTCACGATATCGAGGCACTGGTCGAGACCCTGCGCAATATGCGCAACCTCAAGGGGCCTCAGCTGCTGCACGTCAAAACCAAGAAGGGCAAGGGTTACGAGCCGGCGGAGAAAGACCCCATCGGTTATCACGCTGTGCCCAAGTTCAATCCTGACGAGTGTTCCCTGCCGAAAGCGAGCGCCGCCAAACCCACCTTCTCCGCCATCTTTGGCCAATGGCTGTGCGACATGGCCGCCAAAGACGAGAAGCTGGTCGGCATCACCCCTGCCATGCGCGAAGGCTCCGGTCTGGTGAAATTCAGCCAGCAGTATCCGGATCGCTACTTCGATGTGGCCATTGCCGAGCAACATGCAGTCACGTTCGCTGCCGGTCTTGCCATCGCCGACAAGAAGCCGGTGGTGGCCATCTATTCGAGCTTTCTGCAGCGCGCCTACGATCAGGTGATCCACGACGTGGCGCTGCAAGATCTGCCGGTGCTATTCGCCATCGACCGGGCCGGTCTGGTGGGCGCCGACGGCCCGACCCATCAGGGAGCGTTCGACATCAGCTTCCTGCGCACCGTGCCCAACATGGTGGTGATGACGCCATCTGACGAGAACGAGTGCCGCCAGATGCTCTATACCGGCTATCTTCAGCAAGGCCCTGTCGCCGTGCGTTACCCCCGCGGCAGCAGTCTGAGCGATTCCCCCATCTCGTCAGAGATGCAGGCACTGGAGCTCGGCAAGGGACGTATCCTGCGAGAGGGCAAGGGTACCGCTATTCTGGCCTTTGGCACCCTGCTGCACCACGCGAAAACGGCCGCCGAAGCGCTGGATGCCACCCTGGTGGACATGCGCTTTGTCAAACCGATGGATGAGGCGCTGGTGCTGTCGCTGGCGGCCAGCCACGATCACTTCGTCACCATCGAAGACAACGCTATCATGGGCGGCGCCGGTTCGGCGGTGAACGAGCTGCTGATGCGCAATAAACAGTGCAAGCCGGTACTCAACCTCGGCTTGCCGGATCGCTTCGTGGAACAGGGTACCCAGCAGGAGATCTATGCCCTGCTTGGTCTGGACGATGCAGGCATCCAGCGCAGTATCGAAAGCTGGCTGAAAGCCTGATAACGCTTAAAGCTATCAAGCAAAAGAAGGGCGCCTCACTGGCGCCCTTCTTGTTCTTCATAATCTAGAACCTGTTCAAGAACTGTTGCGAGAAGTCCGTCAACAAGGTAAAGAGCAGCGCAGGAACCGGAGTATATGTGAATACATGAGGATTCCGAGCAGCACATGAGCCTTGATCACGGCCTCGCAGTAAGTTCTTGCGCAGGTTATCAACCTTTGTAGATCTTGGGGTTAAACACATCCCGCAGCCAGTCGCCCAGCAGGTTGATGACCAGCACCAGCACCACCAGACAGATTCCCGGGAAGGCGGTGATCCACCAGGAGCCGGAGAAGATGTAGTTGAAGCCGACGCTGATAAGCGAACCGAGCGAGGGCTGATCAACCGGCATTCCCAGACCGAGGAAGGAGAGTGCCGCCTCGCTCATGATGGCGTTGGCCACCTGCACGGTGGAGATCACCAGAATGGGCGACAAACAGTTGGGCAGAATGTGGCGGAACATGATGCGCGGGGCGCGGAATCCCATCACCTTGGCTGCTTCCACATACTCCTTCTTCTTCTCGGCCAGCACCGAGGCGCGCACGGTACGGGCGTACTGCGGCCACTCGGCGATACCGATGATCACCACCAGCATCATGATGGCGAACTTCGAGTAGAACTCGGAGCCAAAGGTTGCCTGAAAGATGGCGGAGATGATGATCGCCACCATCATGGTAGAGAACGACAGCTGCACGTCAGCAAAGCGCATCAGCAGGTTGTCGATACGACCACCGAAGTAACCGGCAATCAGACCGATGACGATACCGAGCACCAGCTGCAGCGCCACCGCAAACAGGCCGATGGTGAGGGAGATACGGGCGCCATAGAGAATGGTGCTCCAGATATCCCGCCCCTGGTTGTCGGTACCGAGCCAGAAGCGCTCCTCGCCGCCTTCAAGCCAAGAGGGGGGCAACTCGGCATCCATCAGATCAAAACTGGTCTGGTCATAGACGTTGTGCGGGGCGAGCCAGGGCGCCAGCAGCGCCGCCAGCACAAATACCACGAACACCGCAAAGCTGAACATGGCTACCTTGTCTCGCAGGAAGTAGTAGACGATGTCAGAGTTCTTGAATCGTGCCCAACGGCTTGGGCTTGCAGTTACAGCATTAGTCATGCGCTTACCCCTTGGCAGTCAGGTTAACGGTCGGGTTGATCAACCCGTAGAGCAGGTCGACCAAGGTATTGGTCACCACGAAGATCAGTCCCACGAAGATGACGTAGGCGGTGATGAGGGGCGTATCGACCCGGTGGATCGCCTCGAGGAACAGGAAGCCGGTGCCCGGCCACTGGAACACGCTCTCGGTCAGGATGGTGTAGGCCACCATGGTGCCGATCTGCACCCCACCGACGGTAATGACCGGCAGCATGGTGTTCTTCAGAGCGTGCTGATAGTAGACCTTGTTGTTATCCAGCCCTTTGGCGCGGGCGAACTTGACGTACTCGGAGGAGAGCTGCTCCAGCATCTCGGAGCGCACCAGGCGGATAAACAGCGGCAGCATGATGGAAGAGAGGGACACCGCCGGCAGGATCAGGTGCAGGATGCCATCCCAGGTGAAGAAGCCCGACTCCCAGCCCAGCAGGTTACGGGTCTCGCCGCGGCCATAGGCTGGCAGCCAGCCCAGCTGGATGGAGAAGAGGTACATCAGCATGATGGCGGTCAAAAATACCGGGATCGAGATACCGATACTGCTCCCCGCCATGATGATCTTGGTGGGAATGCTGCGCGGGCGGATCGCCGAATAGACACCGAGTGGAATGGAGACCACCACGATGATGAGCGCGGCAGCAAACACCAGCTCAAGGGTAGCCACCAGCTTGTCGAGGATCACCTCGAGAGCTGGTCGCTTGAAGAAATAGGAGGTGCCCAAATCCCCATGCACCGCATTTTTCAAAAAGCGGCTGTATTTGATGAGGAAGGGATCGTTAAGGCCCATCTTCTCGCGCAACTCGTGACGCTGGGCTTCGGAGACGGATTGTCCCACCAGCTCGCGCAACGGGTCACCCAGGTTATCCTGGATGGAGAAGGCGACCAGGCTGATGACGAACATCACTATCACGGCCTGATAGAACCGTTTCAGCAGGAATGTAAACATGCTTGTCCTTCTACGTGGCCTGTGTCGTGGCACAGGCTTCTGTTAGTGAGCGGAGTGGCCAGCTGACCACCCCGCCCCGTCCTTCCTTGCGACGTTCTCTTACTTGCTGACCACCAGGTCACCCAGGTAAGGGAAGTTCATCACGTTGACCACCGGCTTGATGTCGACGTTCTTCTTGGCGCCATAGGCCAGATCTTCCCAGTGCAACGGCACGTAGGCAGCATCTTCGATCAGCATGGCTTCGACCTTCTTCAGCATCTCGGCACGCTTGGCCGGATCGGTCTCGGCGTTGGCATCCATCACCAGCTTGTCAGCTTCGGCGTTGGCGTAACCGGCGCAGTTGTACTGACCCATACCGGTCTTGGCGTCCTTGGTGAAGGTCAGGAACTCGAAGAAGTTCGCGGTATCTTCGGTGTCGGAGTGCCAGCCGATCAGCTGCATGTCCGCGGCGCACTTGTCAAACTCGGGCCAGTACTGGGCCACCGGCATGGTCTTCAGATCCACCTTGATGTTGATCTTGGCCAGCATGGCGGAAACCGCCTGGGCAATCTTGACGTCGTTGACGTAGCGGGCGGCCGGGGAGATGAAGGTCATCTTGAAGCCTTTCTCGTAACCGGCCTCCTTCATCAGCTCCTTGGCCTTGGCCAGATCATACTGGGGCACCAGCGCCTCGTTGTGACCGGCATAGCCTTTCGGACTCAGCTGACCAGCAGGGGTACCGAAGCCCTTGTTGATCTTCTCGACGATGCCCACCTGGTTGATGGCGTAGTTGATCGCCTGACGTACACGCTTGTCTTTCAGCGCCGGGTTGGTGTTCTGGTTCAGCTCGATGATGATGGCGCGGGTACCGGACAGGGTGACCAGCTGGGAGTCCTTGCCATTCTTCACGCGCTCCAGATCGTTCGGCGCAACCGGATAGATCATGTCCACGTCGCCACCCAGCAGGGCTGCAACACGGGTCGCATCTTCCTTGATGGGCACCACGGTCAGGTTCTCGACGTTACCCTTGGAGGCCTTGTCCCAATAGTTGGCGTTGCGGGC
The DNA here is from genome assembly GCF_049171595.1 of Aeromonas sp. 603607. Taxonomy (NCBI): domain Bacteria; kingdom Pseudomonadati; phylum Pseudomonadota; class Gammaproteobacteria; order Aeromonadales; family Aeromonadaceae; genus Aeromonas; species Aeromonas sp. 603607. The sequence continues at coordinate 23,071 of NZ_JAAKOV010000020.1, forward strand.
ATAATCGAGCTTCACACCCTGCTCGCGGAACTTGACGGTGAACGGGCCAGTACCGGAGACATTGGTCGAGGCAAAGGAGTCGCCATTCTTGACGATCTCGGCCTTGTCTTTGCCCGCTTCGGTCTTGCCGGTATAGAACTTGGAGTCCATCGGGAAGATGTAGGTGACGGTCTGCAGCACCAGCGGGAAGGGCTTGGCGGTGATCAGATCGACGGTGTAGTCATCGACCTTCTTCACTTCGCTGATGGGATCGAAGATCGCCTTGAAGTCGACGGAGGATTTCAGGCGGTTAACGGTCCACACCACATCATCGGCGGTAAAATCGTTACCGGAATGGAACTTGACCCCCTTGCGCAGGTGGAAGCGGACGGTCTTGTCGTCAATACGCTCATACTTCTCGGCCAGACGGGGCTCGAACTGCAAGTCCTGGGTGTAACGCATCAGGGGATCGAATACCAGGTGCGACATCTCCAGAGTCTGACCGGAAAGCTGCTCCTGCGGATCCAGCGAAGTGGCGTCAGAAGCGACACCCACCTTGATATCAGCGGCTGAGACACTGAAGGCGAAACCGGCGGCAAACAGCGCCAGGGCAATCTTGGACAATCCTTTCTTCATCTTGTTCTCCATGCTTTTGGCTTTCTTATGACACTTTTTTTGACAAGCAGACCGGCGCACCGGCGCTCTCCTAGCTTGCGATTTCCAGCCCCTCGCGGGACATTCCCTTGAACTCCGGCATGAGGGAGATCAGCTTGCGGCTGTACTCATGCTCGGCATTGGTAAAGAGTTTCTCGGTCTCGGCCACTTCCACCAGATGACCGTGCTGCATCACCCCGATGCGGTCGCACATCTGGCGGATCACCGGCAGATCGTGGCTGATAAACAGCATGGTGAGCTTGAGCTCCTGCTGCAGATCCTTGAGCAGGTTGAGGATCTGGGCCTGCACCGACACATCCAGCGCCGAGGTCGGCTCGTCGCAGATCAGGAAGCGCGGGCGAGTGGCCAGGGCGCGGGCAATAGAGATACGCTGGCGCTGACCGCCTGAGAACTCGTGGGGATACTTGACCCCGGCACCACGACCGAGACCCACGTGGTCCAGCAGATCGCCGACAATCCCCTCAATCTGGCTCTCGCTGCTCGCCAGCTGATGGAAGCGGATCGGCTCGGCAATGATGTCGCGCACCTTCATCCGCGGGTTCATCGACGAATAGGGGTTCTGGAACACCATCTGCATCTGGCGACGCAGCGGGCGGCGCTCACGCTCACTCTTGAGCGCGGTGAGATCAATCCCCTCGAAGAAAATCTTGCCGGTATCAGGCGGATAGAGACCGGTGATGGCGCGGGCAATGGTCGATTTGCCGGAGCCGGACTCCCCCACCAGACCGAAGGTTTCACCCTCGAAGATCTCGAAGCTGATGTTGTTGCAGGCGCGCACATACTGGCGGCGGCTCGGGAAGATGGAGTCCTTGGTGACGAACTTCAGATCGACGTTCTCCACCCGCAGCAGCGCCCCTTCATAGGCACGCTCGTCCTGACTCTGGCCGAGCCAGTGGGTCTTGAGGTCAATATTGGTATCCGGCGCACTGGCATCCTCGATATAGGAGACCAGCGGGAAGCGCACCAGCTTCACATCGGAACGGGGGACCGCCGAGATGAGGCTGCGGGTATAGGGGTGATTGGGGCTGCCCAGCACCTGTTCGGTCAGGCCGAACTCCACCAGATCGCCGCGATACATCACCGCCACCTTGTCGGTAACGTTGGAGACCACGCCCATGTCGTGGGTCACCAGCATGCAGCCCACCTGACGCTCTTTGCAGAGGGCGCGGATAAGCTGGAGAATCTGATCCTGAATGGAGACGTCAAGCGCCGTGGTCGGCTCATCGGCGATGATCAGCTCCGGATCGCAGGAGAGCGCAATGGCGATAACCACCCGCTGACGCATGCCACCGGAAAACTGGTGCGGATACTGTTTGATGCGCAGCTCCGGCTGCGGAATACCCACCGCCCCCATCAGCTCCAATGCCTTGGCAAAAGCGGCTTCGCGAGAGAGGTCGGTATTGGCCAGAATGGTCTCCACCAGCTGGTGCTCAACGGTGAACAGCGGGTTGAGGGAGGTCATGGGGTCCTGGAAGATGAACCCGATACGGGAGCCACGGATGGCCCGCATCTCATTCTGGCTCTTGCCGGAGATCAGCTCGCCGTTGAGATAGATATCGCCACGGGCGATGCGACCCGGCGGGCTCAGGAGATCGATAACGGCGTTGCCGATGGTGGACTTGCCGGCGCCGGATTCACCGACCACCCCGACAATCTCACCCTTTTCGATAGAGAAAGAGAGATCCTTCACCGCGGCCAGCACCCCGTAGCGGGAGGGGTACTCGATCCGCAAGTTCTTTACTTCGAGCAAGGACATGTTTACCTCTGCGGGGGACATCCGTCCCAAATAATTCGTCCGTAAATCAGCCGCAGATGCCGGTTGTTACCTTGGGCAATATTTGCTCAATCCATGAGGCAGCGAAACCAGCGATCCGGGCGGGTTTTTTGCATTTTTTTGGAATAACCCGCGAGTAACTTAGACGGTTTGACCACGGGTGTAAATGATTGAGTTATACAATTCCGCAATGTTTTGTGCAGATAACCACCAATTCGGCAGAGATAAATGATGATTTTCATCACAAAAATGGCCGGTGCGTCCGTACATCTATTGGTATCATTACTTTAATTTCAACAACAACGCAACAAGCAGCATTTATCACTATTTCAAAAACGATCACGAGCCCCGAATGAGTAGTGAATATTTATGTGAAATGGATGATAAACGGCAGCATATGCCGATGAATGAAAATTAAGCAGATATAAATCGGGGGATGCCAGAACGGTCATCCCCCGGAAGATGGCTCTCAACCGAGCCAGAATGCCAGTAATTGCATACAAAACAGGGCGAACAGGCCAGCGATCAGATCGTCCAGCATGATGCCGAAGCCACCGTGGATACGGCGGTCGAACCAGGAGATGGGCCAGGGCTTGAGCACGTCGAACAGGCGAAACAGCGCGAAGCCCGCCACCACCCACTCCCAACCGGCTGGCGCGGCGATCATAGTGACGCCAAAGCCGATCACCTCGTCCCAGACGATGGCGCCGTGATCCGGCATGCCGATGGCATCGGTGGCGCTCTGGCAGATACGGATCCCCACAACAAAACCCACCGCCAGCAAGGCGATAAACCAATAGGTCGGCAGCCCGCTCACCAGCAGGTAGAGCGGGATGGCGGCGATCGTTCCCATGGTGCCCGGCGCTTTGGGGGAGAGACCGGAGCCAAAGCCCACCGCCAGAAAGTGGAGCGGATTCTTCAGATCCAGTCGTTTCAGCTCGGGCTTTATCGTGAACAGACTCATGCGAAATGATCCCACCCTTTCAGTTGCAGCTCGACCGGCTGCTCGCCACGCAGGTACTCGATGCCCGGTTCACCCGCCACGATGCGGCCGATGCGGCTGAACTTGACCCCGCTGTGGGCCAGCGCCGTATCGAGCGCACCGCGGTGCTCCTCCGGCACGGTAAAGCAGAGCTCGTAGTCATCGCCACCGGCCAGCGCAAGTTGCCACGCCTCCTGCTCGCTCACCGCATCCTGCAGCACCGGCGAGAGCGGCAGCAGATCGAGATCGATCTGGGCCCGCACGCCGGAGGCCTTGAGGATATGGCCGAGATCCGATGCCAGCCCGTCGGAGAGATCCAGTGCACTGCCCGCCAGCCCGCGCAGGGCCTGACCGGCCAGAATGCGGGGGTGGGGGTGGTCGAGCCGTGGCAGCACAGCAGCCAGCTGGTTCTCATTGAGGATGCGTTTGCCCAGCAGGTGGGAAAGCGCCAGCGCGGCATCTCCCAGAGTGCCGGTGACATAGATGCCGTCACCGGCTTTGGCACCGCTGCGCATCAGGGCACGTCCGGCAGGCACAGATCCCTTCACCGAGATGGTGATGGAGAGCGGCCCGCGGGTCATGTCCCCGCCCACCAGCGCCACGTTGTAGTACTCGGCGAGCTCCAGGAACCCTTCGGCAAAACCGGCGACCCAGCCTTCGTTGATGGCAGGCAGGGTCAGTGCCAGCGACACCCAGCGCGGCTCGGCCCCCATGGCGGCGAGATCGGAGAGATTGACCGCCAGCGCCTTGTAGCCGAGATCCACCGGATCCATGTCGGGAAAGAAGTGTACGCCGCTCACCAGAGTGTCGGTGCTCACCGCCAGCTGGGTATCGGGGGGCAGGGTCAGCAGGGCACAGTCATCTCCGGGGCCCATCACCACATCCTTGCGGGCGTGGGGGACCTTGAAGTACTTATCAATCAGCTCAAATTCACCCATACAGTAAAAAGCCAGCAATAAGCTGGCTCCTCTCTTAGATGCTGACGGACAGCAGGATCAACGCTTGTTCAGCGACTTGATCACCTTGTCCAGTACACCGTTGACAAACTTGTGGCTGTCATCGGCAGCAAAAGCTTTGGCCAGCTCGATCGCTTCGTTGATCACCACGCGCGGCGGCACATCATCACGACGGGTCAGCTCGTAGGTCGCCAGACGCAGGATCGCCTTGTCCACCATGTCCACTTCTTCCAGCGGACGGGAGAGGAAAGGTGCAAACACCTTGTCCAGCTCGCTGCAGTGGAGGGCTACCCCGAACAGCAGATCGCGGAAATAGTTCAGGTCTACACCCTTGGTGTCCTGATCGATCTTGAACTGCTCTTCGATGTCACCCACGTTAGCCTTGGTCATCTGCCACTGGTAGATGGCCTGGGTGGCGCAATGGCGGGCTTTACGGCGCTCAGACGGTTTCAATGTACTTCTCCTCGTTACACGTCCAGTTCTTTCAGGACGTTGATCATTTCGAGCGCTGCCAGTGCAGCCTCTGCACCCTTGTTACCCGCCTTGGTACCTGCACGCTCGATGGCTTGTTCAATGTTTTCAGTGGTCAGCACACCGAAGGCAACGGGAATTTCATATTCCATCATTACCTGGGCCATGCCCTTGCTGTTCTCGTTTGCCACCAGGTCGAAGTGGTAGGTGCCGCCACGGATGACAGTACCGACCGCCACGATGGCATCGTATTGACCACTCTTGGCCAGCTTCTTGATGACCAATGGCATTTCAACCGCGCCCGGCACTTTTACCAGTGTCAGGTTGCTGTCCTGCACTTGACCTTGACGCTTCAGTACGTCCACCGCGCCGTTCACCAGACTGTCGTTGATGAAGCTGTTGAAACGGGCAACAACAATAGCAACGCGCGCCTCAGGAGCGGCGATATTTCCTTCGATAACCTTCATTGGAAATCCTGTATCTGTGCAATCAAAAGGGCCGGAGTCAAAAGTGCGCACATTCTAGCACAACAGACCCACGACAAAAACCATGGCCGCAATAGACGGCCATGATCGCGATTTAACCAGTCCGGCGCGCTTACTCGCCGGTAAATTCCACGACTTCCAGACCGAAACCGCCCGGAAGGGGATGGTACTTCTCTGGTAGAACGTTACTCGCCGATGTACTCAACCACTTCCAGACCGAAACCACCCGGAAGGGGATGGTACTTCTCTGGTAGAGCTTTACTCGCCGACGTACTCAACCACTTCCAGACCGAAACCACCCGGAAGGGGATGGTACTTCTCTGGTGGAGCTTTACTCGCCGACGTACTCAACCACTTCCAGACCGAAACCACCGAGGGCATGGTACTTCTTCGGTGAGCTCAAAAGGCGCATCTTGCTCACGCCAAGGGCCTTGAGGATCTGGGAACCGACACCCACCCGGCGCGAGGTGCCCTGCCACTTGGCTCCTTCCGGTGCCAACCCCTTGTCGGCGGCTTCAAAACCCTTGACCCTAGCCAGCAGCTCGGCGCCATGGGATTCCGCCCCCAAAATCACCAGCACGCCGCCCTCGTCAGCAATGCGGGCCATGGATTTGGGCAGCGGCCAGCTGCGGGCAGCATGGCGGTCGGTCAGCAGCAGATCGCTCAGCACATCGTGCAGATGGACGCGCACCAGAGTCGGCTGGTCAGCCTGTACCTCACCCTTTTTCAGGGCGAAGTGAACCTGATTGTCGATGGTATCGCGGAAGGTGATGAGGTCGAACTCGCCAAACTCGGTGGGCAGCTTGCACTCGGCCACCTTCTCGACCGTGGTCTCGTGCTGGTTGCGGTACTCGATAAGGTCGGCGATGGTGCCGAGCTTGATGCCGTGCTCCTCGGCAAAGATCTCCAGGTCAGGACGGCGCGCCATGGTGCCATCTTCGTTGAGGATCTCGACGATGACGGCGGCAGGCTCGAAACCGGCTAGACGAGCCAGATCGCAGCCCGCTTCGGTGTGACCGGCACGGGTCAGCACGCCGCCATCCTGCGCCATCAGCGGGAAGATATGGCCCGGCTGCACCAGATCGGCCGCCTTGGCATTGGGCGCCACAGCGGCCTGCACGGTCACCGCGCGATCCGCGGCTGAGATACCTGTGGTCACCCCTTCTGCCGCTTCGATGGAGACGGTAAAGGCGGTGGAAAACTGGGCATTGTTGCGATCCACCATCAGCGGCAGCGCCAATTGCTTGCAGCGATCCCGGGTCAGGGTCAGGCAGATGAGGCCACGGCCGTAGCGGGCCATGAAGTTGATATCCTCCGGACGGACGCAGGAGGCGGCCATGATGAGGTCCCCTTCGTTCTCCCTGTCTTCGTCATCCATCAGGATCACCATCTTGCCAGCCTTGATATCGGCAATGATTTCCTGGGTTGTGCTCAGCGCCATGGGCTACTCCATCAGTGTGCTTGGGGGTTGAGCCCGCAGGCTCAACGCAAATGCGTGTGTATGTTGCTCTAGATTGGGGCTAGCGGCTCCATTTCAATCAGAGCGGGATCACAGAAAATCGTTTTGGTGGGCAGATTTAGCGCACACCGTCAGAGAAAACCGGCCTTGGCCAGCGTCTCCATGGTCAGGGTCGAGGCGCTGCTCTCCTGACTTTTCCCCATCATCAGCCGCTCCAGATAGCGGGCGATCTGATCCACCTCGAGGTTGACCTTGTGGCCCGGCTTCCAGCTGGCGATGGTGGTCTCCTGGGCGGTATGAGGCACGATGGTCAGGCGAAACAGGTCCCCCTGCACCGCGTTGACGGTGAGGCTGATGCCATCCACCGCAATGGAGCCTTTCTCGGCGATATAGCGGGAGAGTTCCCCCGGCGCCTTGATCCAGTACTCGATGGCGCGGCCGCTGCTGGAGACGCTTTTCACTTCCCCTACCCCGTCTACGTGGCCGGAGACCAGATGGCCGCCGAGGCGGGAGGTGGGCATCAGCGCCTTCTCCAGGTTGACCCGATCGCCCACTCTGGCGGCGGCAAAGCCGGTACGGGAGAGGGTTTCCAGCGACACGTCGGCGGTATAGCTCTTGTCACCAAGAGCAACCACGGTGAGGCAGACGCCGTTGGTGGCAATGGAGTCACCCAGTTTGACGTCGCTAAAATCCAGACCTGGTGCGTGGACGGTGAGGGCCATGTCATCGCCCTGACGGCGAAGCTCGGCCAGGGTTCCCACCGCTTCGATAATTCCGGTAAACATGCAGATCACCTTGCTGATGACGGGGGCTGATTATGCCCCCTTGAACATTGATAAATCAGGCTATTTTGGCGGTAATGCGAATATCCTGGCCGACCATGCGCACATCCTTGATGGCGAGCTTGGGTGCCTGGAACAAGCGTGTCAGGGCCGGCAGATGGAACAGCCCGCGTCCCTCGTCGCCCATCAGTTTGGGTGCCTGATAGAGCACCAGCTCATCCACCAGCCCCTTCTCCAGCAGGGCGCCGCACAGCCGTGGCCCCGCCTCGATGAGTACCGAGTTGACGTTCTGCTTGGCCAACAGCATGAAGAGGCTGACCAGATCCAGCTTGCCACCCAGCAGCGGCAGCTCCAGCTGCTGCACCCACGAAGGCCACTCGCCAGCTGCCTTGTGGCGGGCCAGCAGCACCGGACTCTCGCTCTGGAATAGCGGCAGATCGGGGGTAAGCCGGTTTTGCGAATCGACGATGACCCGCAGCGGCTGGCGCAGGGTCTCCTTGGGATAGCTCGCCTTCACCGAGGGGGGCAGCTCGTCCCAGCGCACGGTCAGGGAGGCACCATCGGCCAGCACGGTTTCAGCGCTGGAGAGCACCGCATCGTGACGGGCCCGCAGCCGCTGCACGTCGCGGCGCGCATCCGGGGAGGTGATCCACTGGCTCTCGCCGCTCGCCATGGCGGTGCGGCCATCGAGGCTGGCCCCCAACTTGACGGTCACCCGCGGGAAGGCAGTACGCATCCGCTTGAAAAAGCCCGGGTTGAGCGCTTCGGCTTCACTCGCCAACAGGCCGAAATCTGTCTTGATCCCCGCTTCGGAGAGCATCCGCAGGCCACGCCCACCCACCTGGGGATTGGGATCGACCATGGCCGCCACCACCCGCGCTACGCCAGCATTGATCAGCGCCTCGGCGCAGGGGGGAGTACGACCGTGATGGGAGCAGGGTTCGAGAGTCACATAGGCGGTAGCTCCACGGGCGTTGTCACCGGCGGCGCGCAGGGCGTAGACCTCGGCATGGGGTTCACCCGCCTTCTGATGCCACCCTTCGCCAACCACCACGCCATCTTTGACCAGCACGGCGCCGACGCAGGGGTTGGGGGCCGTGGTGTAGCGGCCGCGGCGGGCCAGTTCGAGGGCCCGACTCATCCATTGGTAATCATCTTGACTAAACATTCGGGCTCCTTTGACAACACATCTCGACTTTACGCAGTATCGTAGGTTCGATTAGCGCAGCGTAATCGGACGCGGCAACATGGGTGAGAATGGCGGTTTACTTCTCCAGCTTGGCAATCTCTTCGCCGAACTCGCGAATATCTTCGAAGCTGCGATAGACGGAGGCAAAGCGGATATAGGCCACCTTGTCCAATCCCTTGAGCTCGTCCATCACCAGATTGCCCACCAGCTGGGAGGCAACTTCCCGCTCGCCGGTGGCACGCAGGCGTGACTTGATGTGGTTGACCGCTTTTTCGATGGCCTCCATGCTCACCGGCCGCTTCTCCAGCGCCCGCAGGATGCCGGCGCGCAGCTTGTCTTCGTTGAACGGCTCGCGGGAACCGTTGGACTTGATGACGCGGGGCATCACCAGCTCGGCCATCTCGAAGGTGGTAAAACGCTCGTGACAGAGCAGACACTCACGACGGCGGCGCACCTGATGGCCTTCTGCCACCAGACGAGAATCGATCACCTTGGTATCAACCGCACTACAGAATGGGCAATGCATCGGACCTCCGGCGTTAATGGAACAGGGACCGGCCCGGCGGGCCAGGATCTAGGTCGGCCAGTGTAGCACGGCCATCTAAAACCGGTAAAAGCCAGAAAAAACAATGCCACCCGCAGGTGGCATTGGTCTCAAACCGAACGGTCTGGCTTATCAGCCATAAACCGGGAAGCGGCGGCAGATATCCAGCACCTTCTCGCGTACGGTGGCCAGCACGGCATCGTTGTCGTGGTTGTCCAGTACGTCGCAGATCCAGTGGGTCAGCTCGATGGACTCGGCTTCCTTGAAACCGCGGCGGGTGATGGCCGGGGTACCGATACGCACACCGGAGGTGACGAATGGGGAGCGCGGGTCGTTGGGCACCGAGTTCTTGTTGACTGTGATGTTGGCTTTGCCCAGTGCAGCGTCAGCATCCTTACCGGTCAGCTCGCGGCCGATCAGGTCAACCAGCATCAGATGGTTGTCGGTACCGCCGGAGACGATCTTGTAACCGCGCTCGATAAAGGTAGCCGCCATCGCCTTGGCGTTTTTGACGACCTGAGCCTGATAGGTCTTGAACTCCGGCTCCAGCGCCTCTTTGAAGGCAACGGCTTTACCGGCGATGACGTGCATCAGCGGGCCACCCTGACCACCCGGGAAGACGGCGGAGTTGAGCTTCTTGTAAAGCTCCTCGTCGTCAGCGGCGGAGAGGATCAGACCACCGCGCGGACCGGCCAGGGTCTTGTGGGTGGTGGAGGTGACCACGTGAGCGTGGGGCACCGGGTTCGGGTAGACGCCAGCGGCAATCAGACCAGCCACGTGGGCCATGTCGACGAACAGGTAGGCACCGACCTTGTCGGCGATTTCGCGCATGCGGGCCCAGTCAACGATGCCGGAGTAGGCGGAGAAGCCACCGATCATCATCTTCGGCTTGTGCTCGACAGCCTGACGTTCCATGTCGTCGTAGTCGATCTTGCCGGACTCATCGATACCGTAAGGCACGATGTTGTAGAGCTTGCCGGAGAAGTTGACCGGAGAGCCGTGGGTCAGGTGACCGCCGTGGGCCAGGTTCATGCCCAGTACGGTGTCACCCGGCTGCAGCAGGGCCATGTAGACGGCGCTGTTGGCCTGGGAGCCGGAGTGCGGCTGCACGTTGGCGTAGGTGGCACCGAACAGCTCTTTGGCGCGCTCGATAGCCAGGGTTTCGACCACATCCACATACTCGCAACCACCATAGTAACGCTTGGAGGGGTAACCTTCGGCGTACTTGTTGGTCAGCTGGGAGCCCTGGGCTTCCATGACACGGGGGCTGGTGTAGTTCTCAGACGCAATCAGCTCGATATGCTCTTCCTGACGACGGGTTTCGTCTGTGATGGCCTGCCACAATTGCGGATCATAATTGGCGATGGTCATGTCACGTTTCAACATCCGTTTCTCTCCTGAAAATCGTTTGCGCGTTAGGTGAAGTGGGCGCGGGCATTGTAACGTGAGCTGGATCAAAGAGACAGTCCAACCACCTAAAAAAATGTTGAATTTATGTTGTAAAAAGCAAGATTCCCTCCCCGTTCAATACCCTGGCCGCTCCGCCAAACGACACATTTTTCATCCCGCTGCGGACGGGCAAAACCCGAAGGGGATCACAACGCCCTCTTTATCCATCCTGTAACATATTCATTCGAAACAAATTTAATGATGATGGAGCTGATTGCAGCCATGCATCCGAGGGGCTGCACCTAACCGGAGGAGTTCAAGATGGACCATCTGCTGACATTCGTGATCCTGGCTGTCTTTTTTCTGTTCTACTGGGTCTACTACACCAGCCAACGCAAGCATGTCCCCACCACCTCGTGGGAGCAACTCCCCACCAAAGCCGACTATCTGGCGGCCCACCCTGAATCAGTCGATGGCGACATCATCTTCTGTTATCACTGCGGCCACCACGAGTTGCTGGAGGTTGGCATGGTGCACCTGACCGATTTTCGCCGGGAATGGGTCTGCGCCAAGTGCAAGCAGGTGCTGTTTCGCGAGATCAAATAACGGCGCAGGAACTGGCCCCCTCCCTAAACGTCGTGCATCGCCAGCAGGGATCAGGGCTGCGCATCCCTGTTTGCCACCAGCCACTGCTGCAACCCGCTCACCGCCGCGTCAAATTGCGCCCCGATTGCCGCAGGCTCACCGCATCCCGCCTCAAGAGCCGCACAGTGGCTGGCAAATTCGGTCAACCCCAGCGCCAGCGCACTCCCCTTGAGCTTGTGCGCCAGCTGACGTTGCTCACTCCCCTCACCCTGAGCCAACTTATCCACCAACACCCGCCCTTGCGACTCAAACAGCGCGACCAGCTGGCGGATCCGCGCCATGCCGAGCAGGGGCAGATCGGCGTCCAGCACCGGATTGGTCCACTCGGGCTGGTTAGTTGGGGGCGCGGCTGCAGGTAATTGCACCTGTGGCTCGATAGAAGCGCCCTCTTGCCGAAACAGCTGATCGATGGCGTTCGCCAGCACCGCCAGCCGCACCGGCTTGCCGACAAAATCGACGAAGCCGGCGGCAAGGCAGTGGCGGATATCCTCCGGATACATCTGGGCCGAGATGGCGATGGCGGGCAGCGACCGCTCATGCATCTCCTCGCTGATGGCGGCCAGATCCTCGCGCAGGCTCATGCCGTCCATATCGGGCAGATTGATATCGAGCAGCGCCAGCTCGAAGGGGCGCTCGGTCACCAGCGCCAGCGCGCTGCGGCCATCCTCCGCCAGGGTGACGCGATGGCCGAGGCGGGTCAGCATGCCGTGCGCCACCAACCGGTTGATCTCGTTATCCTCCACCAGCAGGATGTCACGGGACTGGCCAAGGTGCAGCGGTTGCGCCTCGGCGGGCAGCTGGGCACTCGAGCGTTGCAAGGGCAGGCTGAAGCTGAATTCACACCCCTTGCCCGGTTCGCTGACAAGGCTCAGCTCGCCCCCCATGGCGGCCACCAGCTTGCGGCTGATCGCCAGTCCCAGCCCGGTGCCGCCCTGATGGCCTATATCACGCTTGCGCTGGCGAAACGCCTCGAACACCGCATCCTGCTCATCGGCCGGAATGCCGGGGCCGGTATCGCGCACCACGAAGCGGATACAGGGCTCGGCGCAAGGGCCTTGGCAGACAAGGGGCGCCACCGTCAGGGTAATCTGGCCATGGGCGGTAAACTTGACCGCATTGCCGAGCAAGTTGCCGAGCACTTGCCGCAGCTTGCCCAGATCCCCCTCGACCACAGGCGCCAGCCCGGGCGCATATTCCAGCGCCAGAGTGACCCCCTTGGCCGCTGCCTTTGGCCGAAACAACGCGCAGAGCTCATCCACCAACAGGAACAGGGGGAAGGGCTCACGGCGCGCCTCCACATGGCCAGCTTCTATCTTGGAGTAGTCGAGAATGTCGTTGAGGATCTCCAGCAGGGATTCGCCACTGTGCTCGATGGCGGCCAGATATCGCTGCTGGGTATCGCTCAGGTGGGTATCTTCCAGCAGTGTCAGACCGCCCAGAATGCCGTTCATGGGGGTGCGGATCTCGTGGCTCATGGTGGCGAGAAACACCGATTTGGCGCGGTTGGCCTGTTCTGCCTCGGCGCGGGCCTGCCGCTGCTTCTCCACCTCCTCATTGAGCCGCTCGTTGGCGTGGCTGAGCTGGCCAGTGCGCTCCTCGACCCGCGACTCCAGCTCGCGCTGATAACGGCCCAGCTCAACCGCATTGTCACGAAACACCTGCAGGGCCCGCCCCAACTCCGCCAGCTCATCGCGCCCGGTGCTGGCGATCGGCTCAAGGGGGGCCAGATCCCCGCGCGCCAACCGGCTCATCCCCGCCACCGCCCGTTGCAGCGGCCAGACGATCCGGCCGTAGACCATGCGCCACATCAGCAGCATCAGCAGTAGCAGGGTGAGCAGGCCAATGGCCATCAACGCCTGCTCCAGCAGCCTGAGGCGCTGGCTTAGCGCCTGCTGGCTCTGCCCCAACGAATCGCGGGCACGGCTGACCAGCTCACCGACCTGCTGGTTGAGGCTGCTCATCAGGGCTTCGTTGGCATTGGCCAGCACCCGCAGCGCCTCCCCCTTGCCGAGCCAGTCGCTGCGCAGTTGCACCAGCTTGTCGCTTTGCGCCAGCACGGTCAGCGCCTGCTCCACCGCCTGCCGGCGGGCAGGATCGGTCACCGCCCCGGCCCGCAATTGCAAGATAGCCAGCTCCCGCTGCCCCTCTTGCAATAGCGTTTGCAATCGTTCCTGCCGTTCGCTGCGCCACATCTCTTCGATGCGCTGCTGCTGCATCAGGGTGCGATGGCGCAGCTCGGTCATCTGCTCCAGCCAGTCGAGATCCTGCTCCAGCAGGCGGTCCAGCGTCCGGGCCGCCTGCGCGCCTTGCTGTTGGTAGAGGGAACCCAATCCTGCCACCATCACGGTTTCGGCGTTCTCCATCTGGCTGCGCGCCAGCTCGGCGATCTGTCCGGCTGCCGCCACCAGACGGGCACGCTGCGCCTCCCCCTGTGCCATCAGGGTCAACCGTTCCCCCACCAGCCAACCCTGCTGACCCAGATTGCCGATGATGCTCTGACTGAGCTGATCGAGGCTTGTTGAACCCTGCCCACGGCCGAGTTGCGCCAGCACCTGTTGCAGCTGTTGCCCCTGCAGAGTGAGCAAGCGTCCCTGATGCTCCCGCTCCTGCTCGCTGGTCGCGGTGGCCAGCAGTCGCGACGCGCTCTGGATCTCGCCGCTGAGGCGAGAGAGCGTGCGGGCCAGCTCCTGATCGGCCAGAGTCTGCTGCACCCCTTGCTCCAGCTGGCGCAGATGGCTAAGCCCCACCCAGCCCAGCAGGGAGGCACTCAGGGTCAGCAACGCCATCAAGGAGAAGGCCAGCAGCAACTTGCCACCCAGGCCGGAAAAGATTCTCACGCGAAGTCCCTTGGTTGTGGTCGGCTTTGACCGGATAATATGGCCCAACACTTTAACAAAACCCCTGACCATGCGAAGCGTCTATCTCTCCCCGTTGTTGCTGATCTGGTTGCTAATGCTTCCCCGCGCCACCCTCGCATTTGCAGTCGATATCTGGCCCGGCGGCGAATTCAGCGGCCAGCCGGTGCGCCAGCAGTGGCCGGAACCCGCCGCCGCAACCAAATCGCTGACCCTCTGTGCCCTCTACCCCCATCTGCGCGACGCCTACTGGCTTTCGGTCAATCAGGGCATGGTGGACGAAGCGAAGCGGCTGGGAGTCAAGTTGCAGATCCACGAAGCAGGGGGCTATGGCGCCCTCGCCGAGCAGCGCCAGCAGTTGCAGCGCTGCGTGCAGGAAGGGAGCGACGCCATCTTGCTCGGCGCGGTGAGCTATCAGGGCTTGCGCGAGGCCATCAAGGCCACGCAGCAGCCAGTCTTTGGGTTGGTCAACGATCTGCCCAGCGGTCTGGTGCACGCCAAAGTGGGGGTCTCCTGGTACCAGATGGGCTGGCAAATTGGCCACTGGCTGGCGCAGCGTCACCCCGCCGGCAGCAAGCCGGTCTCGGTCGCCCTCTTCCCCGGCCCGCAGGCGAGTGGCGGCAACAACTTTGTCGAGCCAGGCTTTGCCGATGCCATCAAGGGGAGCGCCATCAAGCTGGTCACCACAGAGCGCGGCGACAACAGCCGGGAAATCCAGCGCACGCTGGTGCAGCAGACGCTGGCCCGCTATCCCGACCTCGACTATCTGGTGGGGGGCGCCATCGCCGCCGAAGTGGCAGTCAACGAGCTGGCGCAGCGCCATCTCGACAGACCCCGGGTGCTGAGCACCTACTTCAGCCACGGGGTACAGCGGGGCCTGCGCCGGGGCAAGATCCTGGCCGCCAACAGCGATCAGATGCGGCTGCAGGGGCGCCTTGCGGTCGTTCAGGCGGTCTGCCTGCTGCAACACCCTGATGCCAATGCCGAGCAGTGCCCGCGGGTGATGGGGCCACCCATTCTGACGCTGTCTGCGCCGCTGGCCGACCCCGCCGATTCCCTCTCGGATGGCGCTTTTCGTCCCGTCTATCGGGTCGAATAGCCGTTCCAAATCCGATCAGCCCACTCAAGGAGAAGAGATGAAAGAGTTACATGCAAGCTGCCTGTGCGGCGCCGTCGCCCTGACCCTGCCGGATCAGTTCGACTATATGGGGAACTGCCACTGCAGCGAATGCCGCAAGTTTTCAGGGGGAGATTACGCCTCGGTCGGCGGACTGGATGGCAACAAGGTCACCATAGTGAAAGGGGAAGAGGCCATCGGCCGCTACCGGAAATCGGCAGAGACCACCCTGGCCTTCTGTCGTCACTGCGGCTCCAGCCTGTTCAGCCAGAAGAGCAGCAGCGGCAAGATCAACCTGCGCCTCGGGGTACTGGACGATGTGCCGAGCCAGCGACCCGCGTTTCACATCTTCGTCGGATCCAAGGCGCCCTGGCACCAGATTGGCGACGACTGCCCGCAATTTGATACCCGCCCGCCGGTCTGATACCCGGTCAAACAGGTCAAGGCCACCGTAACGGGCTCAGGAGGCTATCTCACCGGCAAACAGATAGCCTTCACCATGGACGGTGACAAACAGCTGGGGATCCCGCGGATCCGCTTCCATCTTGCCGCGCAGCCGCCGGATCAGTACGTCTATGGTGCGATCGCTCGGGCCATCGCCGCGATGGCTGATGAGGGTCAGGATCCGCTCCCGACTGAGCACCCGCCCGGCATGGGCGACAAAGGCCACCAGCACTTCGTATTCCGCCTTGGTCAGACGCACCGGCACTCCGTCCTTGCTGAGCTGGCGACGGGGAATGTCAAAACGCCAGGGGCCAAAGCGCACCGCATCGTCAGCCACCGCAGGCTCGCTCGGCGCGGCGGCCGCCAGCGAGATCCGCCACAGCAGATTCTTGACCCGCACCAGCAGTTCCCTGAGCTCGAACGGCTTGGTGACATAGTCATCGGCCCCCATCTCGAGGCCGACAATCCGGTCCACCGCATCGCTGCGGCCGGTGACCAGGATGATCCCCACCGTGCTGCGCGCCCGCAGTTCACGGGTCAGCAGCAGACCATCTTCCCCCGGCAGATTGATATCCAGCATCACCAGATCGACCGTCTGCTCCGCCAGCACGGCGCGCATCTCCTGGCCGTTTTCGACCGCCGTCACCCGATAGCCCTCCCGCTCGAAATAGCCGGTCAGCTTCTCGCGGGTAACCGCATCATCTTCAACAACCAGAATGTGGTAGCTCATGGGCAGGGTTCACGATGGTCGACAAGGGAGGATTATTCTATTCACATTTTGTCATAAATACCCCTATTTCATTAATTTGTGGCGGCAGCCCTGTTCACAACGCCTCCCTATCATGGCTCCCATCAAAAAAGTGATGTGAGAGAGCATGATGAAAAAACTGTGGCACTTCCTGCGCACCCCCAGCCGTCGCTGGTCGGTACTGGCGCTGCTTCTGGTGGGCGTCGGCGTCACCCTCGCGGGCACCGTCGGCCTGCACTACGGCTTTGAGAAAACCAGCAGCCTCGAATTCTGTATCTCCTGCCACTCCATGAAAGACACCGTCTATCCGGAGTACAAGGAGTCCATCCACTTCAAGAATGCCTCAGGGGTACAGGCGGTCTGTACCGACTGTCACCAGCCGAAGGACTTTGTCGGCAAGGTGGCCCGCAAGATGGAGGCGGCCAACGACCTCTATCAGGAGTACATAGGCCACAGCATCGACACCCAGGAGAAGTTCGAGGACCGGCGCCTGCATCTGGCCGAGAAGGTGTGGGCACGGATGAGCAGCCAGAACTCCAAGACCTGCAAGTCCTGCCACAGCTACGACAACATGGATCACGCCAAGCAGTCCCCGGCGGCAGCGCTGGCGATGAAGGATGCCGCCGCCAAGAACATGAACTGCATCGAGTGCCACAAAGGCATCGCCCACGAACTGCCCAACATGGCGGGCGGCTTCCGGGCCACTTACGCCACCCTGGTCAACGACGCGCAAGAGGCGCCAGCCACCGAGACCCTCTACAACCTGGGTGAAAAAGATCTCTATGCCAGCGAACAGAGCACCGACCCGGTCGGCAAACTGCTGCCCGCCTCCCGCATCGACGTCGTGGACCGCAGCGGCGATCGCCTCAAGGTGACCATCGAAGGGTGGCGCGAGAGCGATGGCAAGGGCCGGGTGCTGAGCGAATACATGGGCAAGCGGGTCTTCGTCGCCACCATCCGTGACGAACTGAAAGCGAGCGAGAAAGTGCTCAAGCAGGAGACCGACAGCGCCACCCATATCAAGTGGGAACAGGTTCAGGTGCAGGCCTGGGTCGATGGCAAGGGCTTTGAGTCCTCGCTCAAGCCGATCTGGGATTACGCCGGCGAGATGTACAAGTCCACCTGCAACTCCTGCCACGGCGCGCCGGATCCCGCTCACTTCACTGCCAACGGCTGGATTTCGGGACTCAAGGCGATGTCTGCCTACTATCGCCTGAGCAAGGAAGAGGAGCGCACCCTGCTCAAATACCTGCAAAACCATGCCGCCGATACCGGTGGTCAGGGCAGCCACTAAGTCCGGATTCGAAAGAGGAATAACAAGATGATCAATATTTCCCGTCGTGGTTTTCTGGGTGGCTTGCTGGCCAGCGGTGCCTCTGCCCTGATCGGCCCCTCCCTGCTCGGTCGCGCCGTGATGGCCGCCGAGTCCGGCGAAAAACTGGTGCAGTCCGGCTCCCACTGGGGCGCCTTCCGGGCCCGGGTGGTCGATGGCCGCTGGGTCGAGACCCTGCCGTTCGAGCATGACAAGCACCCCACCGACATGCTCAAGACCTTGAGTGAAGTGGTCTACAACCCCTCCCGCATCCGCTACCCCATGGTGCGACTAGACTGGCTACGCAAGGGCCACCAGTCCGACACCAGCGAACGCGGCCAGAACCGCTTCGTGCGGGTCACCTGGTCCCAGGCGCTCGATTTTTTCTATCACGAGCTGGAGCGGGTGCAGAAAACCTATGGTCCGAGCGCCCTCTATGCCGGTCACTCCGGCTGGCAGTCAGTGGGCAAGCTGCATTCCGCTGGCGCCATGCTGGGGCGTGCCATGAACCTGCACGGCACCTATCTGGCCAAGGCCGGTGACTACTCCACCGGTGCCGCCCAGGTGATCCTGCCCCACGTGGCGGGCGCCATGGAGGTGTATGAGCAGCAAACCTCCTGGCCGCTGGTGCTGGAACACAGCAAGACTATCGTCATCTGGGGCTCCGATCCCATCAAGAACCTGCAGGTGGGCTGGCTGGTGCCGGATCACAGCGTCTACGACTACTGGGCACAGCTGAAAGAGAAGGTAGCCAAGGGCGAGATCCGGGTGATCAGTGTCGATCCGGTCAAATCCAAGACCCAGAAGTACCTCAATTGCGATCAGGTGACTCTGAATCCGCAGACCGACGTACCGCTGATGCTGGGCATCGCCCACACCCTCTACAGCGAGAAGCGCCACGACGAAGCGTTCCTGAAGAACTACACCACAGGTTTTGACAAGTTCCTGCCCTACCTGCTGGGCACCAGCGATGGTCAGGTGAAGGACGCCGAGTGGGCCGCCGCCATCTGTGGCGTCCCTGCAGAGACCATCCGCGAGCTGGCCCGCGCCATGAGCAGTGGCCGTACCCAGCTTATCGGCGGCTGGTGTGTACAGCGCATGCACCACGGCGAACAGTACGCCTGGATGCTGGTGGTACTGGCCTCGATGATTGGCCAGATCGGCCTGCCGGGGGGCGGTTACGGCTTTGGCTGGCACTACAACGGGGCGGGCACCATCACCTCCAGCGGCCCAATCATGTCCGGTTTCAGCTCGGTCATCCCCGGGGTCAAGCCGCTCCATGACGGCGACTGGAAGGGCTACTCCAAATACATTCCGGTGGCCCGCTTCGTCGACTGCATCCTCAATCCGGGCAAGCAGATCGCCTTCAATGGCCAGACCATCACCTACCCCCACATGAAGATGGCGGTGTTCTGCGGCAACAACCCGTTCCACCACCAGCAGGATCGCAACAAGATGGTCGCGGCCTGGAGCAAGCTGGAAACCGTGGTCAGCATCGATCACCAGTGGACCGCCAGCTGCCGCTTCGCCGATATCGTGCTGCCCGCCACCACCACCTATGAGCGCGATGACATCGAACAGTGGGGTTCTCACTCCAATGCGGGCATTCTGGCCATGTACAAGGTGGTGGAGCCGCTGTTCGAGGCGCGCGATGACTACGACATCTTCGCCGATCTTTGCCGTCGCTTCGGTCGTGAGGCCGAGTTCACCGGCGGCAAGAGCAAGCTGGAGTGGATCCAGAGCATCTATGACGATGCCCGCCTGCAGGGTCGCGGCATCGGCATCCGTCTGCCCCGTTTCAGCCAGTTCTGGCATGGCGAGGGCTTCGTCACCTTCCCGGCAGGCCAACCCTGGGTGCGCCACGAGTCGTTCCGTCAGGAGCCGGATCTGGAACCGCTCGGTACCCCGTCCGGCCTTATCGAGATCTACTCCAAGACCATCGCCGACTACGGCTATGGGGATTGCCCGGGCCACCCGGTCTGGATTGAACCCTACGAGCGCTCCCACGGCGGGCCGGGCAGCAAACAGTACCCGCTGCACCTGCAATCCTGCCACCCGGACAAGCGGCTGCACAGCCAGCTCTGCTCCTCCGACAACTACCGCGCCACCTACACGGTGCAGGGTCGCGAACCTGTCTATATGAATCCGCAGGATGCCAAATCCCGCGGCCTCAAGGACGGCGATCTGGTGCGGGTGTTCAACGGCCGCGGTCAGGTATTGGCCGGTCTGGTGGTGAGCGATGACTACGCCCCTGGCGTGGTGCGCATTCAGGAAGGTGCCTGGTATGGTCCGCAAGAGGGCGGCAAGGTGGGTACGCTCTGTACCTACGGCGATCCCAACGTGCTGACCGCCGACATCGGCTCCTCCAGCCTGGCGCAGGCCACCACGGCCCATACCGCGCTGGTGGAGATCGAGAAGTTCCGCGGGCAGGCACCTGCCGTCACTGCCTTCGGCGCGCCGGAATCGGCAAAGGGCATCGACCCCATGTTCCCGGCACTCTGACCCCGGGGGGACGAAAGCGCCCCCTTGAGTTTCCTTTATTTTTAAAGTCGTTAGAATCGGGAGCCATCAAGGCTCCCGATTGCCATCCACGGAGGAAAAATGCAGGAATTTATGGCTACCAGCGAACGCCGGGCCGAACTCTACTGGTGGTTCTCCACCCTGTTCGCCGCCGAACTCAGTGATGAGCAGATCGCCGAATATGACACCTATGACGTGCGAAGCTTCCTGAAAAGCCTCTCCACCCTGGATCCGATGCGTGAAGCCGTGGCCGAACTCAACGATGCCATCGCCCGCCTGCTGGTGCGCCCGGATCGCCAACTGGAACTCGCCGCCGACTTCGCCGGCCTGTTTCTGGTCGATCCCAAACAGGGCGCGCTGCCCTACGAATCGCTCTATCGTGGCGATGCCAAGCTGCTGATGCAGGCCCCGATGGCCGAGATGCAGGCCCGCCTCGATCGCCTCGGCATCAATGTCAGCGATAAATACAAAGAGCCTGCCGACCATCTGGCCATCGAGCTGGATCTGATGGGCAATCTCATCATCCGTGCGGCGGAAGCCAAGAGCGCGGCCGAGCGGGAACGCTGGCTCGACGAGCAGGAAGCGCTGCTGCACGGCCATCTGCTGGGCTGGTTCGACAAGTTCGAAAGCGCCTGTCGCGCCGCCGACCGGTTTGGCTTCTACGGCGCCAGTGCCCGTCTGCTGGGGGTCTTCCTCAAGATGGATGCCAACTACCTCTCTCTGGTCAAACCGGCACCATCCGCCGACTGAGGCCGCAATGAAGACAGCCCTGCTTCTGATTGCATGCTGGCTGCTGGCCCTGATCCCGCTGGATCAGGGCATTACTCCCCTGATTGCGCTGCTGTTCAACCCGGATCGCGAGCTATACGGCACCGCCCAGCTCACCGGCTTTGCCGGCATCCTGCTCACCCTCTACCTTGCCAATCTCGGCGTCGAGGTGGTGTTGCGCCGCCGCTTCCAGATCGCCGGCATGCTGGCGCTGCTGGCCGCCTGGATCGACTTCATCAACAGCAGCGGCAGCGAGTCGCACTTCCTGCTGCTCTATCTGCTTGCCCTCCCCTTCCATCTGATCGGCTGGCTGGTACTGGTGCGCGGTATTCAGGCATTTGGCCGAGAGAAAGGCTAAAAAATAGCCAATAATATTGCAAATCATGACAGCCAGGTCAGGCACTTCCCAGTCATTACAAGCACATCGGTACAGCTCCCCGTAATATTTGCTTACATTCAGCTCCCGTTCAGTTTTACAAAAGCCGATATAGTGCCGCTCCTTTCGCCACACTACACAGGAGCAATCGTATGCCTCCACAGGATGCGCGCATCACAGGCCTCGATCTGTTGCGCGGGCTTGTCATCTTCATGGCCGTCTTCGAGCACTACACCGGTTACCTCAACTACTGGTACATCGATTTCTTCAATCGGGAACATGCCTTGTGGGACAGCTTCTATGTATCACACAAGGCAATGGCGGGACACCTGCTCCCCATGGATCAGCTGACAGCACACGCATCAGCCTGGTTAATCCCCTGGGTCAGCCAGATCTACCTGGCCTTGGCCGCATTCAACCTGAGCCGCCGCGATCAGGCCAGCTTCAAGCCGCAGCTGGGCAGCAAGCTGGCCCTGTTTGCCAGCATCATACTGATGCTCTATGTCGAAGGGTTGGTCATCGCCCCCAACTTCGGCGAGGCCATCTCGTTCTACCCGGTCATGCTCTGGATGTGCCTGCTGGCGCTCTTCTCCATGGTGTATGCCAGGTTCGGCATCCGCGGCATGCTCCTGCTGACCCTTCTAAGCCTGCTACTGGATCAACTCGGCGTACAGGATCTGCTCGGCCATATCGACAGCTGGATGAAGCTGCACGTTCACCCCGACTATGAGCTGGATGCCCGTCTCGACCTCTTCATGGCCAGTGGCTGTTTCGGCTTTCTCTATGGCTGGTGCTGGCATCAGCGCCCACAATGGCGAGATCGCCTCAACCGTCTGGTACTGACGCTGTCGCTGGTGGCGCTGGCCATCTATCTCATGTTCGGCGAGACAAGCACGGTCGAGCTCAACGACATCTACGCCAACGAACACGAACTGGCGCTGGACATGATCGGCCGAGCCGGGATCTGGGGTATGGAGTTTCTGGTGAGCGGTACCGTGCTCTGGCTACACCAACACAATATCCGTCTCTGCTGGCGACCACTCAACTGGATCGGCATGTACTCGCTGACCGTCTTCATCTTCCACAAGAGCATCTTCGTGCACCTGTGGGGCCCCTTGCTACTGTGGTGGACCGCCCGTCAGGGCACCATACTGCCCAACAGTTTTGGCCTTATCATGTTGCTCTGCACCGCCAGCATACTGCTTATTTATGCTTTCCAGCGCTCCGGCATCATCTGTCATCTGATGGGAATGCATCAGGATCGGGACTGGGCGCGGCTATATGGCAAATAAGTATTGGCTGTCGCTGCTAATACTGGTAACGCTACCATTGCAAGCAAAGGAGTTGTTACTCGGCAGCAGCTGGCAACTGGACAGTAACCAGGCCAGTAGTAACGCAACCCAGCACAGCCAACTCTGGTGGGGTTATGAACGGGAGACCCAGGTTGGGCTCCTTTTCACTAACGGAAGCAGTGCCGGGCTGGCACTACCTCTCTATGAAAAGAGTTTTATCGCCTTGGGAGTTGGATCCATGCCAGTGGTTGATAGTACCCGTTTCAGTGCTATGTGGCGCCTGGGATGGCAGCTGGATGATGACCATCAATTGACGTTGTCCCAGCTCGTCGACCTCACTGGCCGTTATGGCCAGCTCTGGTACATGGAGCACAGCCTGCCGCTGCCGGCCGGGCTCTCCCTCAACCTCTGGCTGACCCGGGGCAGTCAGGCACACATGGCCGCTTATGATGCTCATGAAGGTTGGCGAGACTGGGGGCTAACCCTGGAGCACAGTTGGGCTTGGCAAAAGTGGCAACTCGACGCAGAAGCGGGTGCCAAGCAGTGGCTCATCAAGGATCGCGATTGGCAACCCGTCGTGAACCTGACCCTGAGCTATCGCTTCAGCTGGTAACACTCACACCACAGGCAACTTCCACGTTTACCAGCGCCCACCTATCTTGGGTCCAGCCAAATGAAAACGCACAGACAGTCAAACCCATCGCATCATTAGGCTCTACAATGCAACTGCTTCCTGCAATCAGGGGGATATCCTGTTGCTGCGCACTCCAGGTTTCCTGACCAAATGGCAACATGCCAACCATGTTGCCAAATTCCATTACAACAGAGTCAATCATCGTCAGCCCTCTTTGCCAGCAAGCCGCACAGCTCAAGCACTAACGCTCTGATCGCGCATGATAAACATCCTCTGTTAGCGACATAACGCTCTCTCGGGATGTCAAAAGGACCACGGTAGCAAGGGCTTGCAACTCAGGCTGAACATCTGTGCCCACAAGCCCTTAACAGGGGAAGAAGGGATTATCTATTGGTACGCAACGTCAGGTCGACTGCGTTCATCAAAGGATGATGATGTCATTGGTGCCGCAGGGGAAAATCCCCTGGCGATAGATATGACTATCTGCCAAACGTCAGGGTGGGAACACCACCATCATCCCGCTCATTGAGCATGCGTGTGAGCGGGGAGTCGCCCGAATAACGGGATCCAGGCTCACTGAGGGAAAATTTGGCCCCCGGTTTTTTTGCCTGCCATGCGTTGCCAAGCTCATCGGCAACCCGATCCCGCACTGTCTGTGACGGCTCCTGATGCGTAATCACAAACTCTTTGGGGGGCTTGTCTGCCAGAACAGGCACATCAAACTGCCAGAGGGATGCACAGAGCAATAGAGAGAACATAACTACCTCCATCCATCAAAGTCCTCCTTTTTACCCACTCACCACCTGAGTGTCACCCATTACCCTGTAACCAAATGTTGCTGTCTATCCAAAAGTCTAATTGCCCCCATCAGCCAAAGGTATAAGTTGTTACTTAATTATTAAAAGTATGTATTCAAAGGAGTGAGTGATGAGCGAGAGCAAGGTCTATCCGGTCAAACCCCACATCAGCAGCAATGCCCTGCTTGACAAGGGCGACTACGCTGCCATGTATCAGGCCTCCATCGAGGATCCCGAGACCTTCTGGGGTGAACAGGGAAAAATCCTCGACTGGATGAAGCCCTACAGCCGAGTCAAGAACACCTCCTACGATCCGGGCCATGTCTCCATCAAGTGGTTTGAAGATGGCCAGCTCAACGTCTCCGCCAACTGCCTCGATCGCCATCTCGCCGAACGGGGTGACAAGGTCGCCATCATCTGGGAAGGGGACAACCCCGCCGAAGATCGCAAACTCACCTACCGCGAGCTGCACAGCGAAGTGTGCAAGTTTGCCAACGTCTTGAAAGCTCAGGGGGTTCATCGCGGCGACGTGGTCTGCCTCTATATGCCCATGGTGCCCGAAGCCGCCATCGCCATGCTGGCCTGTACCCGCATCGGCGCGGTGCACAGCATCGTCTTTGGCGGCTTCTCGCCGGAAGCACTGGCCGGTCGCATCATCGACTCGGGCTCGCGCATCGTGATCACCGCCGACGAGGGACTGCGCGGTGGCCGTCCGGTGCCACTCAAGAAAAACGTGGATGAAGCGCTCACCAACCCGGATACCCAGGTTAACAAGGTGATCGTGCTCAAGCGCACCGGCGGCAATGTCGCCTGGCACAACCACCGCGACATCTGGTGGCATGAAGCGACCGCCACCGTCAGCAGCGACTGCCCGCCCGAGGCGATGAACGCCGAAGATCCGCTCTTTATCCTCTATACCTCCGGCTCCACCGGCAAACCCAAGGGGGTGCTGCACACCACCGGCGGCTATCTGGTCTATGCCACCCTCACCTTCAAATATGTGTTCGACTACCACGAAGAGGACATCTACTGGTGTACCGCCGATGTGGGCTGGGTCACTGGTCACTCCTATCTGGTCTACGGGCCGCTCGCCAACGGCGCCACCACCATCATGTTCGAAGGGGTGCCCAACTACCCGGCCACCAACCGCATGAGTCAGGTGGTGGACAAGCACCAGGTCACCATCCTCTATACCGCCCCCACTGCCATCCGCGCCCTGATGGCCAAGGGCAACGAAGCTGTCACCGGCACCTCGCGCCAGAGCCTGCGCATCATGGGCTCGGTGGGTGAACCGATCAACCCGGAAGCCTGGGAGTGGTACTACCGCACCATTGGCGATGAGCGCTGCCCCATTGTCGATACCTGGTGGCAGACCGAAACCGGCGGCATCCTGATTACGCCGCTGCCCGGCGTCACCGACCTGAAACCGGGCTCGGCGACTCGTCCCTTCTTCGGGGTGCAACCGGCGCTGGTCGACAACATGGGCGAACCGCTGGAGGGGGCTACCGAGGGCAACCTGGTGATCACCGACTCCTGGCCGGGTCAGATGCGCACCGTGTTCGGCGATCACGAGCGGTTCGAGCAGACCTACTTCTCCACCTTCCCGGGCCGCTACTTCACCGGCGACGGAGCCCGTCGCGACGAGGACGGCTACTACTGGATCACCGGTCGGGTGGATGATGTACTGAACGTCTCCGGTCACCGCATGGGTACCGCCGAAATTGAATCGGCGCTGGTGGCCCATCCCAAGATCGCCGAAGCCGCGGTGGTGGGGGTTCCTCACGAGATCAAGGGTCAGGGCATCTATGCCTATGTCACCCTGATCGCCGGGGAAGAGCCAAGCCGCGAGCTGCACAAAGAGGTGAAGGAGTGGGTGCGCAAGGAGATCGGTGCCATCGCAACACCAGACGTGATCCACTGGGCGGAGGGGTTGCCGAAGACCCGTTCCGGCAAGATCATGCGCCGCATCTTGCGCAAGATCGCCACCGGCGAGACCGACAGCTTGGGGGATATCTCCACCCTGGCGGACCCGGGGGTAGTAGACAAACTCATCCGCGAGAAGTCGGAAGCAGCCTGATCCCGCTTCGTTTGTTGCTCGACAAAGCCGGCCCTGTGCCGGCTTTGCTGTTTCTACAGCGGTACAAACGGCCTGAGCGGCTGAAACTGGGCGCACAGGGAGGTGGTACTCAATAAATAGCCAGATGTAGAGATTAGACCAGTAAAATGCTGCTAATTTTCACGAAATCAATATAATTGCGAAATCTGTGTGCCAGGGCACACCGATTTGCGCAGAAAATGGCTAGATTTCAGGTAGTCCACAAGATAGCTGACAGATAGCAGCATGATCATCGAGGATGCACTCAATATGTCGCAACATCGCCGAATTCTCCTGCTCAACGGTCCAAACCTGAATCTGCTGGGCAAACGGGAACCGGGTATCTACGGCAGCAAGACGCTCGATGAGATCGTCGCCGATCTGAAGCTCAACGCCAGCGAACTCGGTGTCACTCTGGAACATCTGCAATCCAACGCCGAACATGAGTTGGTCAGCCGCATCCATCAGGCCATGGGTCAGGTGGATTTCATCATCATCAATCCGGCCGCCTTCACCCACACCAGCGTCGCCATCCGCGATGCGCTGCTGGGTGTCGCCATCCCCTTTATCGAGGTTCACCTGTCAAACGTTCATGCCAGGGAGCCGTTTCGTCATCACTCCTATCTGTCTGATGTCGCCAAAGGGGTCATTTGTGGTCTGGGGGCCGATGGCTATCAATTCGCTTTAACCGCGGCCGTGCGCCATCTGCACGCGGCTTGATAATCACTGATCAGATAAAGAAGAAAGAGAATGCTAATGGATATCCGCAAAATCAAGAAGCTGATTGAACTGGTTGAAGAGTCCGGCATCGCCGAACTGGAGATCTCCGAAGGTGAAGAGTCCGTTCGCATCAGCCGCAACTTCGCAGGCCAGGTCACTGCCGCACCGCAGATGATCATGCAGCAAGCAGCCGCTCCGGTTGCCGCTCCAGCCGCCGCCCCGGTTGCCGCTGCGCCGGCCGCAGATGCCGCACCGAGCGGTCACCTGATGCGCTCTCCCATGGTTGGCTCCTTCTACCGCTCCTCCAGCCCGGAAGCCAAGCCGTTCGTGGAAGTGGGTCAGCAAGTTAATGTCGGCGATACCCTGTGCATCGTCGAAGCCATGAAAATGATGAACCAAATCGAGTCTGACAAGGCCGGTGTGATCAAAGCGATCCTGGTTGAAAATGGTCAGGCCGTCGAATTTGACGAGCCGCTGTTCATCATCGAATAAGGGAAATCGCCACCCATGTTGGACAAAGTAGTCATCGCCAACCGCGGTGAAATTGCCCTGCGGATCCTGCGCGCCTGCAAAGAGCTCGGGATAAAGACAGTGGCCGTTCACTCCACCGCCGACCGGGAGCTCAAACATGTGCTGCTGGCCGACGAATCCATCTGTATCGGCAAACCAGCCAGTACCGACTCCTACCTCAACGTTCCGGCCATCATCGCCGCCGCCGAGGTGACCGGTGCCGTGGCCATCCACCCGGGTTACGGCTTCCTTTCCGAGAACGCCGATTTTGCCGAAGTGGTCGAAAAATCCGGCTTCATCTTCATCGGCCCGCGCGCCGAGACCATCCGCCTGATGGGTGACAAAGTCTCCGCCATCGAAGCGATGAAGAAGGCAGGCGTACCGTGTGTACCGGGCTCTGACGGTCCGGTGGACAACGACACCAAGCGCAACGCCGCCATTGCCAAGCGCATCGGCTATCCGGTGATCATCAAGGCCGCCGGTGGCGGCGGTGGTCGTGGCATGCGCGTGGTACGCAGCGAGGCCGAGCTAGCCTCCGCCATTGCCCTAACCAAATCCGAAGCAGGCCAGTTCTTCAAGAACGACATGGTCTACATGGAGAAGTACCTGGAAAACCCGCGCCACATCGAAATTCAGGTGTTGGCAGACGGCCAGGGCAACGCCCTCTATCTGGGCGAGCGTGACTGCTCCATGCAGCGTCGCCACCAGAAAGTGGTGGAAGAGGCGCCGGCACCCGGCATCACCGCCGAAATGCGCAAGTTCATCGGCGAGCGCTGTGTGCGCGCCTGTATCGAGATCGGCTACCGCGGTGCGGGTACTTTCGAGTTCCTGTACGAGAACGGCGAGTTCTATTTCATCGAAATGAACACCCGTATCCAGGTTGAGCATCCGGTCACCGAGATGGTCACCGGTATCGATCTGATCAAGGAGCAGCTGCGCATCGCCGCCGGTCAGCCCCTGTCGATCACCCAGCAGGATATCCGCATCCGTGGTCATGCCATCGAGTGCCGGATCAACGCCGAAGATCCGGCCACCTTCATGCCCTCTCCGGGTCTGGTGCAGCGCTTCCACGCACCGGGTGGTCTGGGCGTGCGTTGGGACTCCCACATCTATGCCGGTTACAAGGTACCGCCCCACTATGATTCGATGATCGGCAAGCTGATCTGCTACGGCGAGAATCGTGACATTGCCATCGCCCGCATGCGCCATGCGCTGGACGAGCTGGTAGTGGAAGGGATCAAGACCAACGTACCGCTGCAAAAAGAGATCATGAAAGACGAAAACTTCCAGCACGGTGGCACCAATATCCACTACCTGCACAAGAAGTTAGGTCTGTAAGGATCGCTGATAGAGACCCGATGACATTGCACGGTGGCAGTACCAACGCCCACTATCTGCACAAGATGTTGGGTCTGTAAGGATCTCTGATAGAGACCGGACTTCCGGTGGAAGTCTGCTCCGCAAGGAGCCTCTGCTGAAAAAGGGCCATGGCGACATGGCCCTTTTTTGTTATCCTTGCGCCCCTCAAAATTGTCGGAGGCCAAGGTGAACCGTTTTGCTCTCGCCCGCCGGGAAGCAGCTTTCTGCCTGCTGCTGACCCTACTCTATTTTCTTGCCTGGTATGGCACGGCTTATCTGATCCCGGAAGAGATCGAATGCTGGGACATTCCCCTTTGGTTCCTGCTCAGTTGCGTGGCGATGCCACTGCTGTTCATCGCACTATGTGCCCTGATGGTGGATCGACTGTTTGTGGATATCCCCCTCGATACCCCAGCCCCTTCCGGCAAGGAGTCATCCCATGAATCTTGAGCTGATGCTGCCGCTCTTCATCTATCTGGTGCTGGTGCTGGGGGTGGGTTTCTGGGCCAGCCGTCATAGAGCTGAAGGCAACTTCGTGCAGGAGTACTTCATCGGCAACCGCAGCATGGGCGGGCTGGTGCTGGCGATGACGCTAGTGGCCACCTACACCTCGGCCTCCTCCTTTATCGGTGGGCCGGGCGCGGCCTACAAGATCGGTCTGGGCTGGGTGTTGCTGGCGATGATCCAGCTGCCCACCGTCTGGCTCACTCTGGGGGTGCTTGGCAAGAAGTTCGCCATCATCGCCCGCCGGGTCAATGCGGTGACCATCAACGACATGCTGTGGGCCCGCTATCAGAGCAAGGCAGTGGTGATCCTCGGCTCCGTTACTATCATCCTCGCCTTTATCGCGACCATGGTGGTGCAGTTTATCGGCGGTGCCCGCCTGCTGGAGACCGCCACCGGGCTCTCCTACCAGCAGGGGTTGATGCTGTTTGCCAGCTGTGTGCTGCTCTACACCATCATCGGCGGCTTCCGCGCCGTGGTGATGACTGATGCCCTGCAGGGGATCATCATGCTGATCGGCACCGGCGCCCTGCTGGCAGGAATTCTGATTGCCGGTGACGGCCTGCCGAACCTCATCCACCAGCTCAGGGAGATCGATCCCAAGCTGGTAAGCCCGCAAGGGGCCGGCGACATGCTGACCCAGCCCTTTATGCTGAGCTTCTGGATCCTGGTCTGTGTCGGGGTGGTGGGGCTGCCCCACTCGGCATTGCGCTGTTTTGGCTATCGCGACAGCAAGGCGCTCCATCGTGGCATTCTGATCGGCACCGTGGTCAGCGCCCTGCTGATGTTCGGCATGCATCTGGCTGGCGCCCTCGGCCGCGCCATCCTGCCCGGCATGGACAGCCCGGACAAGATCATGCCCTCCCTGATGATGGAAGTGCTGCCCCCCTGGCTGGCCGGGGTCTTCCTGGCTGCGCCGATGGCGGCCATCATGTCCACCATCGACTCCCAGCTGATCCAGGCTTCCGCCACTCTGGTGAAGGATCTCTACCTCAACTATCTGAGTCCAAAGCAGGAGAAGCTGGAAGTGCGCATTCCCCGCCTCTCTCTGCTCTGCACCCTGATCTTGGGCACTCTGGTGCTGCTAGCGGCGTTGCAACCGCCCGAGATGATCATCTGGCTCAACCTGCTCGCCTTTGGCGGCCTGCAGGCGGTGTTCCTCTGGCCGCTGGTGCTCGGTCTCTACTGGTCACGGGCCAACGGCCCGGGCGCGCTGGCCAGCATGGTCAGCGGCATCGTCTGCTATGGGGTACTCAGTCAGTGGGGGATCAAGCTGGCTGGCCTGCACGCCATCGTGCCAAGCCTCACGCTGGCGCTGGTGGTCTTTATCACGGTGAGCCTGCTGACGGCACCGCCCTCGCGGGAAGTGCGCGAGCTTTTCGGGCAGAAATAATAAAAATATAAATTAGGGGTTCCAAAACTATCCCCAAATAGGTGTTTTCCGGTTAAACTGTGCGCCAAGTCACAGAACGTAGCCGCTGTATGCCCGTTAAAGCCACTCGACAAGTCGTTACTCAAGCCCTGCAGCGGCTCGGTTATGCCCTGCTGCTGCCCGTCTCCATCCTGCCGATGGCGGCGCTGATCTACCGGCTTGGCCAACCCGACGTGCTCGATTTGGCGGTGCTCTCCCTCACCGGTCAGGCGATCTTCAGCCAGATGCCGCTTATCTATGCGGTGGCGATCGCCTTTGGCCTGAGTCGGCAGGAGCTGGGCGGACAGACGTTGGCGGGGGCGGTCAACTTCCTGCTGCTCAGCACCGCCTTCAATACGCTGGCCCCCAACCTGCACGCCGACATGATCTGCGGTCTGCTGGCGGGGCTCACCACTGCCATCATCTATCCCTGGGTTCACCAGCAAACGCTGCCCCGCTGGCTGCAGATCGCCAGGGGGGAGTTTCCCAGCCTGCTGGTGTCGGCCTTGGCCTGCCTGCTGATCGCTATCCCCCTCTCGCTGCTGTGGCCACCGCTGGAGCGCGGGCTGACCCTGCTCACCTCGGAGCTGCTTACCACACCGTTTGGCGCCTTCTGCTACGGCACCCTCAACCGCTTGTTAATCCCGCTCGGGCTCCATCAGGTATTGGGCAGCGTCATCGGCCTTGGCGAGAGCAACCTGCAGGCGCTGGCCACCGCCCAGCCCCTTCATGAAGGATATGTAGCCGGTCTTTACCCCATCATCATGTTCGGCCTGCCGGGCGCCTGTTTTGCCATCTGGCTGCACCGCCAGCGGATGCAGCGGCTGCCACAGGGCGGGCTGCTGCTCACCCTGGCGCTCACCTCGGCACTGGTGGGTATCACAGAGCCTATCGAATTTCTGTTCGCCTTTACCGCCCCCTGGCTGTTTCTCGCCCACGCCCTGCTGACCGGACTGTCGCTGGCGGTCTGTAGCGGGCTGGGGATCAAGGTGGGCAGTTACTTCTCCGCCGGTCTGCTGGATCTGGTGCTGAGCTATCAGGCAGGGGAGCACAGCTTCTGGCTCATCCCGGTCGGTATCCTGTTTTTCGTCGCCTACACCCTGCTGTTCTATCAGCTGCTGGAGCGTGCCCCCCTCAGCATGCCGAGCAAGCCCATCGCGGTGGAGCATCCGCGCCTTGCCAGCGTTGCCCCCTCAGACCCGCAGATGCTGGCGATCCAGTACCTCAAGGTGCTGGGCGGGATGGACAATCTGGTGGCGATGAGTGTCTGTATCACCCGCCTCAGCCTGCGGGTGCGCGATATTTCACTGGTGGATGAATCCCGCCTGCTGGGTCTGGGCTGCCTCTCCTGGATCCAGCTCAACGACCACCAGCTGGTGCTGGTGCTGGGCCCCAGCGCCAGCCTGATTGAAGGGCAGATCCGCATGCTGGCGGAGCGCCAGTCGGTCCCCCTCGGCCTCAAACCCAATCAGGAGTCGGCCAGCCAGAGCAGCTGGTAACTCAGGCGAACGGCAACCGCTCGGCCACGAAATCCATCAGGGTGCGCAGGGCGGGAGCCAGATGCTCCCGACTCGGATAGATAAGGTAAAACGGGTTGGCCGGAATGGGCTGATCCGGCAACACCTTCTGCAGCCGCCCCGCCGCCAAATCCCCTTCACAGACATGGTGGGGCAACAGGGCAATCCCCCCGTCATGAAGCGCCATCTCCCGCAGCGCCAGCAAGCTGTTGCTGACACAGGCCCCCTGCGGCCGCCAGCCCCCCTCCAGCAATGGCCACACCGGCATGGCCGAGTGCACCAGACAGGCATAGCGGCCCAGCTCGCTCAACTGTTGCGGCATGCCGTGGGCCGCCAGATAGGCTGGGGCCGCAACCAGATGGCGCGCCACCTGACCGATACGCCGGCAGATGAGACTGGAGTCTTTCAGCGGCGCCGCCCGCAGCGCCAGATCGTAACCCTCGCCCACCAGATCAAGCTGCTCATCGCTCAGGGTCAGCTCCAGTACCACCTCGGGGTAAAGCGCACGAAACTCGGCCAGGATCCGGCCAAGCAGCAGGGTGCCGGTCGCCTCGGGGGCGGTGATCCGCACCCGCCCCGCCGGGGCCGAGCGCAGCCGTGCCATCGCCAGATTGGCACTGCGGGCCAGTGCCAGCAGCCCCTGACAGTGCTCCACATAGAGCTCCCCCTGCGGGGTCAGGCTCAACCTGCGGGTGGTGCGCTGCAACAGCCGCACCCCGAGCTGGGATTCGAGCCGCGAGATCTTCTGGCTCACCGATGACTTGGGCATACCGAGCAGCTCGGCGGCTCGGGTAAAGCTTCCCTGCTCCACCACGGTGGCAAACAGTCCCATCAACTCCAGATCGACATTGTTCATATATTCAAACAGTCTTTACCGATTACCCATCTTAATCTTGATAATCAACCAGACTAGAGTGAGTGGCAATCCCGAACACAGCGATTTGAAAGGAAAAACCATGAAAGCCATTGCCCTGACTCACTATCTGCCAAGCGACCACCCCGACTGCTTCATCGCCGCCAACCTGCCCGATCCGGTTCCGGGTCCGCGGGATCTGCTGGTGCGGGTCACCGCCACCTCCGTCAATCCGGTGGATACCAAGGTGCGCTCCCCCAAGGCCAAAATTGAAAGCTCGCCCCGGGTGCTGGGCTGGGATGCGGTGGGGGAAGTGATCGCCACCGGCAGCGAAGTAACCCTGTTCAAGGCAGGCGACCGGGTCTGGTATGCCGGCGATATCAGCCGTCCGGGCAGCAACAGCGCCCTGCAACTGGTGGATGAGCGCATCGCCGCCATCGCCCCCACCAGCTTGAGCGATGTGGAGGCCGCCGCCCTGCCGCTCACCGCCATCACCGCCTGGGAGACCCTGTTCGAGCGCTTCGCCCTCACCCGCGAGAGCCGTGGCAAACTGCTGATCATCGGCGGCGCCGGTGGCGTGGGCTCCATCGCCATCCAGCTGGCTCGCCAGCTCACCGGCATGGAGGTGATTGCGACCGCCTCCCGCCCCGAGAGCCGTGAGTGGTGCCTCGAGATGGGCGCCCATCAGGTCGTAAACCACCACAAGTTGCAGGAGGAGCTGACCGTCCTTGGCATCACCCAGGTCGATGCCATCTTCTGCACCAACGCCACCGCCGAGCACTGGGCCACCATGGCAGGGCTGATCCGCCCGTTTGGCCATATCTGCACCATCGCCGAATCGAGCGAGCCGTGGGATCTCTCCTTGCTCAAGAGCAAGAGCGTCACCTTCAGCCAGGAGTTCATGTTCACCCGCTCCCTGTTCCAGACGCCGGACATGATCGAACAGCACCGCCTGCTCGGCCGGGTGGCGGCACTGGTCGATGAAGGGGTATTGCAGACTACCCTGACCAGAACCATCCCGTCACTGACCCCGGTCACGCTGGCTCAGGCCCATGCCGAGGTCGAGGCGGGACGCATGGTAGGCAAGCTGGTGATCGACATGAGCGGCTTTGCCAACTAAGCCCTCAAACGCACCATGATGGGATAAGTTCACCAAGGAGATGCCCCAAACGGGCACAACCAGCGGCACTCATGACTGCCTGTGGCAGGCCAACGTCCGACAATCAGCCAAAAAAGAGGCCATTTCGCGAGAAATGGCCTGAATACCTGAACATTGGGGTAACAATCACACACATATCCTTATGCAGGACATATTAGTCTTTGCATCTGGCGTGCCAACAGCAGCATGAATGCGCCAAAACGGCGTCAGCCCGTCCTTGAGCAAGGTACCGACCTTGCTCTTTTTTTGTCTGGCAGACTGTTTACCAGGCAAACAAGTGCAGATAAAAAAATGCCACCCGAGGGTGGCAGTGAAAGATGACGGAACTTGAGCAAAGCGTTCAGCGAAAACCGGTCGTCTTCGCCTGCATAGAGCAATACAGGAACCGTGCCAATCCGGCAAAAGCCCCGTATCCCTCCACGTCATGGGCAAACCACGACAGCACTGCCCCATGATGGTAGAATCTCGCGGTTTCACATTTATGAAGAGTCGACGCCATGCCCTGGATACAAATTCGAATCAACGCCACTGCCAAGACCGCAGACAAGGTGAGCAACATGCTGCTGGGGCGTGGAGCCCAGGCGGTGACCTTTATGGATGCCAAAGATGTGCCCGTCTATGAACCCATGCCCGGTGAAACCCCGCTCTGGGGCGAGACCGAAGTGATGGGTCTGTTCGATGCCGAAACCGATCCGGCTCCCACCATCGCCTTCTTCCAGCAGATCTTCGGCGAAAACGTCGGCTACAAGGTCGAGCAGCTGGAAGACAAGGATTGGGTGCGCGAGTGGATGGATCACTTCCACCCGATGCAGTTTGGCGAGCGCCTCTGGATCTGCCCGAGCTGGCGCGATGTGCCGAACCCCGATGCAGTCAACGTCATGCTGGATCCGGGTCTGGCCTTCGGTACCGGTACCCACCCCACCACCGCTCTCTGCCTGCAGTGGCTGGACGGCCTCGATCTGACCGGTAAAACCGTGGTCGATTTTGGCTGTGGCTCCGGCATTCTCGGCATCGCCGCCCTGAAACTGGGTGCTGCCCGCGTCATCGGTATCGACATCGACCCGCAGGCCATTCAGGCCAGCCGCGACAACGCCGCGCGCAACGGCGTTGCCGACCAGATTGAGCTCTATCTGCCAGCCGACCAGCCGCAAGACGTCGAAGCGGACGTGGTGGTCGCCAACATCCTGGCCGGCCCGCTGCGCGAACTGGCGCCGCTGATCGCTGGCCACGGCAAGCCAGGCAGCCTGATGGCCCTCTCCGGCGTGCTGGAGAGCCAGGCCCCGGAGCTGGAAACTATCTACGGCCAGTGGTTCGAGATGGACCCGACCGCCGTCAAGGAGGAGTGGTGCCGCCTCTCTGGCCGCAAACACGGCTAAACATAGCTCCCGCTCTCAAGGCGGCAAGTCAGCATCTTTATTAAACAAGAGCACCCGCGGGTGCTCTTGTTGTTTCTCCCCCCCCCTTTCCTACTCTGGGGGACGGTTCACGCTTCTCTGGCCAATGAGGGATTAACATCGTTCTTCCACATCATTGAGGCCCTGCCATGAGCGATTACCAGAAGATGATTAGCTGCCAACCGTACAACTGCATGGCACCCGAGCTGGCCCAGTTGCGCCGGGAGGCGGCACGGCGCTATCGCCGTTTCAATCAGGCGGAAGATGAGGCTGAGCAGCGGGCACTACTGGCGGAGCTGATTGGCGAACTGGCAGAGAATGCCTTTATCTGCCCGCCCCTCTACTGCACCTATGGCCGCCACATCCACCTTGGCGAGCACAGCTACATCAACATGGGGGCGACCCTGCTGGACAATGCCCCCATTCGCATCGGCGCCCATGTGATGATTGGGCCAAACGTGCAGATCTATACCGCAGCCCATGCACTGGAGGCCGACGAACGGATTCAGGGAACAGAGACGGCGCTGCCGGTCACCATTGAAGACAAGGTCTGGATTGGTGGCGGCGCCATCTTGCTGCCTGGCGTCACCATAGGGCGGGAGGCGATCGTCGGCGCAGGTGCCGTAGTCACCAAAGATGTACCGGCCGGCGCTCGGGTAGTCGGCAACCCGGCCCGGATCCTGCCAGCCAAAAACAGGTCATAAGGCAGCCAACCGGGTTGTATGCCGATACCGCCATCAACTCACAACAGCCCCGACACCCCATAAAAAAATAAAGCCCAATGTCACGAAGACGTTGGGCTGTTAAAAGGTGCTACGGAATTGCGACTCTCATCGCAGAAAAATTAGAAGGAGTGCCCTTCTAAACTGGCAGGGAGATATTAGCGAATGCGCAAACGTTTTACATAGTGAAATGCCACAGGATTGCGAGGTACATCGCACTATTTAAATAATTACCTGCTATGGCGCGCGAAGCCTCTTTGAGCCATTTATTTTCCCCAATTTCTCTGGTTACTATTCACGGTTAAACAGAAAAGCCCCGATTTCTCGAGGCTTTGCTTCTCTTAACTGCAACATGGCCGAGGAGTCAGAAACGGCGGACAAACTCATCGAGTGGCAGCTCGCGCAGTTTGCGTGCTTCCAGCATGGGAGTACCGAGGTAGAGGAAACCCACCAGCTGATCCTCTGCCGCCAGTCCCAATCCCTTGTTGATCTGCTCATCGAAGATAAACCAGCCGGAGCGCCAGATGCCGTTGAAACCCTGCGCCTGCGCCGCCATCTGCATCGCCATCAGGGCACAACCGGCAGAGAGCTCCTGCTCCAGTTTCGGCACCTTGGGGTGATCCTGATAACGGGTTGCCACGGCGACGACCAAGGGCGCCCGCAGTGGCGCTTCGCTGCACTTCTTGATGCTCTCTTCATCTTCGCCACGGGCACGGGCCGCCTCGGCCAGCAGTTTGCCCAGCCGCTCGCGCCCCTCCCCTTCGAACAGAATGAACTGCCAGGGAGTCAGGGTGCCGTGATCCGGCGCGCGCAGGCCCGCCTTGAGGATATTGTCGAGCACCTCACCGCTCGGGGCGGGATCGGC
This sequence comes from Aeromonas sp. 603607, assembly GCF_049171595.1. Taxonomy (NCBI): domain Bacteria; kingdom Pseudomonadati; phylum Pseudomonadota; class Gammaproteobacteria; order Aeromonadales; family Aeromonadaceae; genus Aeromonas; species Aeromonas sp. 603607. The sequence continues at coordinate 60,373 of NZ_JAAKOV010000020.1, forward strand.
GAGACGGCCACAGGAGTGGCGATTGAGCAACAGGGTGAGGGCATCCATGGGCAATTCCTTCTCTGGGGCAATGATGGCGCTACCTTAGCACAGCACCGAATGAAGAAAACCCCTGAGGCTCAGGGGTTTATCGCACTATAAAGGGCAGGATGGCACAGCTGGCTAGATGATCGCAGCCAGCTCGGCCCCTTGCCGGATGGCGCGCTTGGCATCCAGCTCGGCAGCCACGTCGGCTCCGCCGATGATATGCACCGGCTTGCCTGCCGCCTGCAACCCGGCCTGCAGCTCCTTGAGAGGCTCCTGCCCGGCGCAGACGATCACCTGATCCACCGGCAGACACTGCTTGGACTCGCCCACCTGAATGTGTAAGCCCTCGTCATCGATCCCCAGATATTGCACCCCGGAGAGCATCTGCACCTTGCGGTTCTTGAGCACGGTACGATGGATCCAGCCGGTGGTCTTGCCAAGTCCGTCACCCACCTTGCTCTCCTTGCGCTGGAGCAGCCAGATCTGGCGCTCGGGGGCGTCAATTTCAGGAACCGTGAGGCCACCGCGCTCGCCAAGCTGTTTGTCGATGCCCCACTCCTTGAGCCAGTGATCACGGTGCCCATCGGCATCCGTCTCCACCTTCTTCTCGACCAGATACTCAGCTACATCGAAGCCGATGCCGCCGGCACCGATCACCGCCACCTTCTGGCCGACCGGTTTGTGATCCCGCAATACATCGAGATAACTCATCACCTTGGGATGTTCGATCCCCGGAATATTGGGGGTGCGCGGACGAATACCGGTAGCGAGGATCACCTCGTCAAAACCGCCGCCGAGCAGACTCTCGGCACTCTGGCGCTGGCCGAGATAGAGCTCGACGCCGCACTTCTCCAGCCGTTTGGCAAAATAACGCAGAGTCTCGTGAAACTCCTCCTTGCCCGGGATCTGCTTGGCGAAGTTGAACTGGCCGCCGATTTCGCTGGCCTGATCGAACAGGCTCACCTGATGACCGCGCTCGGCGGCGTAACAGGCGAACGCCAGCCCGGCCGGGCCCGCCCCCACCACCGCCAGCTTCTTGGGCTGGGGCACGCGGCCAAACGTCAATTCGGTCTCGAAACAGGCTCGAGGATTGACCAGACAGGAGGCGCGCTTCTGCTTGAACACATGGTCAAGGCAGGCCTGGTTGCAGGCGATACAGGTGTTGATCTCGTCCGCCCGGTTCTCGGCCGCCTTGATGACAAATTCGGGATCAGCCAGGAAAGGGCGCGCCATGGAGACCATATCCGCCTCGCCACCCGCCAGAATCCGCTCGGCCACCTCCGGGGTGTTGATGCGGTTGGTGGTAATGAGGGGCACCTTGAGGTGTTTTTTCAGCTCGGCGGTCACCCAGCTGAAGGCGCCGCGTGGCACGCTGGTGGCGATGGTGGGAATACGCGCTTCGTGCCAACCGATACCGGTGTTGATCAGGGTCACCCCCACCGCTTCCAGCGCTTTGCCAAGGGCAATCACCTCTTCCAGGGTCGAGCCCTGCTCCACCAGATCCAGCATGGAGAGGCGGAAGATAATGATGAAGTCGGTGCCGACCCGCTCGCGAATGGCGCGGACAATCTCCACCGGAAAGCGCATCCGGTTTTCGCTGCTGCCGCCCCAGCCGTCGGTACGTTTGTTGGTGCGTTCGCAGATGAACTGGTTGATGAGATAGCCTTCCGAGCCCATCACCTCGACGCCGTCATAACCGGCCGCCTTGGCCAGCGCAGCTGTAGCCGCGAAGTCGCGGATAGTGCCGCGGATCTGCCGCTCGCTCATGGCGCGCGGCTTGAAGGGGGAGATGGGCGCCTTGAGGGAGCTTGGTGCCAGACTGAACGGATGATAGGCGTAACGACCGGCATGGAGGATCTGCAGCGCTATCTTGCCCCCCTCCTGATGCACGGCGCTGGTCACCTTCTTGTGCTTGCTCACCTGCCAGGGAAAGCTCAGCTGAGAGCCGTGAGGCACCAGCCGACCGCGCAGGTTGGGGGCAATGCCGCCGGTGACGATAAGGCCAACACCACCACGGGCGCGCTCGGCATAAAAGGCGGCCAGCTTGTCAAAACCGCCCTTCTCCTCTTCGAGGCCGGTATGCATGGAGCCCATCAACACACGGTTGCGCAGCTGGGTAAAACCAAGGTCGAGCGGGGTCAGCAGGGTCGGATAGCGGCTCACGATGCCTCCAGTTAATTTTTTGTTATCAAACTGAGGCTAGAGTAAAGAATCGAAAATTCTTTTTCAAACAAATGTTTGGACAATTTTTCAGCGAACAGCCGTGCCCTGAACGAAGATAGGCGGGATCCGCTAGTCGGAAATGGCAATTTCGCCCGCAACTGGTTAATAATGGCTCTTCTCTACCCATTAACAGGGCGATAACGCGACTATGTCTATTTTCAAAGGTCTGGGTTGGTTGTTCCGCAGCCTGTGGCGCCTGCTCAATTTCACCCGGCTGATGCTGGTCAATCTGCTGTTTCTCATCGTAGTGCTGGTCATCGTCTTCAGCGTCAGCCAGAAAGAGGCACCCAAGGCGCCCATCGAAGGGGCGCTAACCCTCAATCTCAACGGCGTGCTGGTGGAGCAACGCTCCCAGACAGATCCCACCGTCCAGTTGCTGCGCCAGATGGACAGCAGCGACGAGCAGCCGAGCGAGATCGTCCTCTCCGACCTGCTGTGGGCCATCAAGAGTGCCAAGGATGACGAGCGCATCAAGGCGCTGGTGATCAAGCCGCAAGGGCTGCAGGGAGCCAACTTCACCAAACTGCAGGAGGTGGCGAGTGCCATCGACTCCTTCCGGGAGAGCGGCAAACCGGTGATCGCCATGGCCGACTTCTACACTCAAGGCCAGTACCTGCTGGCGGCCCACGCCGATCACGTGCTGCTCAACCAGAGCGGCGCCGTGGTGATCGAGGGGCTTGGGGTCTACCAGACCTACTTCAAGTCGGCGCTGGAGAAGCTCAACATCACCCCGCATGTATTCAAGGTCGGTACCTACAAATCCTTCGTCGAACCCTATACCCGCGACGAGATGTCCCCCGAGAGCAAAGAAGCAAACCAGCGCTGGCTGGATCAGCTGTGGCAATCCTATGTGGCCGATGTCGCCGAGCAGCGGGAGATCGAACCCGATGCGGTCGCGCCGGGCAAGGATCGCTTCCTCGAGCTGCTGCGCAAGGCCGGTGGCAATGCCGCCAACTACGCCCTCGACAACGGGCTGGTGGATCAGCTGGCGACACGCGACGAGATGACCCAGGCGGTCATTAAAGAGGTGGGTGAAGCGGACGACCACGGCTGGAAAGGGGTAGGCCTGAAAGAGTATCTGGCTGCCATTCCGGAACAATATCCCCAGAGCGGCAAGGATGAGGTGGGTCTGGTGGTCGCCAGCGGCGCCATCATGGATGGCGTCCAGCCTGCCGGTACCATCGGCGGCGACAGCCTCTCCGACCTGCTGGCCGATGCCCGCCGCGATGACAAGGTTAAAGCCGTGGTCCTGCGGGTCGACAGCCCGGGCGGCAGCGCCTTCGCCGCCGAGCAGATCCGCGCCGAGCTGCTGGCCCTGAAACAGGCAGGCAAGCCGGTAGTGGTCTCCATGGGCAGCTATGCCGCCTCCGGTGGCTACTGGATCTCCGCCGATGCGGACAAGATCTTCGCCTCCCCCACCACTCTCACCGGCTCCATCGGGGTGTTCGGCATGTTCGCCACCATCGACAAGGCGTTGGCCCAGTTCGGGGTGCATACCGACGGGGTTGGCACCACAGATTACGTCGGCGTCGGCCCGACCCGCGCCCTGCCGGATCACGTCGGTCAGGCTATCCAGCTGAGCGTGGAAGATACCTACCAGCGCTTCATCGGTCTGGTCAGCAAGGGCCGTGGTCTGAGCCCGGAAGAGGCCGAAAAAGCGGCCGAAGGTCGTGTCTGGACTGGCGAAGATGCCAAGGCCCTGGGGCTGGTGGACGAGTTCGGCAATCTGGATGACGCCATCAAGGCAGCCGCCGAACTGGCCAACCTCAAAGAGTGGCAGGTGACCCCCATCGAGCAGGAAGAGTCCACCAAGGACAAGTTCCTGCGCCAGCTGTTTGACAGCAGTGCCCAAGTGCTGGCCCCCCAGTTGCAAAGCTGGCTGCCGGCTGGATTTGGCAAGGCATTGGTGGAAGTGAACCGCAGTCTCGACCCGCTCACCCGCTTCAACGATCCGCAAGGCACCTACGCCTTCTGCCCGGTCTGCGTGCAGTAAGCAAGCGGTGACTCCCCCTATAAAAAACGGCGACCATCTGGTCGCCGTTTTCTTTATTCAGCCAGTGCGCGCGGTACCGCCAACTTGCTCAATCAGGGATTGAGGCGAGTCGGCATACCGGTACGCTGTTCCAGCACCTGCTTGACCACGTTGGAGTCAGACTCGGCGTGAGCGATGAAGCGGGTGATAGCCGGTGTCATCGGAAGCGGCACGGAGGCGGTGGAGTTGAACTCCTCCTCGGTACGCGACAGCGGCTCGTGTACTTCCATGTAGCGACCGCCATCCGGCTCGACCGTGGTCTTGACCGGCTGGTTGACGAACTGGACGCGGGTGCCGACCGGCACGTTGTCGAACAGATACTTGATGTCGTCAGCACGCAGACGCACGCAACCGCTGCTCACCCGCAGACCGATACCGAAGGTGGCGTTGGTGCCGTGGATGGCATAGAGGTTGCCAATGTAGAGGGCGTGCAGACCCATGGGGTTATCCGGACCCGCTGGCCATACTGCCGGCAGAGTCTTGCCCTGGGCTGCATAGCGACGACGGATGTTCTCGGTCGGGGTCCAGGTCGGGTTGGCGCGTTTGCGCTCTACCTTGGTGATCCAGTTCTCCGGGGTGTTGACCCCCAGCTGACCGATGCCGATGGGCAGCACTTCCACCACGTTCTTCCCTTTCGGGTAGTAGTAGAGACGCATCTCGGCAACGTTGATGACGATCCCTTCGCGGGGCGCGTTGGGCAGGATCAGCTGGTGGGGGATGATCAGGGTGCTACCCGCTTTCGGCAGATAGGGATCAACGCCCGGGTTGGCTTCCATGATGTTGGTCAGACCCAGCTGGAAGTCAGCAGCGATCTGCTCCAGCGGACGGTTGTCCGCAGGCACCACGTATTCCTGGTTTTCACCGATCAGGCGGCTGTTGGCCGCAGGCAGACGGTACTCGACGGCGGCAGCCTGCTGGCTGACCAGCGCAAATGTGCATAAAAGGGCCGAAGCGGCAGTGCGAAGGGGATTCATAAAATTCCTGTGTGGTTTCCTGTACCAAATGGGCCGGGGGCCGTCTCATCCTCGGTCTGCCGGTGGCGGGTCAACCTGCCCCACGACGCCAATAACCGAGCGCGCATTCTTTCCTGAGTCGGCCAAAATTTCAACTTCCATATGTTGCTTTTCTTGTTAAAAGTGGCCGTTTTCGGTGTGATGCTTATCAACAGAGCAAAAGCCCCCTTGGCAAGTCGCCATTGAAAGAGAGATGTACAGCATAGCCCCCTCTCTGCGGACCAACCCCGCCCCCGTAGACCACAGCGCTGTGCCACCTGGTGTCACGGTTGCAGCCCTAGCTGAAACGTTTGTCACCTCGGAGGAGATAGGCCAATGTTGACTGTGGCACTTTCATTGGAGCGAAAAGGGGGAAAATAGCGCTTCGACTACAGCAGGGACTGGCTGCCGCCATAAAAAAACCGCTCCGAAGAGCGGTTAATGGAGCCACCAGGCAACCATAAAAGGGACTTCAAGCGTTGTCATTGGAATTACTGGACGGCCGCCTCCCCCGCACCACTCTGCTCCTTGAGGAAGCTGATCCAGGGGGATGCCCGACCGCTGACGTTGCCATTCTGAGCCGCCTGGGTGAAGGCGTTGAGGGCCTCCTTCGGCTTTTGTTGCTCAAAATAGGCGACCCCGGTCAGGAACTTGAGATCCGCCCGCTGTTCACCATTGGCATTGGCTGCCGGTTTGGCGGCCAGCGCCACCAGATCCTGATAGCGTTTGCTCTGGATCATCATGCGCGCCATTTTCAGCTGCAAATCGGCGCTCGGGGCCAGCTGATAGGATTTGGCCAGGGTGTCGATGGCCGGATCCAGCTCCTTGGCCTGATGCCAATAGTTGGCCAGGGTCTTGTAGTTGCTGGCGCTCTGCTCAATCACCCCATCCTTCATCCCCTTCTCCATCACCCGTGCGGCGCGATGGGGAATGCCGGTGAAGGCGAGGTAGTTGGCGAGGCGCTGCAGCTCGGCGGCCTCGGTCAACATGCCGAGGTTGTATGCCGACTCCAGCGCCGCCAGCGCCTTGGCATCGTTACCTGCCTGCATATGCATGGCCGACAGCTGGGTCCAGTACTTCTTCTTCTCCGGGAACATGTTGACCAGAGAGGTCAGCACCTCGGTTGCCGGTTTGTACTGTTTCAGCTCGTAGTGAGCGCCCATCTTCAGCAGATACCAGGACTCCGGCGCTTTACCTGCCGACAGCTTGATCGCCTGATCCACCGCCGGGATCGCGTCACGGTACTGCTTGAGCTGCACGTGGGCGTTGGCCAGCGTGATATAGGCATGGGAGTTGGGCTTGTCATCCTTGCCCTGGTTGGCAAACCACTCCTTCATGGTCTTGATCGACCCCTGATAATTACCCTCCGCCATATAGAGCTGGGCCAGGTTGTAGCGCACCTGCTGGGCCACCGGTGGCGGCAGGCCGCCTGTCGCGATGGCATCGGCAAAGTACTTGGTCGCCTGACCGTATTTCTCCTGCTGGGCGGCCACGAAACCGAGGGTCTGCAATATGACCCCCTTGTCGTAGACTCGCTCGCCTGCGCCGGAGAGCGCATCTTGCAACTTGGCATTGGCCTCACCGTATTTCTTCTCGGTGATCAGCTCCTGCGCCTTGTTGACCGCCCGATAGGCCCGATCCGACAGGGCCGGCTGCTCGGCGGCCCAACTGGCGGTGCTGAGCAGCACCGCCATGGCGACCGGGGCGAGGATCATCTTCTGTAACTTGTTCATCGCCACCTTCCTTAGTTGACCGCAAACTCGATCTCTTGCTGCATACGGCTCGCCTGCGGCTTGCCATCCACCATGGCCGGTTTGAACGTCCACTTGGCGATGGTTTTGCGCGCCTCTTTACCGAGGTCATAGCTGCGCGGCTCTTCCTTGACGATCCGCACGTTGCTGACGGTGCCGCGCTCGGTGACGGTGAACTCCACCAGCACCTTGCCGGAAGCCAGCCCCGCCAGTGCCGCCTTGCGGGGCATCATGGGCTCGAAGGTTGCCAGCGGAATGGCGCCGTTGTTGCCACCGACGCCGCCACCACCGCCGCCGGTACTATAGGCACCCAGCGCGTTGCCACCACCGATATTGACCGGGATGTCGAGCTTGGGCATGTCCATCGGCGCGCTCTCCATCTTCGGCCGATCCGTGCTGGCCACTTCCATCTCGGGAGGAGGTGGCGGGCGCTTGGGCGGCGGCGGTTTGGGCAGCTCCCGCTGTTTCTCTTGCAGGGTCTCCTGGGGCTTGAGGCGGATGAAATCGGTCATGGTGACGTCATCCTTCTCCACCAGCTCCCGGTGATCCGGTGTGATCAGCTTGTTCATTCCCAGAAACAGAAAGAACACCACCACACAGGAGACCGCCAACGATATCAGGTATCTCATAGGTCTCTCTCCGGCATCAGCTGCTCTTGTCTGCCGCGATGGAGATGTTCTGGACACCGGCCATGCGGATCTGATCCATGACCTGCACCACCAGACCGGAACGGGATTCGTTATCGGCCTGGATCACCACGGCGCTCTCCGGGTTTTCGGCCCGCAGCCGCTCGATGTTGGCGCGCACCGCACCGACCTCGACCACCCGCTTGTCGACCCAGACCTGACCGTTTTCGCGCACCGCGACCATGATATTGCCCTTCTTCACCGTCTCGGCCGTGCTGGCACTGGGACGGTTGATCTCGACACCGGACTCCTTGACGAAGGAGGTGGTGACGATGAAGAAGATCAGCATGATGAACACTATGTCCAGCATGGGGGTCAAATCGATAGCCGCCTCGTCAGCACCGCTGTCGCTGTAACGTTTTCTCATAGCAGAAACTCCTTGCTTGTTCTGTGCCCCCGGCAGGCCATGCCTCGCCGGGGGTATGCATCCTGCATCAACCGTGTTTCAGGTTGTCTTCCAGCTTTTGCACCGCCAGTTTGGCCTTGTGATCGAGCTGGTTGACAAAAAACAGGCCGGACAGGGCGGCGATCATGCCCGCCATGGTCGGTACCGTTGCCTTGGAGATCCCCGATGCCATCGCCCGCGGCGAACCGGTGCCAGTGATGGCCAGGGTGTCAAACACCTGCACCATCCCCACCACGGTTCCCAGCAGCCCCATCAACGGGCAGAGAGCGATCAGCACCTTGATGACCGGCATCCCCTTGTCTACCGCCATGGCGACCCGTGAGACCAGCTCGCGGCGGATCTGCTTGGCAGACCAGGAGAGATGATCGGTGCGAGCCAGCCAGGTGGCCTTGGTCTGCTTCACCTGCTTGGGGTAGACCGCCATGAAGTAGAACCAGCGCTCCAGCAACAGGGCCCACATCATCAGGGTCAGGAAGAACAGGGCGACCAGTACATCGCCCCCCAATCCCAAAAACCGGCGGACCGACTCGACTTCTTCAATCAACCAGAACCACATGGGTGACTCCTTACGCTGCGGCTTTGGAGGCGTGCAGACGTTCCTGATAACGGGCGACGAAACCGGCACTCTGCTCTTCCAGCACCTGGATCAGACGACGGCTCTGGGTCTGCACAATGGTGTAGAGGAACAGCATGGGCACCGCGACGACCAGACCCTGCATGGTGGTCACCAGCGCCTCGGAGATACCGCCCGCCATCAGCTTGGGATCGCCGGTACCGAACAATGTGATGGCCTGGAAGGTGGCAATCATCCCCACTACGGTACCGAGCAGACCCAGCAGCGGCGCGACCGAGGCGATCAGCTTGATGATGCTGATGCCCTTCTCGAACTTGGGCACGTTGCGCAGGATTATCTCGTCGAGCTTGGACTCCAGATCCTCGATGTTGTCACCGCGATGGCTCTGGTAGGCCCCCAGCATGTCACCAATGGGGTTGCCCTTGATGATCTGATCAGATTTCAGCTGCTTGCGCATGGACGAGCCGATCAGCGACAGGCGGATACCGCAGAAGATGGCCAGCAGGGTACCGAGCACACCGAGCACCATGATGACGTAACCCACTTCACCACCCTGATCGATCCGCTCCTTGAGAGTCGGTGACTGCACCAGCAGAGAGAGGATCACGCCGCGAGACGGGTCGATAAAGATGGGTTTGACCCCGTCACCGCCCTGTTCAAACTCGGCGATCGGTGCCAGCACCCCCTTGTCAGGTTGACGGGAGAGCTGCTCGAACTTGCCGGTCTCCGGCACGAAGGTGAGGTACTTGCCTTCGGAGACAGTGTTGAACTCACCGATCTGGGTGACCGTCTTCTCGGCCTGGTTGCCTTCGCCGTAGACCACGGTCGCCGGGATCTGGCTCACCTTGCCACCGTCCACCATGCGGCTGAGGGTGGTGGTCCAGAACGCTTCCAGATCGTCGCTGGAGGGGAGCTCTTTACTCTCGGCCAGACGGGTCAGCAGCGCGGTCTGTTCCGGATGCTCGACCCGACGGGCGGAGGCATTGAAGATCCCCTTGAACTCACCGGCGAACTGACGCAGTACGCCGAACATCTCGCCCATGTTGCCGGAACGCTGGCGCAGGGTTTCGGTCAGTTCGGTCAGCTGCTTGTCGTTGACATCAAAGGTCGCCTTGAGCTGCTCGCCCTTGGCGGTTTCGGCAGCCAGCTCGGCCTTGGCCTTGGCCAGCAGCGCCCCCTGCTCGTTCTTGTCAGCCAGGAAGCGGGCTTCCCGCTCCTTGTTGAGTTGGGATTCGCTCAGGCTGGAGGCCTTGACCTGGTTCAGCAGCGCATTGAGATCCACCGGTTTTTCGGCGGCGGTCACCGGCAGGGTGACCAGGGTTGCTCCCGCAATCAGGGAGGCAATCGCAAGTTTGATTCCTTTCATGATGCTTTCTCCGCAGTTTGAACCGGCAGCTTGATCAGCGCGGGAGGCGCCTGTTTCTTGGCGATGCGAAGGCCCTGTTCAACCGCACTGCGATACTCCTGGGGCAACTCTTCCCACTGGCGAGTCTTCTTGTTCCACATCCCGGTCTCATTGCCATCCGGGGATTGATAGAGCAGCGCGATGCGACCAACGCGCAGGAACTCGTAGGTCTTCTCGCTGCCATCCTTGTCCAGGCTCGCCTTGTAGGATTCGATGGTGCGGCTGAAGCCCTCCTCGATCTGGTAGGCCTCCAGGATCTTGCGGTACTTCTCGGAGATGGTGACATCGGCCCGGTTCATCAGGTCGGTCAGGGCTGCTACGCGGTCCTCGCGCTCGACCTTCTGGAACGGCAGATCCAGCGCCACAAACTGCTCGAGGGAGTCGATCATCTTGAGCATCAGGGGGACAACTTCGGTGCTGGTCTGATCAATCTGGGCGATCTGCTTTTGCATCGACGCCAGCTCGGCACTCTGGGACTCGACCATCTTGCTCACCTGCTCGTTGTAGGTGCGCAGACTGTCGACCTGACGCAGGGCTGCCTTGTACTGGGCCAGTGCGGATTCGGCAGATTCGGCATAGCTGTCGATCTTCTGCTGGGAAACTTTGGATGCGTTGTCGGTGGCGGCTTGAGCGTCCACGGCCTGACCGGCAGTGGCGGCACTCAGATTGAAGCTGGTCAACAAGGCGGCCGAAACCAGGCTGCCAAGGAGCGCTTTCTTCATTGTAATGGTCCTTGTCTTCATAGGATTACCCTATCTCCGTAACTTCCTTGGACGTTGGGCACAGCCGGCCCGACCGGGCCGACTGAGGTTGTATATCAACGGGGTTGATTAGAACTTCTGGGTGTAGTCGATGTAGTAGACCCGTCCGTCAATGCTGTAGAGGTATTCATCGTAGGTGTAACCATCATTTGACAGGGAAGGTCCACGGTTGAACATGTTCTTCACGCCGGTCTGGATCTTGGCATTCCAGCTGGTATCGACCGCGACGTTCAGGTTCCAGATGGTGTTGGAAGCAATATGGCCCTCTTCCTTGTCATCCACATAGTCCTGGCTCTGGGAGTCGATATAGTTGGTGCTCAGGTAGGTATCCAGATTCCACAGCTGCGGGAAGTTGGCACCGATCCCGGAGTTGAAACGGAAATCGGGTTTGCCATTCCAGCCCTTCTTGTCAACCATTGGGCCACCAGCAAACAGACCTTCCTCATATTTCAGGATGTAGCTGCTGCCAAAGTCGTATCGCAGGGTGAAGGAGTTGAAGTCGTACTTGTAGTCCGCCTTGAAGTCGATACCACTGGTCTTGAGTTGCCCCAGGTTGACCATGCCGGCATAGACCTTCTCGACATCGCCGTTGGCGTCACGAATGACGTTCGGGTTGCTGCCGGTATTGAGCTCCTGATAGAACTGGGTCTGGGTGGTAGCCAGCTGGATTACGTCATCAATCTTGATGTAGTAGTAATCGAGCGACAGGTTCAGATTGTCCAGCGGATTGTAGGCCGCCCCGATAGTGAAGGTATTGGCGGTCTCTTCCTTCAGGTTCTTGTTGGATTGGCGCGTTGTCTCGTACTGCTCTTCGGAACAGTTTGCAATACCATTGGCCTGGCAGTAGACATAGTCCTTGGCAAAGTCCGCTGACTGGGCATCCGCCGCATAGAGATCATTCAGACCCGGCGCGCGGAAAGACTGGGACCAGGAGGTACGGAACATCAGCTGGTCGAGTGGCTGATAACGCAGACTTGCTTTGGGCGAGAAGGCGCTGCCAAAGTCGCTGTACTTGTCGTAACGACCCGCCAGGTTCAGCTCGATCTGCTCGGTGATGGGGATCAGGCTCTCGATGTAGGTGGCAAACACATCGCGCACACCGCTACCGGAGTTGCCGGATGAACCCAGTACGTTACCCGCTTCGGACTGGCTGTCGTAGGTGTCGGAGTAAACCCAATCGTTATACTCGGCACCCAGATACCAGCTGACCGGGCCAGCAGGCAGTTCGCCCATCTCCCAACCCAGACCGCCATACCACTGGAAGAAATCCATCTTGGAGTTGCGGCTGGTGGTATAAGAGAGATCCTTGGTGGCATCAGCGGAGAAGCTGCCGTTGACGAAGTTTCCACTGTTTACCTGAGTCTGAACCGCCGGCTCCAATACATAGCCATTACCAATACTCTGGTTATCTGTCTTGGAGTACATGTAACCGGCGTTCCACTCCAGATCGCCAACCGCCTCGGTCGGAACCACCCCTTCAAAACCCAGGTTCAGAGTACCGGTCAAGTCGGTCACTTCGTTGTCACGGGGACCGACGTTGTTGAAGCGGTAGTAAACCGTCGCAGCCTTGGCGGTGCTGAAGTTGTTGGCAGACAGGACTGCAGCGCTTTCAGGGGTGGAGCCATCCACGGTGAAGGCACCTGCAGCAGGGGCGAAACGACCAAAACTGGTGACCCGGGAACCAATCATCTGTGGCACGAAATCCACATTGTCGTTGATATGGTAGCGGCCGTTGACATAGACGGTGTCGCGAGTACGCGAGGCGGTCTTGGCTGCGACCTGGGCAAAGTCGAAGCGGCAAGCCGTACCCTTGGTGACAAAACCGGCGCCGGTGCTTTCACAGTCGACCCCATTCAGAGTACGGGTTACGGTCTTGCCAGTTGCCGCGTCTACTCCCTTGATATTGCGACCATAGAGGCTAGGAGACTCAGCCCCCTGCTTGGCCAGATAGTCACGATCCTTGTAATAGATTTCGTCTTTGACATCATGCTCGTAGACCATCATCAGGGAACCTTTCTCACCCGAAATACCGCTGACGATGGAACCACTCTGTTCGTCACCACCTTCCTCGGTCGGTGAACCGACGCGCCCCTGGAATGACAAACCTTCAAAACCCTCTTTGAGGATCACGTTGATAACGCCACCGATGGCATCAGAACCATACAGGGCAGAGCCACCGTCCAGGTTCACTTCCACCCGCTCAACGGCCGCCATGGGGATGGTGTTGAGGTTGATGGCGGTGCCCCCCATGGAGGGAGAACCGGCGATACGCTTGCCATTGAGCAGCACCAGTGTGCGATCTTCACCAAGGCCACGCAGCCCTACGGTGGCTTGTGACTGGGCTGAGCTACCGGAGGATGGAGAGAAACCACCAAAGGAGTTGTAGGAGGCCTGTTTCAGATAATCAGCCACAGTCTGCTGGCCAGACTGTTCAATTTGGGCCTTGCTGACAGAGACAACCGGAGTCGCCCCCTCAACATCAACACGAGAGATACGGGAGCCAGTGACTTTGATTTTCTGCAGTTTTTCGACGTTCTGCCCTTCTTCGGCAGATACGGATGGGGCCGCCGCAAGGCTCGCCAAGGCGAACGCAATCGCAGCAGAGATTCTGCTCTTCCTAAGCATCGCTTATATCCTTCCTGGTTGTTTATTGTTTGCTTCCTGATACCGCCCTCTTTGGAGCGATGCGTAAGGCTTATCAATCTTTGACTGGCGACGTCAATGGAGTGGGGGGATCGGGAGGGTGAGATGTGGAATAAGCGGAGTGTATTAATTTTGACCGGCATAATTAGTGAATAATTCTGCCAAAAACATCCCGCGCAATGTGAAATCGTTGTTAAAACATGTAAAAGACGCTGAATTAAAAGTTGATGAACTTATTTGTTTACGTGCTGTCTCTTTATATCTTATTTCGATTTATTGGCAAAAATAAGAATAAAACTCTATTTTAATTATTATTGTGACTGACCACTCCGATGGGGGAGATAGATAAATTTGTCGAGATGATATCGTTTTCCCTTCTTTGACAGCAGAAATAAAAGCACTTAAAATTCAATCACATAAACAAAAACAAGATTCAAACAAACAGCTGTTTATATTTTTTAAAATAATGTTGAGCAGTAGCGTTTTGTTTTGATTTTCACTTTTCAGATAAAAAACGTCATTTTTCGGTGCTTTTGGTCTCAGCGGGTCATTTGTCCCAGTTTTCCATTTCCTTGTACTTGATTTTTGTTGCAGAGCTTTTACAGTGGCCAAGCGGATTGTCTGCTGTTTGGCAACCAATCCAGCGCGTAATGCCAGGAAGGACAGGCCCGTCACCGGATTTGACTGGCCGCAAAAAAGAACAACAAGGACGAGGTTCCACCATGCTGTCGTATTTCCTACGCCGGATGCTTTTGATCATCCCGACGTTTCTCGGTATCACCCTGCTCGTCTTCACCATCACCCGTTTCGTGCCGGGCGGACCGGTCGAACGCATGCTGCTGCAAGCCCAGGTTTCCCAGAATGAATCCGGCCGTTCCAGCGGCAGCAAGGGGGCGCAAGCCCTCTCAGATGAGCAGATCGAGGAGCTCAAGGCCTTCTATGGTCTCGACAAGCCGATGCTGGTCGCCTACTGGGAGTGGCTGCAGAAGCTGGCGGTGCTGGATCTGGGCGAATCGACCCGCTACTACGAGCCGGTGTGGGATCTCATCAAGGAGCGGCTCCCCGTTACCGCCTTCTTTGGACTGGCGACCTTTCTGCTGAGCTATGCGGTCTCCATTCCGCTGGGGGTGGCCAAGGCGCTCAGGCACAACAGCCGCTTCGACTCGTTAAGCTCCATGCTTATCTACATGGCCTATGCCCTGCCCGCCTACGTGGTGGGGATCTTCCTCATCACCGTCTTCGCCTTCCATCTGGAGTGGCTGCCAATGGGCGGTTTTCCGGGGGACGACTTTGAGTACATGGAGAGCAGCTGGGATCAGATCCGCACTGTCTTTGCCCACGCTCTGCTGCCGCTTATCGCCTACGCCATCGGCGATTTCGCCATCCTCACCATGACCATGAAAAACAGCCTGATGGAGAACCTGTCGGCCGATTATGTGCGTACTGCGGTGGCCAAGGGGTTACCGTTTCGCAAGGCGGTCACCGACCATGCCATGCGCAACAGCCTGATCCCCATCGCCAGTCACCTGGGGTCTGTGCTCACCGTTTTCTTTGGCGGCTCCTTCCTCATCGAGACCATCTTCAACATCGACGGCATCGGCCTGCTCGGTTACGAGGCGATCGTCGAACGGGATTACCCCACCGTCATGGGCATTCTGGCCATCACCTCCATGCTGATGCTGATTGGCAATATCGTCTCCGATATCTGCGTTGCCCTGGTTGATCCGCGTGTGCGGTTTGGAGATTGACCATGAACCAGACCTCTATTGCCATGCCGATGCTGATATCACGCCATATCGTCTCCGATATCTGTGTTGCCCTTGTTGATCCCCGCGTGCGGTTTGGAGACTGACCATGAAGCTCAATCCGGTTACCTTGAAAAAACTCAAGCGCTTCAAATCGATCAAGCGCGGTTACTACTCCTTCATCATCTTCACCACCCTGGTGCTGCTCTCCCTGCTGGCGGAGCTGCTGGTCAACAGCCGGGCACTGATGGTGAGCTATCAGGGCCAGCTGCATTTCCCCACCTATGGCGATGTGATCCCCGGTCAGCAGTTCGGGCTCGATTACGAGTACGAAACCAACTACCGCCAGCTCAAGGCCAAATTTGCCGCAGAGGGCCAGGGCGACTGGGTGCTGCTGCCGCCGGTACCCTGGAACCCCTACGAGCAGGATTTCAAGGAGGATGCCTACCCGCCTTACGCCCCCAGCGCGGCCGAGCGCCACTTCCTCGGCACCGACACCAGCGGCCGCGACGTGCTGGCGCGACTGGTTTACGGCTTTCGCATCGCCATCGGCTTTGCCTTTATCGCGCTGGCGGCCAGTTACGCCATCGGGGTCACCATCGGCTGTCTGATGGGCTTTCTCGGCGGCCGCTTTGACCTCATTCTGCAACGCTTTATAGAGCTCTGGTCCCAGGTGCCGTTTCTCTACGTCATCATGATCCTGGTGTCGCTGGCCAAGCCCAACTTCGGCCTGTTTGTCGCCATCAACGTGCTGTTCGGCTGGATGGGGATCACCTGGTATATGCGCACCCTCACCTACAAGGAGCGGGCGCGAGACTATGTGATGGCGGCGCGAGCGCAAGGGGCGACCACCGGGCGGATCATCTTCAACCACATCCTGCCCAACACCCTGATGATGATCGTTACCCTGGCGCCATTCGCCGTGGTGGGCAATATCTCCACCCTGACGGCCCTCGACTATCTGGGCTTCGGGCTGGCACCGCCGACCCCGAGCTGGGGGGAGCTGCTCTCCCAGGGCATCAACAATCTGGATGCCATCTGGATCGTCAGCTCGGTGGTGGCCGCGGTGAGTCTGGTGCTGATCATGGTCTCCTTTATCGGTGAGGCGATCCGCGAGGCGTTCGATCCGCGCAAATTTACCCGTTACCAATAAGCCAGCCGATGCCAGCGCATCGGCAGGCGTCGGGTAACGAACAGTGATTAATGAAGGACGGGCCGCCGCCATCGGCGGTCCCGGGAGCAAGGGATAATCCCGTTATCAATCAAGACCCCCAGTGTAGGGGCCAGACCTGGAAGTCAAACATGAAAAATAAAATCAAATGGATAGGTGCTCTCTTTGTGCTGGTAAACGGATCCTGGGTCTGGGCGGCCAGCCTGCCCGCGGATCTCAAATGGGAGACCAACGACACGGATCCTGTGTTCGCCTCCCCCAAGGCGCAGCCGGGCGGCAGCCTCAATATGTTTGTGGAGAGCTTTCCGCTGACGTTCCGCACCGTGGGGCCTGACTCAAACGGATCGTTCCGCTCCTTTATTCTCGATAACCAGTTGCGACTCATCAGCTTCCATCCCAATACCGGCAACCCCATCCCCTCGCTCGCGACCCACTGGGCCATCGCGCCAGACAGCCAGACCGTCTACTTCAAGCTGGATCCCCGCGCCAAATGGTCGGATGGCAAGCCGGTCAATGCTGACGACTACACCTTCGGCTACGAGATGATGCGCTCCAAACACATCAAGGGGCCCTGGTTCAACAACTACTACACCACTGAAGTGGTCGCGGTAGAGAAGATCGATGATCACACCATTATGGTCAAAGCGGGCAACCGCAAGGCCAAGATGGACCTGCTCAACACCACCGAGCTGTGGCCCCAGCCCAAGCACTACTACAAGCTGACCCCCAACTGGGTGAAGCAGTACAACTGGGCCGTGGTTCCCACCACAGGCCCCTACGTGATCAGCGACGTCAAGAAGGGCAAGTCGGTCACCTTCAGCAAGCAGAAGGATTGGTGGGCAAAAGACGATCGCTACAACCAGCACAGATTCAACATCGACACCATCAAGGTGCAGGTGATCCGCGACCACAACATCGCCTTCCGCCACTTCCTGAAAGGGGAGATCGATACCTTCGAGATGATCCTGCCCAACTGGTGGCATGAAAAAGCGGTCACCCCGGAGTACAAAAAAGGCTACGTGCAGAAGGTAATGGCCATGACCGACACCAAACAGGGCGGTCAGGGGGTGCACCTCAATGTGGCCAACCCCAAGCTGGCGGACGTGAACGTGCGCCTCGGCATCCAGCACGCCTTCAACATCGACAAGATGATCGAGACCGTGCTGCGCGGCGACTATGACAGAGCCACCACCTTCGGCTCGGGTTTTGGCGAGTTCACCGACATGACGCTGCCGGAGCGGGCTTATGACATCGGCAAGGCGCGGGAGTACTTTGCCAAGGGCGGTTACAACAAGCCGGGGCCGGACGGCATCCTGCAAAATGAGAAGGGGGAGCGGCTGACGCTGGCACTCACCTACACCAGTCAGGAGCACTCCAAGCGCCTGACCGTGTTGAAAGAGGAGGCCAAGAAAGCGGGTCTCGATCTGGAGCTTAACCTAGTGGATGGCGCCACCGGCTTCAAGGTGATGCTGGAGAAGAAACACGAGGCGGCCTGGCTTGGCTGGGGCGGCGGCGGTCTCTATCCACAATATTGGGAGTCGTTCCACTCCGCCAATGCCAACAAACCGCAGACCAACAACCTGTTCAACGTAGCGGACAAGGAGCTGGACGCACTGATCGACGCCTACAACGTCGAATTCGACATGGCCAAGCGGGCCAAGCTCTCCCAGCAGATCCAGCAGCGCATCTATGATCTCGCCATCTTCGTGCCCGGGGTGCAGCTCAACTATGTGCGGGCCAGCAGCTGGCGTTATGTGATGCTGCCGGAGGTGCCTGCCACCAAGAACACGCCGGATCTGCTCTACTGGCCGATGGACGGTTATCCTCACAGTAGTGGCGGTCTGCTCTGGCTCGATCCCAAGGTGAAGGAAGAGACCCGCAACGCCAAGGAGGCAGGGGAGGCGCTGGCGCCCATCAACCTGCTCGACAAGACCTATGCACGTCATTGATATTCAGGCCATTGCGAAGGGAGCAGCCGTTATGCCCAACACTCAGGCCCCCATTCTTGACGTACCGGATAACGGGGGGGAGTTCGCCGCTGATAACGGCCAGCACCAGGCCCCAATCCTCGAAGTACGCGATCTTGAGGTGGAGTTCGCCGTCGATGACGGCAAAATCAAGGTGCTCGACGGGGTCAGCTTCAAGGTGGCCCCGGGTCAGACGCTGGGGATCGTCGGCGAGTCCGGCTGTGGCAAGAGCGTTACCTCGCTCGCCATCATGGGGCTCTTGCCCAAACCCCACGGTCAGGTGGTAGCCGGTTCTATCCGCTTTCAGGGGGAGGAGCTGCTGTCGCTTGCGCCGGATCAGATGTACAAGGTGCGCGGCAACCGCATCTCGATGATCTTTCAGGAGCCGATGACGGCCCTCAACCCGGTGCAGACGGTCGGTGAGCAGCTGATGGAGGTGTTTCGTCTCCATCGCCCCGAGTATGACAAGGCCCAGCGTAAAGCCGCGGCCATCGCCATGCTGCAGAAGGTGGGGATCCCGGAACCAGCCCAACGCTTTGCGGTCTATCCCCACAACCTCTCCGGCGGTATGCGCCAGCGGGTGATGATCGCCATGGCGCTCTCCTGCGAGCCAGACTTGCTTATCTGCGACGAGCCGACCACGGCGCTGGATGTTACCATTCAGGCCCAGATCCTCGAACTGATGAAAGAGCTGCAGGCCCAGACCGGGATGGCCATCATCTTTATCACCCACGATCTGGGGGTGGTTGCAGAGCTGTGCGACGAAGTGGTGGTGATGTACGCCGGGCGGGCGGTGGAGCAGGCCGATGTGTTCGAACTGTTTGACCATCCCCGTCACCCCTATACCCACGGCCTGATGAGCTCGATCCCGCGCCTGGAGGATGAGCCCAAGAGCCTGCTCAAGACCATCAAGGGACAGGTGCCAGCCCTGCACGAGATGCCCGCAGGCTGCCGCTTCTCCAACCGCTGCCCCCATGCGACCGATCTCTGCATCAGCGCCATTCCGGCGGTGGAGCAACTCAATCCGCGCCACCATGTCGCCTGTCACTACTGGAAGGAGTTGACCCCATGAGCACTCTGTTATCGGTCAGGGATCTGAAACAGCACTTCCGGCTGGGAGGCGGCTTCCTGCGCAAGCAATATAAGGTTCACGCGGTGGATGGCATCAGCTTCGATCTCAAGCAGGGGGAGACGCTGGGGCTGGTGGGTGAGTCGGGCTGCGGCAAGTCCACCCTCGGGCGCAGCCTGCTCAAGCTGTTCGAGCCGACCGCAGGCACCATCACCTTCGAGGGGCGCGACATCACCGCCCTCAGCCCGAAGGAGATGCGCTCCCTGCGTCAGGAGATGCAGATGGTGTTTCAGGACCCTGCAGAATCCCTCAACAGCCGCCACACCGTGGGCCAGATTTTGGAGGAGCCCTTTATCATCCACGGTAAAGGCAACACTGAGCAGCGCCGCGGCTGGGTGCAGGAGTTGCTGGCAAAAGTGGGCCTGCCGGGCAGTGCGGTGGATCGCTACCCCCACGAGTTTTCCGGCGGTCAGCGCCAGCGGATCGGCATCGCCCGCGCCATCGCCCTCAAGCCCAAGCTGCTGGTGTGCGACGAGGCAGTCTCGGCCCTCGATGTCTCGGTGCAGTCGCAGATCGTCAACCTGCTGCTCAGCCTGCAGCGGGAGATGAACCTCTCCATCATCTTCATCGCCCACGATCTGTCGGTGGTCAAACACATCTCGGATCGCATCGCGGTGATGTATCTGGGACGGATCGTCGAGCTGGCGGATGCCCAGTCGCTCTATCTGGCGCCGCGCCACCCTTACACCCAGGCGCTGATCTCTGCCATTCCGGTACCGGACCCGCGCAGGCGCAGTCAGCGCATTCTGCTGACCGGCGATGTGCCCTCCCCCATCTCGCCGCCAAGCGGCTGCCACTTCCACCAGCGCTGCCCCCATGCGACCGAGTTGTGCAAAAGCAAGGCACCCAAGCTTGAGGCGTGTGATGAGGCCCATCATCAAGTGGCCTGCCACACCCCGCTCGCCGTCGGTGGTCACGCTATCAGCGGCAACGCCATGAGCGGCGACAGCAGGCTGGAACAGGCGAGCTAGGCGCAGCGAACAAACACCAGGGGAGAAACAGACGAGGCGGCCATCAGGCCGCCTCGTGCTATCGGGTCACTCTTGTCTTATCGGGTCACGGCTACCGCTTGTCAGGCAATCTGGTAACGGCCCGGCTTGTGGTTGAGTGTCAACACCAGATTACAGATAACCGCCGCCACGATGGAAAGCGCCAGGATCCAGGGCTGCACCACGAAAAACGAGGCGACAACAATGGCGCAATCGAGCCCCATCTGCAGCTTGCCCGCCCGGATGCCAAAGCGATCCTGAATAAAGAGCGCCAGAATGTTGAAGCCCCCCAGACTCGACTTGTGACGAAACATGATGAGCAGACCCATGCCAATCAGGGTACCGCCGATCAGCGCCGCATAGAGGGGCTCTATCTTGCCGATCTGCAATACACCGTTGAGGTGATCGGTCATGTAGGAGACCGCCGCCACCGAGACAAAGGTGTTGAAGGTAAAACGTGGCCCCATCCGCAGCCATGCCAGCGCATAGAAGGGCAGGTTGATGCCGAAAAACAGCAGGCCGAAGCTGATGCCGGTCACCTTTTGCAGCAGCAGCGCCAGCCCGGCAGTCCCGCCGGTGAGCAGGCCAACCTGATGAAACAGAAAGATGCCGAGGGAAACAAAGCTGGCCGCCGTCAGCAGGGCCAGCACATCCTCATAAATGGGATGGGCAGTGCGAATCGAGGTGTTGTCCATAACCTGTATCCAAGCGAAGTAAAGAGAGAGTGTCTGTCGCCTGCCGTTGCGGGCAGGCTGCGAGCCCTGTCCACAGGGCTTCGTTATGGGGTCCAGTCTATTTTTTGTGAAAATGATCACAACAGTCAGGCTGAACGCCCCATTCTGGTGCCTGTCATCTGGCATTGACACTCGCTGCACCAAGATGCAGCATGCCGCGCCGTCAGAGGCGGTTTGCCATGGCACAAACGCGCCGGCTCTGCTACAAAGCGCGCAGCCCCCTTTGCCCATCACCGTAAGGAGCCCCATGATCTGCACAGGACCCCAACCATGACCTATCTGGTCACCGGCGTCGCCGGTTTTATCGGTTTTCATATAGACGACATCGTCGCGGGGATCCTCACCATGGCCGACCAGCCGCCCCGCCCCAATCCCGATTGGCATGCCAGCGAGCAGAGCGCGGCCGAGAGCGCCGCCCCCTACCGCATCCTCAATATCGGCAACGGCCAGCCGGTGCGGCTGCTCGATTTTATCGAGGCGCTGGAAGAGGCCATCGGCAAGCCCGCCATCAAGCGGATGCAGCCGATGCAGGCAGGCGACATGCACGCCACCTGGGCCGACAGCGAGCCGCTGCACACCCTCACCGGCCTGCGCCCCGCCACGCCCCTCAAGCAAGGTGTTGCCGAGTTTGTCCGCTGGTATCTCAACTACTACCGGCCCGTCCGCTGACGAGCACGGGCAGCCTCTCGGTCATTGATGAGTTAATCAGATACCACTGATGCCCCGCGGGTTTTAGGATGGCTGAACGCACTGTCTGCGCACCATAGCGAGGATTTGAGATGCAATCACAGGAACAGGGTCTGATCGATGGACTGTTCGACCGCCTCAAGCAAGCGCAAGCCATGGATAGCAAACGAGACCCACAAGCGGATCAGCTGATCCGCCAGCATCTGGCAGAGCAGCCCGATGCCCCCTACTACATGGCCCAGGCGCTGCTGATCCAGCAGGCAGCCCTTACCCGCCTCAACGATCGAGTCAAGGAGCTGGAGGCCAGCCAGAACAGTTCGAGCGGCGGCAGTTTTCTCTCCGGCCTGTTTGGTAGCGAGAGCAGCACGCCCCCGCGCTTTACGCCGCCACCGGCAACCGCGCCTGCCCAGCCCGCGTCCCGTGCCAGCTCCTTTTTAGAGGGCGCCCTGCAAACCGCAGCCGGGGTTGCCGGTGGCGTGATGCTGGCCGACATGATCGGCGGACTGTTTCACAGCAACCGGCCCGAGGAGATCATCGACATAATAGAGCCAGCGCCCATCGCCAATCCGGTCGATGCGGAACCGGTACGCTGGGACGGCTGGGATTCACCTCCCGATGTTGGCAGCAGTTTTCTCGACGACGATAACCTGAGTGGCGGCTGGGCCGACAGTGACGATAACAACGGCGGTTTCTTCTGACCGTCAAACCATTACTGGCCCCGCATCTGGCGGGGCCCAACTCGATACGAAACCCATGACTATGGAAAGTGTGATGACACCACGGATCGGCAGCGGCATGACGCGATATACTCAGCGCGCTTCGTGCCACCCGGGAACAACTCCCGACCCCAGGCGCTCTGTCCGTGGCCACGCAACACCCCCATGACGACAAGGAGCCACCTCATGATCCGAACCCTGCTTTTGACCGGTGCCGCCATTGCGGCCTATGCCCTGACCCAGAGCCACTCTCTGCTTCCCCTGCTCAGCCTGCTGGCCCTGCTTTTGCTCTGGGTTGTCAGCGAAATTGGCAGCTTCTATCGCGCGCTTCCTCCCGCCGTGCTGGATGAGCAGGAGTATCACCACGACTTTTAACCGGATGAAAAATGGTGTGAAACTGTCGAGATGCCGTTAGTTCCATACCGTTTTGCTCTCTGAAACCAACCGGCTATAACAACAGGATCCACTGGGTTCATGGCGATAGCAGCCATGTTCCTCTATATCTTCTGTACTCAAACAGGAGATAACCCATGAGGCACATCAGCGAAAACGGACTGTTTTTGCTGCTTTTTTTGTCGTTGTTACTGGCAGGTACGCCGCGGGCGATGGCACAAGGCAGGGATTTCAGACAGGCCCCCAAGGCGCTAACGGCGATCAAGCAGGGTCAAGTGGCCCAGCAACACGGCAATCTGCAAAAAGCCATCGCCCTCTACTGTGTCGCCGCCAGCACCGGCAATCCCGAAGGTTATTTCCGGATCGGCCGCCTGCTCGCCACCGGCCCAGCCTCGGTGCGCAGCGCCAGGCTGGCCAACAGTTATCTCGCCATGGCTATGCGCCTGGGTAACCAACAGGCCGCCCGTTACTACAACGCCCGCATCGGCAATGCCCCTATGGGGGAGCGGTGTGGCATCGGGATCCGTGGCGGTCAGGGTGGCTATCTGGCCGGGCTCCCTTCCACCCCCTTCAATGTCGACACCTGGGTTGCGCGCCAGCCCCCCGCCAAGCAAAAACTGGTCACCATGCTGCGCCACGCCGCCAAACACCATCAGGTGGATGCCCGGCTGGTGCTGGCGATTGCCATCGCCGAATCCAACCTCAACAGCCGCGCCGTTTCACCCAAGAATGCCCAAGGGCTGATGCAGCTGATCCCCGAAACCCAGCAACGGTTCGGGGTGACCCGTCCATTCGATCCGGCCCAGAACATCAAGGGCGGCGTCACCTATCTCAAGTGGCTGGATCGCCGCTTCGATGGCGACTGGGTGCTGATCTCGGCGGCCTACAATGCCGGGGAAAAAG
The DNA here is from genome assembly GCF_049171595.1 of Aeromonas sp. 603607. NCBI lineage: Bacteria > Pseudomonadati > Pseudomonadota > Gammaproteobacteria > Aeromonadales > Aeromonadaceae > Aeromonas > Aeromonas sp. 603607. Next base: position 84,307 of record NZ_JAAKOV010000020.1, read on the forward strand.
CGGTGGAACGCTATGGCGGGATCCCACCCTATGACGAAACACAGGAGTATGTAAAACGGGTGCTCTACTTCGCTGGCCACAAGCAGCCCTGAGGCCATTCATCAGCATGTCCGTTACTGACAAAACACGCACCAACATTGCGCAACCGTTTTCATTTCGGTAGGATCCGGCGCTTTCTCGCCAGCCCTACAGGTATCCCATGAATATCATCAAACGCTGTTCGCGCCTGCTCACCCTCTTTGCCCTCCTCTCCTCCAGCGTGATGGCGGCCACCCCGGCCCCCATCCTGATCCAGGGGGCGATGGACGTCGAAGTCGAAACTCTCGTTGCCGCACTGAAAGACAAGACGGAGCTGACTGTGGGGGCCTGGACATACTGGCAGGGTACTATCTCGGACTATCCGGTGGTCATCTCCCGCACCGAGGTGGGTCTGGCCAATGCCGCTGCCGCCACCACGTTGGCGATTGAGCGTTTCAAGCCGCGTCTCATCATCAATCAGGGTACGGCAGGAGGCCATGATCCGGCACTGCACCGGGGCGATATCGTTATCGGCACCAAGAGCTTCAACATGGGAGCCTATCGCAGTGACCTAATGCCCGCCGAGCAAGGCGTCGATCCGAGCAAATGGCACAACTTCGAGGTCACCATGCGTCTGCGCGATAACGGCAAGCTGGTGGAGCACAGCTCGTTCGCTGGCGATCCCGAGCTGATTGGCCGCGCCCTCGGTATGGCCGATCGCTATCGCCACGGCCGAGTAGTAGGCGGCATCATTGGCACCGCCGATGAGTGGAACCGACAGGTAGCGCGCATCAACTGGCTGCATCAGACCTACCAGACCGCCGCGGAAGAGATGGAAACCTCCTCCGCCGCCCTAGTGGCTGAGGCCTACAAGGTACCCTTTGTCGGCATCCGGGTACTCTCCAATACCGATCTCCACGGTGAAGAGTTTGACCCGCAGACTGCCATCCACTGCCAGCAATTTGTCATTGATTACGCAAACGCGCTGATCAACAGTTTCCACAAGGCATAAGGCCCTATAAGAGGCCGTCATGACAGGCGGCCTATCTTCCCCCCCCCCCCCATCTTTGCCCCCCCTTGCCCATTGGTTTACAATCGGAACGTTTTTTGGAACCGGGTTGACCTGTGTCGACCTGGCCCCACCACAACATCAGTCTGTTAATGCCAAGACATTAACCTGCTGAAAAGGAAGAGAATTAGCCAATGGCTCAATTTATTTACACCATGAACCGGGTCGGCAAGGTAGTGCCGCCCAAGCGTCATATTCTCAAGAACATCTCCTTGAGCTTCTTCCCGGGCGCCAAGATCGGCGTGCTGGGTCTGAACGGCGCCGGTAAATCGACCCTGCTGCGCATCATGGCGGGCATCGACACCGAGATCGAAGGGGAAGCCCGTCCACAGCCCGGCATCAAGATCGGCTACCTGCCGCAGGAGCCGAAGCTGGAGCCGGAGCAGACCGTACGCGAAGCGGTCGAAGAGGCCGTTGGCGAGGTGAAACGCGCCATGGCCCGCCTAGACGAGGTCTATGCGGCCTACGCCGACCCGGATGCCGACTTTGACAAGCTGGCCCGCGAACAGGGCGAGCTGGAAGCCATCATCCAGGCCCAGGGCGGCCACAACATGGAAAACCAGCTGGAGCGCGCGGCCGATGCCCTGCGCCTGCCGGCCTGGGATGCCAAGATCAAACACCTCTCCGGTGGTGAGCGCCGCCGTGTGGCGCTCTGCCGTCTGCTGCTGGAAAAGCCGGACATGCTGCTGCTGGACGAACCGACCAACCACCTGGATGCGGAATCCGTGGCCTGGCTGGAGCGCTTCCTGCACGACTATGAAGGCACTGTTGTGGCCATCACCCACGACCGTTACTTCCTCGACAATGTGGCAGGCTGGATCCTGGAGCTGGACCGCGGCGAGGGTATCCCGTGGGAAGGCAACTACTCCTCCTGGCTGGAGCAGAAGGACGCCCGTCTGGCGCAGGAAGCCAGTTCCGAAGCGGCCCGTCGCAAGTCCATCGAGAAAGAGCTGGAGTGGGTTCGTCAAAACCCGAAAGGGCGTCAGGCCAAGTCCAAGGCCCGTATGGCTCGCTTCGAAGAGCTCAACACCAACGACTACCAGAAGCGCAACGAGACCAACGAGCTGTTCATTCCGCCCGGACCGCGCCTCGGCGACAAGGTGGTGGAAGTGGCCAACCTGCGCAAATCCTACGGTGATCGGGTGCTGATCGACGATCTGTCGTTTGCCATTCCGAAGGGTGCCATCGTCGGCATCATCGGCCCGAACGGTGCCGGTAAGTCGACCCTGTTCCGCATGATGTCGGGTCAGGAGCAGCCGGATTCCGGCGCCATCACCCTGGGTGAAACCGTGGTGCTGGCCTCTGTCGATCAGTTCCGCGACAGCATGGATGACAAGAAGACGGTCTTCGAAGAGGTCGCTGACGGTCAGGATATCCTGCGCATCGGCAACTACGAGTTCCCGAGCCGCGCCTATATCGGCCGCTTCAACTTCAAGGGTTCCGACCAGCAGAAGCGGGTTGGCGAACTCTCCGGTGGTGAGCGCGGTCGTCTGCACCTGGCCAAGCTGCTGCAGACCGGCGGCAACGTGCTGCTGCTGGATGAACCGACCAACGATCTGGATATCGAAACCCTGCGCGCCCTCGAGAACGCCCTGCTGGAGTTCCCGGGTTGTGCCATGGTCATCTCCCACGACCGCTGGTTCCTCGACCGTATCGCCACTCACATCCTGGACTATCAGGATGAGGGCAAGATCGAGTTCTTCGAAGGTAACTTTACCGAATACGAAGAGTGGAAGAAGAAGACCTACGGCGCCGAGGCGATCCAGCCCCATCGCGCCAAGTACAAGCGCATCGCCAAATAAGGCTGACTGCGTGTTGAGGGGAGCTCCGGCTCCCCTTTCTGTTGTCTTTTGGCTTACAATCCTAGACGGATGCCTTTGCATGGATGTAGCACGATGACGACCCCCATAGAGAAAAAACTCACCATCCAGATCCGGGTTGAACCGGGTTGTCTCGGGCCGGATGGCAAGACACATATAGAGACCTTCTGTGCCGCTGCTGCCAAGATTTTTGCCGCCGTGGAGCCCGAGCTGGTGAGCTGGGTGCTGATCCCCCGCTATGACAAGCAGCTGCCGGAGCAAGAGTTCTTTATCGAGGGGCGCAAGCTGACCGAAGAGCAGGCAAGCCTGTTTCTGCGCCGCTTCGGCCGTGAACTGGGTGAAGTGCAAGACCGGCTCGACTCGGTGCTGGCCCAGCTGGTCGAGCGCTACTTCAAAACCCTTTAAGCCTCCAATTTTCGATAAAAGGTTCTCTGCTGAGAACCTTTTTTCATGCTCAAAAAGCAAACGTTTGAATTTTTACTCTATTCATTGATCTGCTTCGCAGATCCGGGGTTTGTAAACGGCGCCGCCTGTGTAAAAATGTGCGCGCTGTCACGGTATCAGGACGAGTCTGGTTACTTAACCGCCAGAAACAGGGCAATTTACCCCGCATGGATGGGATAGCCCGTTCCCCTGCTGCTTATTTCACGTCACCTATTGGAATCCAACATGAATCAACAACACCAAGCTGCCAATCAGGCCGCCGGGCAAGGATTGCTTGAGCGCCTGTTTGCCCTGCAAGGCCATGGCACTACCGCCCGCACCGAAGTGATCGCCGGTATCACCACCTTCCTGACCATGGTCTATATCGTGTTCGTCAACCCGCAGATCCTCTCTGCTGCGGGCATGGACACCCAGGCCGTGTTCGTCACCACCTGCCTCATCGCCGGTATCGGCAGCATACTGATGGGCCTGTTGGCCAACCTGCCGATCGCGCTGGCCCCCGCCATGGGCCTCAACGCCTTCTTCGCCTTCGTGGTGGTCGCCGGCATGGGTTACTCTTGGCAAGTGGGCATGGGCACCATCTTCTGGGGTGCCATGGGTCTGTTGATCCTCACCCTGCTGCGGGTGCGCTACTGGCTGATCGGCAACATCCCGCTCACCCTGCGGGTTGGCATCACCGCCGGTATCGGTCTGCTGATCGCCCTGCTCGGCCTGCACAACGCCGGGATTGTGGTCGCGAGCCCGGCCACCATGGTGACCGTGGGCAACCTCACCTCCCTGCCCTGCCTGCTGGGTCTACTCGGTTTCTTCCTGATCTGCATCTTCTCCGCTCGCGGCGTCCACTCCGCCGTGCTGATCGCCATCGTGGTCACCACGGGTCTGGGCTGGCTGTTTGGCGATGTCACCTTCAAGGGCTTTGTCTCCATGCCCCCCAGCATCGAACCGGTGTTCGGCCAGCTGGATCTGATGGGATCGCTCGATATCAGCCTCGCCGGGATCATCTTCTCCTTTATGCTGGTCAACCTGTTCGACTCCTCCGGCACCCTGATCGGCGTAACCAACCGCGCCAAGCTGGCCGATGACAAGGGCCACTTCCCGCGCATGAAACAGGCCCTGCTGGTGGATAGCGCCAGCTCGGTCGGCGGCGCCTTTATGGGCACCTCCTCGGTCACCGCCTTTATCGAGAGCAGCTCCGGCGTCGCCGTCGGCGGCCGTACCGGTCTAACCGCCATCGTGGTCGGCCTGCTGTTCCTGCTGGCGATCTTCTTCTCCCCGGTCGCCGCCATGGTGCCGGCCTATGCCGCCGCTGGCGCCCTTATCTATGTGGGCGTGCTGATGTGCTCCGAGCTGACCCGAGTGAAGTGGGAAGATCTGACCGAAGCGGTACCGGCCTTTATGACCGCCGTCATGATGCCGTTCAGCTTCTCCATCACCGAGGGGATCGCAGTTGGCTTTATCTCCTACTGCGTGATGAAGGCGGGCACCGGCCGCTGGCGCGAAATCAACCCCTGCGTGCTGGTGGTTGCCCTGCTGTTCGTCCTCAAGTTCTTCTGGGTCGATAGCCACTGATAATGACCAGCGCAATCCGATGGGCTCCCGACAGGGAGCCCATTTTTATTTGCCGGATCATGCTTCTCGCCCCTGCGCTGTGACGCGGGGGCCCGACAGTGCTAGATTGGCAGCCAGCTTTTTATCCGGCAGTTTCGTTAATCACAAGGACGGCAACCGTGGCCCAGCACTCTCCCTCTCTCTCCGCCTTCTCCCCCCTGCTGCAGGAGCTGGCCCAGCGCCATTGGCAACGGCTGATTGAACTGGCCCCCGACTACGGCACGCAGCCCGAGCCGGTGCACCAGACCCTGCTGACCCTGCTCGGCCTCTCCGATTTTGTCGCCGACTCCCTCTTCAAACAGCCAGAGTTGCTGACCGAACTGCTCGCCTCCGGGGATCTGGAGCGCTCCGAGCGCTGGCCCGCCTACCAGAGCGATCTGACCGCCCTGCTCGCCGAGGTGAGTGATGAAGAGGCGCTCAAGCGCATCCTGCGCCAGTTCCGCCGCAGCCGCATGCTGGTGATCGCCTGGCGCGAGCTGCTGGGCCACGCTGAAGTAGAAGAGAGCTTTATCCACCTCACCAAACTGGCGGATGCCCTGATCTGCTCTGCCCGCGACTGGCTCTACACCAAACAGTGTGGCGAACTGGGCACCCCGATGGACGGCAACGGCAACCCGCAACCGCTGCTTATCCTTGGTATGGGCAAGCTGGGCGGTGGCGAGCTGAACTTCTCCTCGGACATCGACCTTATCTTCACCTTCCCCGAAAACGGCTACACGGTTGGCGGGCGACGCGAGCTCGCCAACCAGCAGTTCTTTATCAAGCTGGGCCAGCGCATCATCAACGCCCTCCACCAACCCACTCAGGATGGTCAGGTGTTCCGGGTCGATATGCGCTTACGCCCCTTTGGCGATGCGGGGCCGCTGGCCATCTCCTTCGCCGCCATGGAGGATTACTACCAGCACCACGGTCGCAACTGGGAGCGCTACGCCATGGTCAAGGCGCGGGTGCTGGGGCCCCAATGCGAGCACGCAGTGGAGCTGGCCGAAATGCTGCGTCCCTTCGTGTTTCGCCGCTATATCGACTTTGGCGTTATCGACGGTCTGCGCCAGATGAAGGCGATGATCGCCGCCGAGGTGCGCCGCAAGGGGCTGGAGGGCAACATCAAGCTGGGGGCAGGCGGCATTCGCGAGGTGGAATTTATCGCCCAGGCGCTGCAACTTATTCGCGGCGGCCGTGAACCGGCGCTGCGGGTGCGTCACCTGCCCGAAGCGCTGGCCGCCATCGCCCAATGTGGCGCCCTCGAATCTGCCCATTGCGATCGCTTGCTGGATGCCTATCGCTTTCTGCGTCGGGTCGAAAACATCTTGCAGGAGATCGGCGATCAGCAGACCCAAACCCTGCCCACCGAAGAGCGGGATCGCCAGCGGCTGATCGCTGCCCTCTGCTTTGCCGACTGGGGCACCTTTATGGCTTATCTGGATGAGGAGATGGCTGCCGTCCATCAGGAGTTCGCCGCCGTGGTGGGGGAAGAGAAAGAGGCCCCCGCCCATCTGGAGCAGCTCTGGCTCGATCTCTGGCGCACCGAGCTCGACGCCGCCGAGCTGGAAAAACTGCTGACCGCACAGGGCGTGGCCGAGCCCGCCCCGCTCTGCGGTGCCCTGCTGCGCTTCAAGGAGGAGTACAAGCGACGTCAGGTAGGGCCGCAGGGGCGCATCGCGCTGGACTGGCTGATGCCGGAGCTGCTGCGACTGGTGGTCGCCAGCGAGCAACCTGCCCGCCTGTTCGAACGGGTGTGCGAGCTGCTGACCCGCATCTTCACCCGCAGCGCCTATCTGCAGCTGCTGGCGGAGAACCCGGGCGCCCTGCGCCAGCTGGTGCGGCTGTGCGACGCCAGCCATCTGGTGAGCGAGCAGCTGGCCCGCTACCCCATCCTGCTGGACGAGCTGCTCGATCCCCAGCACCTCTATCACCCCACCCCGCTCGATCAGTACAAACCCCAGCTGCGCCAGTTCCTGCTGCGCATCCCCGAAGAGGATGTGGAGCAGCAGATGGAGGCACTGCGCCAGTTCAAGCAGGTGCAGCTGCTGCGCATCGTGGCGGCCGACATCGCCGGCGCCCTGCCGCTGATGAAGGTGAGCGACCACCTCACCTGGCTGGCGGAGGCGATCACCGAGGAGGTGGTCAATCAGGCATGGGCCCAGATGAGCGAGCGCTACGGGGTACCGCCCGAGGTGGCGGTGAGCGGTCAGCGCGGCTTTGCGGTAGTGGCCTACGGCAAGCTCGGCGGCATCGAGCTCGGTTACGGCTCGGATCTCGATCTGGTGTTCCTGCACGGCGGCGACCCCAACAGCTACACCGACGGGCGCAAACCCATCGACAGCCGCCAGTTCTACCTGCGCCTGGCACAGCGGATCCTGCACCTGTTCAGCACCCGCACCCCCTCCGGCATTCTCTACGAGATCGACATGCGGCTGCGCCCCTCCGGCGACTCCGGCCTGCTGGTCTCGTCCCTCTCGGCCTATGAGCAGTATCAGCAAAACGAGGCCTGGACCTGGGAGCATCAGGCACTGGTGCGGGCCCGCCCCATCTATGGCGATGACGCCATCGTTGCCGAGTTTGCCCGCATCCGCCGCGCCGTGCTGGCCAAGGAGCGCGAACTGCCGACCCTGGCCCGCGAGGTGCGCGAGATGCGCCACAAGATGCGGGATCACCTGCTCAAGGCGGGCGCCGGCGAGTTCGACCTCAAGCAGTCCCCCGGCGGCATGGTGGACATCGAGTTCATCGCCCAGTACCTGGTGCTGGCCCACGCCTGCGGTGAACCCGAGGCGCTCACCCGCTGGTCCGATAACGTGCGCATCTTCGATGAGTGCGTGCTGGCGGGGGTACTCACGCTGGAGCAGGCGGAGGGGCTCAAGCACGCCTATCTGGAGATCCGCAACCTCGGCCATCGCCTCAACCTCTCGGAGATCTCCCGCAAGGTGAGCGACGACCAGTTACTGACCGAACGAGGCCATGTGCTGGCAGTCTGGCAACTGCTGCTGGGGGAGTAATTCCCGCTAGCGGCAATGAAAAAGGGCCCGCACGAGGCGGGCTCTACATGGAGATAAAACGAAAGGCTGGGGCTATTTGAACAAGCCCTTGAGCAGCTGGTCGGCCACCCCTTTGACGGCCTCGTTGTCGGCCTTGTCCCCCAGCAGCTTCTTGAGGCCCCGTTCGGCCTCCTTGCGCGCCTTATCCTCCAACAGCTTGTTGTTGCTGAGCAGCGCCTTCACGTCGAGGTGATAGCTGGGAGCCTGCCAGTGGCCACCGATCCGCACCGGAATGGTGATCTCCTTCAGCTCATCCACATCCTTTCCTCCCTGCCCCTTGCTGCTCTCGACAATGGAGGTGAGGAACAGGAAGTCGAGGCTCTCCGGCACCAGCGCCGTCTGCCCCTCCCCCTTGACCCGCAAGGCGGGGGCAAAAAGCTGGATGTCGTTGCTGCGGGCGATGCCGTCGGCAATCTGGAAGCTGGCGGTGAGGGCGCTGAAGTCGGTCTTGCGCGCCTCCTTCACCTGCTCGGCCCCCTTGCCGGTGAGGGTGGCCCGCGCCTCGCGGATCATCTCCGGCAGGTTGATGCCGTGCAGGGCACCGTCACTCAGCTTCAATGTCACCTTGCCCTGCATCCCGTTGCGCAGCGCCAGCGCGGAGAGACCACGCCCCTGCACCTGCACATCGAGATCGCCTTTGCCCTCCAGCAGATCGCTCTGAGCCAGAGTCTGCAACAAGGGACGAATGTTCACCCCGGCCACCTGCTGGTGCACCTTGTAGGTCGTGGGTTGCTGGCGCGCGTCGAGTACCCCGTTCGCGTTTACCTGACCGCCAGCCACGGTCGCGCTGAACTGTTTGAGCGTCAGCAGTCCCTTGGCCAGAACCACCTGCATATCGACGGCGCCGAGATCCAGCCCTTTCAGGCGCAGGCTGCCAAGTTGCAACCGACCATCCAGATCCACACCTTTGAGCGCACCCAGATCCGGTTCAACCGCGGAGAGGGCTTCGCTCTTGCCGGTTACCGCTTTATTGTCACTTGCAGCGGCACTGGAAGCACCGGCCGCCGGTTTGTCCTCTTTCGCCTGTGCGGTTGTGGTCGGTGCCGATTTGGCGAGCCATTTGTCGAGATCCAGCTTCTCCCCCTTGAGATCGAAGCTGATCGAGGGAACAGCGCCAAGCTGCACGGTTCCATCACCACTCAGCAGCGTCTCATCGGCACTCATCACCAGCTTGCTCAGGGTAATCAACTGCTTGTCGATCTCGGCGCGGGCAAAGCCGGCCAGTTTCAGCTTCATCTGCGGGCGTGGCAGCGCATCACCTTCCAGCGCAGCCGTCAGCACCATATCGGAGAGCTCGGCCAGCTTCATCTCTTTATCGAGCCGTCCCTTGAGTGTTCCTTCCAGCGAGCCAGCCAGTGAAGCTTGCTGCCCCTCTACCTTGGCACCCTTCAGCGCCAACGTGAGGTTGCTCCACTCACCTAAGGCCAATCGGTCTCCCTTGATGGAGAAACTGTCGAGTCGCAGGGACGGGTCACTCAGGCTGCCACTGAGGCTCAGATCTTTCAGTTCACTGGCCATCACCTCCTGCGCCAGCTTGATTTGGGTCTGCCCTTTAACATCGAAAGCGAGCTTGTCGGCACTCCCCTTAGCGTCCAGCGTCACGGGTACCCACTGACCGGTGGCCAGCTGCCCCATATCGAGATCGAGGCGATCCAGTCGCAGCGACGTGCCGCTGCGATCATCCTGTACCAGCGCACTGGCCTGGGAGAGCGCGACCCCCTGCAAGCTGATCTGCCAGGGCTTGCTATCAGCGGTTGGCGCAGGGGTTGCGGGGACGACCGGTTCGCTTGCATCAGCAGCGGCATCTTTGATCAGTCCGCTCAGATTGGAGCTGCCATCCGCCTTGGTCTGGATAAAGAGATGGGCGCCACTCAGGGTCACCTTGCCAATCTCCAGGCGATGGGAGAGCAGCGGCAACAGAGCCACCGAGGCCTCGCCCTGCTCGAAACGAACCAGATCCGGCTCGGCAAAACCGGCCGGATTGCGCAGAGCCACCTTCTCCAGCGAGAGCCCGAGACTCGGCCAGAAACGCCAGTCAATCTCCCCCGCCATCACCAGCTCCCGGCCCGTGCTCTTGCGCACCTGTTCAGCCAGTTGGGGCTTGAATTGATTGGGGTCGATAAGGCTTATCAACGTCACTATGGCCAGCAAGGCCGCCACGGCGATGCCGAGCAAGATGAGAACTATCTTCTTCACGATATGCTCCTTGAATCCGGATCCACTGCTGACTATACCACTCACCGTCTGACGAATGGCGTCTGCGGGACAAAAGTGGACAAGGATGAGACAGGGATGGTCGCTGCCAATCCCCATCGTCATCAGCAGGGATCAGGCTTGCAAAGAGGATTGCTGCAGCCGCGCCACCGCGGTGCGCGTCGATTCGAAAGCAAAGCGGGGCAAGGGAATATCGCTGATCTTCAGCCACTGACAGGCGGCCACATCGTCAGCCGGCTGGATGAACGGTTTTTCACTCAGCTTGATAGCGAAAAAGGTGTCACAGGTGTGATAGGTGATGCCATCGTAGAGATAGATATTGGGAAAGGAACCGAGATAGGTACAAGGATGAGCGCTGACATCGAGCCCCAGCTCCTCCTGCAACTCGCGCACCAGTGCCCCCTCAAGCGACTCGCCGGGATCGACAAATCCGCCCGGCAGATCCAGCAACCCCTTGCCCGGATTGCGGGCACGCACCGCAACCAGCACCTCATCCTGCCAGCAAAGCGCCACCATCACCGCCGTCGCCACATTCTGGAAAAAATGAAAACCGCAGCCACAGAGAAACTCTTTAGGGCTGACGCTCTGCAAGGTTTGACCACCGCATTTTGGACAAAACATGGGCTATCTCCGACGAAATAAAGCACCATTTTACGCTGTTGTGACCGTTTTTTATGAGTAAAACCGACGGGGAAGACTAGGCATTCAAAGGGAGAGGAATAAAACGGGACAATTATCAGACGATTTAATAAATTGCATGCAATAAAAAACCCCGCTCGATGAGCGGGGTTTCTTGTATTGGGTGCCTGGCAGTGTCCTACTCTCGCATGGCGAATGCCACACTACCATCGGCGCTACCGCGTTTCACTTCTGA
>NZ_JAAKOV010000021.1:0-84065 GCF_049171595.1 Aeromonas sp. 603607
GTAGCGCCGATGGTAGTGTGGCATTCGCCATGCGAGAGTAGGACACTGCCAGGCACCCAATACAAGAAACCCCGCTCTATGAGCGGGGTTTTTTATTACCTGCTATTCAGCAAGTCGCCAGCTTATTAAGCTTTTCCCTTCTTGTCATTCATTGAATCCCCCCCCTGTTAAGCCCCAAAAGGATCTCCTTTCGTGTTCAATATTTGCTCGCTGGTTCAATGGGTTGGATATAAAAAACACAGAATGTGATGCCTCTACCTTTCTTGTGATGCCCGCTCTGGTTTAATTCTTCAGTCCACATGGATGGACCAAGGAATCACAATAATTTAAGGAATAGACCCATGTTCAAAAGAACAGTAACGATGATGCTGGCGGCGGGAACCCTGGTATTAGGCGGTTGCGCATCCAATGGTGGTGCAGAGCAGGCGGGGGCAGACAACAGCGACTTCGGTGGCAAGTCCATCTACCTGCGCGGGGAGATGAACGACTGGATGGCGACTGATGAAAGCAAGGTAGTCAAGGTGGCCGACAAGCTCTATATGGCCAAAGGCACCCTCAAGAAAGAGTGGGCCCCCTACAAGTTCAAGTTTGCTGATTCAGGCTGGAGCTGCGGGACCAACTTTGGTTACAAGAGCCCGAGTGATGGTGTTGCCGTGTTGGGTGGTGAGGCGGTGCCGGTCAACCCCTGCTCCAAGTATGAGGACATGAAGTTCTCACCGGATGCTGATGGCGTCTACGAGTTCTATCTGAATATGGCGGGTGAAACACCGACCGTTTACGTCAAGAAGCCCTGATCTATCTCTGAGTGTTAAATCTCTCAGCAAATTAATCAGTTAAGTGCCCTGGCCCAGAAATCTGCTGGCCGGGGCATTTTTTTAGGTTAGAATCTGCGCCCTCATGGCATCAGGTGTACTATATGTTGTGCCATTAATTTTAGATGGCACCATTAGTTGTGTTTTCTGCTGTTGTCATGATGTTGATGCATTCACATAAGGTTGATTGAAAATGGCTAAATCGAACCCGGTGCTGGAGAGTGAGCTTGGCTCCCGCCTTATCCCCATGCAGGAAACGTCCCTCGAGATCTGGGATAGCAAGTATCGCCTCAAGAGCAAGGATGGCACTCCCATCGACAGCTCTATCGATGAGACTTACCAGCGGGTAGCCCGTGCGTTGGCAGAGCAGGAGCCGGAACCGGAGGCCTGGTATGAGCCGTTCCTGTGGGCGCTGCGCAATGGGGCCATTCCGGCGGGTCGCATCACCTCCAACGCCGGGGCGTTTGAGCACAAGCCTGCCACTTCAACCATCAACTGTACTGTTTCCGGTACCATCGAAGATTCGATGGACGATATCCTCGGCAAGGTGCACGAGGCTGGCCTGACCCTGAAAGCCGGGTGCGGTATCGGCTATGACTTCTCGACCCTGCGCCCGCGGGGTGCCTTTGTCTCCGGTGCCGGTGCCTACACTTCCGGCCCGCTCTCCTTTATGGATATCTATGACAAGATGTGTTTCACCGTCTCGTCAGCCGGTGGCCGTCGCGGCGCCCAGATGGGCACCATGGATATCCGCCATCCCGATGTGATCGAGTTTATTCAGGCCAAGCGTGAAGATGGCCGCCTGCGTCAGTTCAACCTCTCCCTGCTCATCACCGAAGATTTCGTCAAGGCGGTGAAAGAGGATGCACCTTGGTCGCTGATCTTCCCCTACACCGCCAAAGAGGTGGAGCAGGATGGCATTGCGCTGGACGATCCTGCTCAGGTGCTATGGGCCGACTGGCCCAACAAGGAAGGGGTTGTATTCAACGAGCTGGGGCAGGTCGCCTGCAAGGTTTACAAGACCATGCCCGCCCGCAAGCTGTGGAATGTCATCATGACCTCCACCTATGACTATGCAGAGCCCGGCTTCATCCTGATCGACAAGGTCAACCAGATGAACAACAACTGGTTCTGTGAAGAGATCCGCGCGACCAACCCCTGTGGCGAGCAGCCTTTGCCGCCTTATGGCGCCTGCCTGCTGGGCTCGGTCAATCTGACCAAGTTTGTGCGCGACCCTTTTACTGAAAGCGCTGCGTTCGATTGGCAGGCGTTTCGCAAGGTGGTGGCCATCTTTACCCGCATGCTCGACAACGTGGTGGAGATCAACCAGCTGCCGCTAGCCAAACAGCGCGAGGAGATCACAGCCAAACGCCGGCATGGCATGGGTTTCCTGGGTCTTGGTTCGACCCTGACCATGCTGCAGATCAAGTACGGTTCTGCCGCGTCCGTCGCCTTCACCGAGCAGGTATCCCAGGAGCTGGCGATGACCGGCTGGCAGGAGTCCCTGCGTCTTGCCAAGGAGAAGGGCCCGGCCCCCATCATGGAGCAGGAGTTTGAAGTGACCGGCAAGATGCTGCGTCTGCGCCCCGAGATGGCGGCTGATGGCATCAAGGTGGGCGACAAGGTGAAGGGCAAGGTGCTGCACGCACGCTACAGCCGTTACATGCAGCAGGTTGCCGAGGTGGATCCTGCGCTGGTCGCCGAGCTGGCGGAAGTGGGTGGTCGTTTCACCCATCACAGCAGTATTGCGCCCACCGGCACCATCTCGCTGTCACTGGCCAACAACGCCAGCAACGGCATCGAGCCGAGCTTTGCTCACCACTACAGCCGCAACGTCATCAAGCCGGGCAAGAAGAGCAAGGAGAGCGTGGATGTCTACTCCTTCGAGCTGCTGGCCTACCGCGAGCTGGTGAATCCGGTCGCCATGCCGTACAGCGAAGAGGAGGCGAGCCGCCTACCTGAGTTCTTCATTACTGCTGATGACATCACTCCGGCGCAGCATGTGGACATTCAGGCGGCGGCCCAGCGCTGGATCGACTCCTCCATCTCCAAGACTGCCAATGTGCCGACCGATTTCCCGTTCGAGCAGTTCAAGGATATCTACATGTATGCCTCGGACTCCGGCCTCAAGGGCTGCACCACCTTCCGCTTCAATCCGGAGGCCTTCCAGGGCGTGCTGGTGAAGGAGAAAGATCTGGAGAACACCCTCTATGAGTTCACTCTGGAGGATGGCTCCGTCATCTCCGTCAAGGGGAACGAAGAGATCGAATATGATGGCGAGCTGCATACGGCCGCCAACCTCTACGACGCCTTGAAAGAAGGCTATTACGGTAAATTCTGAGAACGACATTATGGTCAAGAAGATCGACAAAAAAATCGTCGCCTACAAGGTGCGTACCAAGGATGAGCCGCAAGAAGATCTCTCTGCGCAGGATGACGTGGTGCACATGCACGAAACCGTGCTGCGCCCGGAGCGGCTGATGGGCACCACCTACAAGCTGAAGACGCCGGAGCATGTCTCCGAGCACTCACTGTTCATCACCATCAACGACATCATTCTCAACGAGGGCACGGTTCACGAAACTCGCCGTCCGTTCGAGATTTTCATCAACTCCAAGAGCCTGGAGCACTATCAGTGGATCGTGGCGCTGACCCGCATCATCTCGGCGGTATTCCGCAAGGGTGGGGATGTCACTTTCCTGGTGGAGGAGCTGCGCTCGGTGTTTGATCCCAAGGGCGGATACTGGAACAAGGGCAAGTACGTTCCATCGCTGATCGCCGAAATTGGCAACGTGATCGAGAGCCATCTCACCGAGATAGGCATGCTCAAGGCGCCGGGGTTGGACGAGCATCAGCAGGCGTTTCTGGCCGAGAAGCAGGCCGAGTTGAAGGCGGCTCAGGAGGCTGAAGAGCAACAGACTGGCAGTGGTTTCCCGGCCAATGCCGCGCTCTGCTACAAGTGCCACACCAAGGCGCTGGTGCTGAAGGATGGCTGCATGACCTGCCTCAACTGTGGCGACTCCAAGTGCGGCTGACAAACATGCTCAAGTAGTTGAACGATAGAAAAAAGACCGGCCACAGTGCCGGTCTTTGTATTGCTGTTTTTATGCGCAATCAAATTAGGCGGCCAAGTGATTTGTTGCGCGATAGTAAAATCGGGCGTAGCGTTGAGGGTAATAAAACTGTCACGGCCGTGTGGTTTCAATGACATCTGAGATTCACACACGTGGCCCTTCAGTGCCAAGGAGGATGCTTATGGACAATACGGACCGAAAGCTGTTTATCCTGGATACCAACGTTCTGCTTCACGAACCCCTCGCTATCTACTCCTTCAAAGAGCACGACGTGCTCATCCCCATGACGGTGCTGGAAGAGCTCGATAACATCAAGGATCGCCACAAGGATGTCAGCCGCGATGCGCGGGTAGCCATCCGTGCGCTGGAAGATGTGTTCCGCGATGCGACTCCGGAGCAGATTGCGCAAGGAGTACCGCTGGCCGGCGAGGCGAGCGGCCATATCTGCATCTTCAGCGATCACCATCTGCCGCAGGATGCCGAGGTGTTCACCGACAAGGAGGCCGACAACCGCATCATCAACGCGGCCCTCTATCTGCAAAAGCATGAGTTGAAGCGTCAGGTGGTGCTGGTCACCAAAGACATCAACATGCGCCTCAAGGCCAAAGGTGCCGGTCTTGCCCATGTTGAGGATTATCGCAGCGACCAGCTGATCGACGATATCCGCCTTCTGGCCAAGGGCTTTCAGGTGGTGCCCGGCAGCTTCTGGGAGCGGGTTGGCGAGTGTGAGAGCGAGACCCACGGCCGCGATACCATCCATGTGATCGATGCCAATCTGCTGGAGGGGGTTCACGTAAACCAGTATCTGGTGGATGAGGAGAATTTCTTCGCAGCCCGGGTGCTCAGTCACGATGGCCAGAAGATCCGCATCAAGGATCTGGGCCGCGAGCGACTGATGTCCCGCAAGGCGTGGGGTGTACATCCCAAGAACGTCTATCAGGGGATGGCGCTGGATGCACTGCTGGATCCGCACATCGATCTGGTGATCCTGACCGGCCCGGCCGGTTGCGGCAAAACCTTGCTGGCGATGGCTGCCGCGCTGGAGCTGGTGATCGAGAAGGGGATCTACGAGAAGGTGATCGTCACTCGAAATACCCCGGAAATTGCCGAGAGCATCGGCTTCCTGCCCGGCACTGAAGAGGAGAAGATGATGCCTTGGCTGGCGGCGGTGACCGACACCCTGGAGGTGCTGCACAAGCAGGACGAGAACATGAGCGGCTCGCTCAGCTACATCATGGAGAAGGCCAACATCCAGTTCAAATCGGTCAACTTCATGCGTGGGCGCAGCATCCAGAACACCTTCGTGCTGCTGGATGAGTGCCAGAACCTGACGGCTTCCCAGATCAAGACCATCATTACCCGTTGCGGGGAGGGCACCAAGATCGTCTGTTCCGGTAACTTGGCCCAGATCGACTCCAACTACCTGAGCCCGGTGACCTCGGGTCTCACCTACATCGTCGAGCGTTTCAAGGATTTTGACGGCAGTGCCAACATCTTCCTCAACGGCGTGGTACGCAGCCGACTGGCCTCGTTCGCCGAGGAAAATCTCTGATTTAGCTGACTATCTTCATATGAAAAAGGGAAGCCACTTGGCTTCCCTTTTTTGATCCCGTCACCAGTTCAGTGTCCTTAGATCACTGTCCAAGGTAGCGCAGCAGCCCCGGGTGGTTGCTGTGTTGCAGAATATCCGGCTTTCCCTGCAGGGCGATGCGCCCCTCGTCCACAAAGAGCACCTGATCGGCGATAAGCTGGGCATCCTCAGGATTGTGGGAGACCATCAGTACGGTAATGCCTTGCTCGCAGGCTAGCCTCGCCACTTCCGCCAGCATCTCCCGGCGCAGGGCGGGATCGAGGGCAGAGAAGGGCTCATCCAGCAGCAGCAGCGGTTTGCCGCGCACCAGCGCGCGAGCCAGCGCGACCCGCTGCTGCTGGCCGCCGGAGAGCTGCTCCGGCAGACGGTTTAGCATCTCGCCAAGACCAACCCGCTCGGCTGCATCGATCACCTGTGCCCGTTGGGCGGCACTCAGGCGCAGACCCGGGTGCAAGCCGATGGCGATATTGTCGAACACCGACAGATGGAGGAACAGGTTGTGATCCTGAAACAGGGTGGTGACTGGTCGCTCGGCGGGGCCCAGCGGCAGCAGATCTTCGCCATCGAAGCTGAGACGGCCTGATTCCACCGGCACGAAGCCGGCGATCATCCCGAGCAGGGTCGATTTACCTGCGCCGCTTGGGCCGATCAGTGCGGTGATCTCTCCCTTGGGCAGGGTCGCGCTGAAGCTGACGCGCCAGTCGGGGTAGCTGGTCACCAGCGTATCAATGTTCAGCATGTTTTCCTCCAAGACCCCGCTCCACCAGCCAGAACAGGGAGAAACAGAGCGTCAGCAGCAGCAGCGCGGTGGCGGCTGCCTCGGTCAATCGATAGCTGCCAAGCTGTTGGTAGAGCAGCCAGGGCAGGGTGGTGAGCTCCTGACTGCCAAACATGGCGATGGCGCCAAGATCCCCCAGCGAGAGGATCATCGACAGCGCCATCGCCAGTGCCAGCGGGCGGCGCAGCAGCGGCCACTCCACCAGTCGCAGGCGATGCAGGCCGCGTACCCCCAGGCTATCCGCCAGCCGGTCGTATTGGCGCACCACCAGCTGCATGGGGGCGGAGAGGGTGCGCATCACATAGGGTAGCGCCATCAGGGCGTTGACCAGCACCACCAGCCAGGGGCCGAGGGCGAACACATCGGCGAACGGCATAAACAGGATGAAGAGACCGGTAGAGAGCACCACTGCCGGGATCATCAGGATCACCGAGCCGCTGGCCTCCCACAGGGCGGCAGCCCGCCGCTTGCGAGCCCGTATCCGTAGATGACGGCTGGTCAGCAGCAGTGCACCGCCGAGCAAGGTGGCCAATGCACCGGCTGCCAACGCAATCAACAGCGACTGGCCGCTCGCCTGCCACAGTTTGGCGGAGGTGAGCGCCGTCAGCAGACCGGGGTGGAGGCCGGCGACGATGATGGCCAGCAACGGTGGCAGAAAGATGGCGAGCCCGATGCTGAGCGAGAGGAGATCCACCACGGCCGTGCCTGGCTGATGGCGATCCGGCCGCAGGCAGGGACGACGGGGTGTCACCCTGCTGGCCGGGGTGCTCTGCAGCTTGTGCTGCAGGGCGAGCAGGGCGGCGGTCAGGATCAGCTGCACCAGCGCCAGTCCGCCTGCGGTGGCGAGATCGAAGTCAAAGCGCAGCGCCTGATAGACGGCCACCTCCAGCGTGGTGGATTTCGGACCGCCTCCCAGCGCCAGCACTGTGGTGAAGCTGGTGAAGCAGAGCATAAAGATGAGGCTGGCCAGCCCCGGCAATATGCCGCGAATAAGAGGCCACTCCAGCAGCCGGAAGATATGGGATGAGCGCATGCCGAGCTGGCTGGCAAGGCGCCAGCTCGATTCGGGGATGCTCTCTATGCTCTGCAGCATCAGGCGGGCCGCCAGCGGCATGTTGAAGAAGACGTGGGCCAGCAGGATACCGAACAGGCCGTAGAGATAATTGCCTGGATCCAGCCCCAAGGTGCGCAGCAGCTGCGGCAGCCATCCCTGTTTGCCGTGGACAGCCACGATACCGAAGATGGCGATGATGACCGGCAGTACCAGCGAGAGGCCAAACAACTTGATCAGCAGGGTGCGGCCAACGAAGCGCCGCCGCGCCAGCGCGCGGGCCACCGGAATGGCGAGCCCGAGACTGAGCAGGGTGGAGAGCAGTGCCTGCCCCAGACTGAAGCCCAGCACATGGCGCAGATAAGGATCTGCGAGCAGGGTGCGGGGGGCCAGTGAACCGGCCTGCCACAATAGGGCCGCCAGCGGCCCGAGGGATAACAGCAGGATCAACAGGGTAGCTACACTGCCCGGCAACCACCAGAGGGGACGAGCCT
Source organism: Aeromonas sp. 603607 (assembly GCF_049171595.1). Classification (NCBI taxonomy): domain Bacteria; kingdom Pseudomonadati; phylum Pseudomonadota; class Gammaproteobacteria; order Aeromonadales; family Aeromonadaceae; genus Aeromonas; species Aeromonas sp. 603607. Next base: position 7,801 of record NZ_JAAKOV010000021.1, read on the forward strand.
GTAGTTTCAGATAATGGCTCACTGGGTGACGGCTTGCAGCCACTCGCGGATCCACCCTTTGTGATTGGCGGCCACCTCATCGCTGCTGAAGGCGAGCGGCTTGGCTACGGTGATCATCTGCTCGAAGCCCTTGGGCAGCGGCGTGTCGATAACGGGATACATCCAGTTGCCGGTCGGGATCTCGTTCTGGAAGGCGGGGCTCACCATAAATTGCAGGAACTGGTCAGCCAGCTTCTCCTGTTTGGCGCTCTTCAGCTTGGCGGCCACTTCTACCTGACGGTAGTGCCCCTCTTCAAATGCCGCAGCCTGATACTGGGGCTTGCTCTCGGCAATCAGGTGATAGGCCGGAGAGGTGGTGTAGGAGAGCACCATGTCCGCTTCGCCATCGAGGAACATGCCATAAGCCTCTGACCACCCCTTGGTGACGGTAACCGTCTTTTTGGCAAGCTCGCCCCAGGCGGCAGGCGCCTTGTCGCCGTAGACAGACTTCATCCACAGCATCAACCCCTGCCCCGGGGTGGAGGTGCGGGGATCCTGATAGATCACTTTGAGGTCGGGACGCTCCACCAGCTCTTTCAGGCTCTTGGGCGGCTGCTTGAGTTTGTCTTTGTCATAGACGAAGGCGAAGTAGCCGTAGTCGTAGGGGACGAAGGTGTCATCCTGCCAGCCACCCGGCACCTTGATGCCATCCAGCTTGGCGGGATGGGGGGCGAACAGACCGCTCTGCTTGGCTTCGCTGATGAGGGCATCGTCGAGCCCCAGCACCAGATCGGCCTTGCTGTGGTTGCCCTCCAGCCGCAGCCGGTTGAGGATGGCGACCCCATCTTCGAGGGGAACCAGATTGAGGGTGCAGTCGCACTCTTTCTCGAAGGCCTGTTTGATCTTGGGCCCCGGACCCCACTCGGCAGTGAAAGAGCTGTAGGTGTAGACGGTGAGGGTGTCGGCGGCGAACACATTGGCCGACAGAAGGCCGGTGGTGACCAGCAGCAGGGTCTTCATGGGTGGCACTCCCTATTACTTGTTAATAACGAGGTGCCAGCGGGTGAGGGCGCAAAAAATGAGCGCCATGCCTCAAATTCCTCCGCCAGCATTATCTGGATCAGGTACACGGGTATAATCTCAGCGGTAAACCGCACCCCGTTTGAGAAACGAACCGCATTGTATTAACGTTCTTTTGGGTAGACCAGCACAATTGTGCAATACCCATGAGATGACGCCCACCCAACAGAGGATGTTCGCGTGCTTACCAATACCAAGGAAAGGCGTGCCTTTGCGCGCATGGTCATCAATGCTCCGGTCACCGTCTATCAGCAGCAGCTGGTGCTGGAGGGGATCTGCCGGGATCTCAGTGCCAACGGCATGGGAATTGCGGTCTCTGAACACCAGCTCGACATCAATCAGCCCATCCGGATCAGTCTTGCCACCAACAACAACCTGTTGCCTCCCTTTGAAGCTCATGCCCGTATTATCCGGGTGCTGGAGGAGGAGAGCGGGTTGCTGCTGGCGGTGGAGTTTCTGCCTCAGGGTTAATCCTCTCTCCTCATCGGCAGAGGGAGGGGGTTAGCCTTTTTCCTGAACCGGTTGCACACTCAACTGCTTGCTATCGACCAGCGTTTTGCTGGTCGAAGCTATTTGGCCCGCAGGCAAGGTGGCGGGGCCTGTGGGTTCGAGCAGCAGGTAGTTTTGCCCCTGCCAGTTGAGGGTCGCATCCCCCGGCTTGGCGGGCAGGTCAACAGCCAGCAGGGCATGGCCGGGGACGAACACCATGGCCTGTTTCAGCTCGGGAAAGAGCTGGGCCAGCATGGCGGCCATCAGGGTTACCTTGCTGTCGCAATCACCCCGGTTCTGTTCCAGTACCTGACGGGGCGGGAGGAAGCCCTTGCCCTGTCTTCCATTCAGGCTGTCGAGCTGCTGATAGGGGATGCTCTGGATAAAGGTGAGCATATGGGCCACGGTTTTCTGGCGCGCTTCTGTTTCGGTACTGCCCTGCTGTTTGAGCTGATCCGCCAGCGGAGCCAGCCCGCTGCGACTCTCCAGCGCGATGCGCACATGATCTTGCTTCACCGCCAGCTGCCCGTCGGGGGTGTTGAAGTACTGGAAGTAGTGTTTGGTCAGCCACGCCTGCTCCTCTTTGCTCCGCTTGGACTGCAGAAAGGCCATCGCCTCGCGTGCCTTGTCCTGATTGCGGCTTTTCAGATGCAGCTCCAGCGAGGGGCGGGAGAGGGTGAACTGCACCTCGGGGTAGTTCTGGCGCACCTCCCGCAGCAATACCTGCAATACCTCCTCCTGCATTCTGGCCGGGCGATAGGCGATGAGAGGCGGTAACTTGCCCTGTTCGAGCCGGTAGGTGAGCTGTTGGGATTTGCCTTCGCTATCCTGCCAGCCGACGCTGATCTGGCCGAGGCTGTTGTTGAAGCTGGTTTGGCTGGCCCCCGCAGGCAGGGCAAGCAGCAGGGCACAGAGCAGAGGAATTGCCGTCGGTCTCTTCATCATCCTTTCCTGTGGCACGGGCCAGTTCCGGTGGCCCAAATTGGGAAGCGTAGCGGACGGTAAAACAGGGAGCCGAAGCTCCCTGTTGATTCTACTCGTTTTTTTGCAACTGGCGCGTTAAATCCAGCTCGGCTGCTTCGCCTCAAAGGCGCTGATGGCGGCCTCGTGCTGCAGGGTCAGACCGATGGCATCCAAGCCGTTGAGCAGACAGTAACGGCGGAATTCATCGATCTCGAAACCGAAGCTGAGGCTAGCTGCGCGCACCTTATTCGCTTCCAGATCCACCTCGATCTCGATGCCCGGCTGGGCGGCCACCAGCTGGAACAGGGCATCGACCTCCTCCTCCTTCAGGCGCACCGGCACCATGCCATTGTTGATGGCGTTGCCGTAGAAGATGTCGGCAAAGCTCGGCGCTATGATGGTCTTGAAGCCGTAGTCCGCCAGCGCCCAGGGGGCGTGCTCGCGACTAGACCCGCAGCCGAAGTTCTCGCGAGCCAGCAGGATGCTGGCACCGGCGAATTGCGGTTGGTTGAGCACGAACTCGAGGTTCGGCTGCTGGCCGGCATCGTCGAGGAAGCGCCAGTCGTGGAACAGGTGCTTGCCGAAACCGATGCGGTTGACCTTCTGCAAAAACTGTTTGGGAATGATGGCGTCGGTGTCGACGTTGGCGCTGTCGAGGGGGACGACGATCCCTTTATGCTGTTTGAATCCTGTCATCGAAATGTCCTCTTACAGTGCGCGAATGTCGGCGAAGCGGCCGGTGACGGCGGCAGCGGCGGCCATGGCCGGGCTCACCAGATGGGTGCGGCCGGCGCGGCCCTGACGCCCTTCGAAGTTGCGGTTGCTGGTGGAGGCGCAGCGCTCCCCCGGTTGCAGTCGGTCGTTGTTCATGGCCAGACACATGGAGCAGCCGGGCAGGCGCCACTCAAAGCCAGCCTCGATGAAGATCTTGTCCAGACCCTCGGCTTCGGCCTGCGCCTTCACCTGCTCTGAGCCAGGCACCACCAGCGCCTGCACGCCAGCGGCGACCTTGCGACCGCGGGCGATGGCGGCGGCGGCGCGCAGATCCTCGATGCGGCTGTTGGTGCACGAGCCGATGAACACCTTATCGATGGCGACGTCGGAGAGCTTCTGGCCCGGTTGCAAGTCCATGTAGGCCAGAGCCTTGCGGGCGGACTGCTGCTCCATCAGATCGCTAAAGGATTCCGGTGCCGGAATGGGTTCATTAACGGCAATCACCTGCCCCGGATTGGTACCCCAGGTGACCTGCGGGGCGATGTCGGCGGCGTCCAGCACCACTTCGGCATCGAAGTGGGCACCTTCATCGCTCTTGAGGCTCTGCCAGTAGGCGATGGCCTGCTCCAGTACCTCGCCCTTGGGGGCAAACTCCTTGCCACGGATGTAGTCGATGGTGGTCTGGTCGGGGGCGATCATGCCGGCCTTGGCGCCGAGCTCGATGGCCATGTTGCACACCGTCATCCGCCCTTCCATGGAGAGGTTCGCAATGGCATCGCCAGCGAACTCCACCACGTAGCCGGTACCACCGGCGTGGCCGACCTTGCCGATAATGGCCAGTACCACGTCCTTGGCGCTGATGCCCTCGGCCAGCTTGCCGTTGACCGAAATGCGCATGGTCTTGGCGCGGCCCTGTTTCAGGGTCTGGGTCGCCATCACATGTTCCACTTCGGAAGTGCCGATGCCGAACGCCAGCGAGCCGAAGGCGCCGTGGGTGGCGGTGTGGGAGTCGCCGCAGACGATGGTGGTGCCGGGCAGGGTAATGCCGAGCTCGGGGCCCATCACATGGACGATCCCCTGATATTTGTGGTTGAGATCGTAGAGGCGAACCCCGAACTCCTTGCAGTTGTCCGCCAGCGTCTCCATCTGGATGCGGGCCATCTCGCCGGAGGCGGCGATGTCCTTGGTGGTGGTGGAGACGTTGTGATCCATGGTGGCCCAGGTCAGGTCCGGGCGGCGCAGCTGGCGATTCATGGCGCGCAGGCCGTCGAATGCCTGCGGGCTGGTCACTTCATGCACCAGATGGCGGTCGATGTAGATGAGGGGGGTCTCCCCTTCCACTTCCCGTACCACGTGGGCGTCGAATACTTTCTGATAGAGGGTCTTGGCCATTGCTTCTCTCTTCCTTGTTCTCTGTTATGCGGCTCAGATCCGGGCGGCGATCTGGCTACCCATCTCGGACGTGCTCTGCACCGGATGGCGGGCGCTGGCCTGATGCAGGTCGGCGGTGAAGTAACCCTCGGCCAGGGTCTGGGCCACGGCCTGCTCGATGGCTTGAGCTGCGGCTTCCTGGCCCAGGCTGTAGCGCAGCATCAGGGCGGCTGAGAGGATCTGGGCAATGGGATTCGCAATACCCTTGCCGGCGATATCCGGGGCCGAACCACCGGCCGGTTCGAACAGGCCGAAACCCGATTCGTTGAGGCTGGCAGAGGGGAGCAGCCCCATGGAGCCGGTGATCATGGCGCACTCGTCAGAGAGAATGTCACCAAACAGGTTGGAGCAGAGCAGCACGTCGAACTGGGACGGATCCTTGATAAGCTGCATGGTGGCGTTGTCGATATACATATGGTTCAGCGTCACGTCCGGATAGGACTTGGCTACCTCGGTCACCACTTCGCGCCACAGAATGGAGGAGGCGAGCACGTTGGCCTTGTCGATGGAGGTGACTTTGCCACGGCGCCCGCGAGCCGATTCGAACGCTATCTTGGCGATGCGCTCAATCTCGAAGCGATGGTACACCTCGGTGTCGAACGCCTTCTCGTTCGCCCCTTCTCCCTCGTGCCCCTTGGGCTGGCCGAAGTAGATGCCACCGGTCAGCTCGCGCACACAGGCGATGTCAAAACCGCGATCGGAGATATCGGCGCGCAGCGGGGAGAACTGCTCCAGACCGGTGTAGATGCGGGCCGGACGCAGGTTGCAGAACAGCTTGAAGTGGGCGCGCAGGGGCAGCAGGGCGCCACGTTCCGGCTGATCGTTAGGGGGCAGATGTTCCCATTTCGGGCCGCCCACCGAGCCAAACAGCACGGCATCGGCCGCTTCACAACCTTTGATCGTGCTTTGCGGCAGCGGGGTACCGTGGTTGTCGATGGCGATACCGCCCACGTCATGGCGATCATACTCGAAGGCGAGGCCGAACCTGGCCTGCACCTTCTCCAGCACCTTGACGGCCTCGGCCATCACTTCCGGGCCAATGCCGTCACCCGGCAATACTGCGATCCGATAACTGCTCATACACTCTCCATCCTGATATTGTCATTCCATGCCGTCTGTTTGGTTCCGAGCCCTGTTCAGACGGTTTCTGATTTGATGCTGTTATTGCGTTCCATCTGCTCGGCGACCTGATCGGCGCGCCAGATGCTGTTGATCACATGGAGCAGGGCATGGGCCGAGGATTCGATGATGTCGGTAGCCAGCCCCATGCCGTGGAATTTGCGCCCCTTGTACTCGGCGACGATATCGACCTGACCGAGGGCATCTTCCCCTTCGCCCTTGCTCTTGAGGGCATATTTGTCGATGCGGATCTCATAGCCGGTGATGCGGTTGATGCACTGGTAGACCGCATCCACCGGGCCATTGCCGGTGGCCGCTTCGCAGATCAGATCCTGTCCCACCTTCAATTTGACCGAGGCGGTGGCCAGCACCGAGCTACCGCTCTGGACCCCGAGGTACTCCAGCTTGAAGTGCTCCGGCTCTTCGTGGATCTGGCTGAAGAAGGCCAGCGCTTCGAGGTCGTAGTCGAATACCTGCCCCTTCTTGTCGGCCAGGGTCAGGAACTTGCCGTAGAGGTGGTCGAGGTCGTAGCTGCTCTCGGCATAACCCATGGACTCCATCCGGTGCTTGATGACGTGACGGCCGGAGCGGGAGGTCATGTTGAGGTTGTTCTGGGTCAGGCCGATGCTCTCGGGAGTGATGATTTCGTAGGTATTTTTCGCCTTGAGCACCCCATCCTGATGGATGCCGGAGCTGTGGGAGAAAGCGTTGGCCCCGACGATCGCCTTGTTGGGCTGCACCGGCATGTTGCACAGCTGGCTGACCAGCGTGCTGGTGCGATGAATTTCGTTGTGGCGGATATTGGTTTGCACCCCGAGCAGGTCGGCGCGGGTTTTCAGGATCATCGCCACCTCTTCCAGCGAGCAGTTGCCCGCCCGTTCGCCGATGCCGTTGATGGTGCACTCAATCTGGCGTGCCCCCATCTGCACCGCGCCGATGGAGTTAGCCACCGAGAGCCCCAGATCATCGTGGCAGTGGACCGAGATGATGGCCTTGTCGATGTTGGGTACCCGGTTGAACAGGGTGTGGATGATGCCGGAGAACTCGGTCGGTACCGTGTAGCCCACGGTATCGGGGATATTGATGGTGCGGGCGCCCGCCTTGATGGCGGCCTCCACCATGCGGCAGAGGTTATCGATGGGGGTGCGGCCTGCATCCTCGCAGGAGAACTCCACATCATCGGTGTAGCGCAGGGCGTGCTTGATGGCGCCGACTCCCATCTCCAGCACATCCTCGAAGCTCTTTTTCAGCTTGCTCTCCACATGGATGGAGGAGGTGGAAATAAAGGTGTGGATGCGAAACGACTCGGCGACCCGCAAGGCTTCACCGGCGGCATCGATATCTTTTGGCAGGGCGCGGGCGAGGGCGCAGACTCGGCTGTTCTTGATGTGGCGGGCGATGGTCTGCACCGATTGAAAATCGCCGGGAGAAGAGACCGGGAAGCCCACCTCCATGACGTCGACACCGAGCCGTTCCAGTGCCTGGGCGATCTGCAGCTTCTCCTTGACTGTCAAACTGGCCGCCAGGGCCTGCTCACCATCACGCAAGGTGGTGTCGAATATGATGACCCGATCTGACATGTGACTTCCCTCTTCCTAAGTTCGGTAACGTGCATCCTGCGGCGGCATAAAAAAACCCGTGCAGGGTGCACGGGTTTTTGTAAATTCCGGCTATGCCTTAGCCCGGCTACAAGGATCCCGCGCGAGTTAACGCGATTAGGGAGATTAGTAGTAGCGGGGTGGCGATACGCATGACGTTGTTATTCCTTCCAGTCGATAACGCTTTTACCAATATCGAGATTTTTATGCTGTGTCAACACGGAAGGTCAGGGGCAATCTGCTGACGTATTTAATCGGATTGTAAAGGATTGCAAATTTCCTTGTCCCATATTCGGCCCATGACCGATTATCTGGTCATTCCTGCTGTGCTCTATTCTCTGCACAACCAGATCGACTTATCAGCATTGGCTGAATTATCTGAGGTGTTAAATGGAAAAACGTAGACCTGGTCGTCCGGTCGGACGTTCTGACATTCGTGACAAGTTGCTTGCTGCCGCCCGTGAGCGTTTTCTCAATACTCCCTATAGCAAGGTGACTACACGCGAAATCGCGGAGCTTGCTGGCTCCAATCTGGCAATGATCCACTACTACTTTGGCAGTAAAGAGGGTCTTTACAAAGCGGTATTGGGCGATGTGGCCGAACCCCTCGACCATGCTTGGCAAGATGAACACAGCAATCACAGCCTCAACGAGCTGCTCAACACCTACTATCAGGTGATGGCGCCCAACAGCGAGCTGACCTCTGCCATCTCCAGCGCATTGTCGACCGAGAAGAGCCCGGGCCGGGATTTTGTGCTGAACCGCCTGCTGGAACGTCAGCTGCCGCAGTTCGATGCCCTGCTGGAAACCATGAAGTCCAACGGTGAGCTGGGTGACAACCTGGATCCCGACATGCTGAAGATCTCCTTCCTCAGCATGATGTGGCAGCCGTTCGTGATGAAAGATCTCTACGAGCAGGTGTTTGGCCTGAAAGTGGATGAACACTTCATGGCCCGTCTGGCGGACCACAACTGCCGTCTGATGGAGACCGGTCTGCGCGGCAGCCACTGATTTTGCCGCAACATCGAGATTAAAAAGGGCCATTCGGCCCTTTTTTCATAAATCTGTTATCCCTTGTTCAACGTAACGTCATCCCGCTTTCTTACTCTGCAAGCAGAATTCAGGGAAGGAGGGGATATGAACAAGATCCAGCAATGGGACCTGCAGGTGTGCCGGGTCTGCCTGCTTCACGGCTACAACCGGCAGCAGGCGAGGGTGAGTCGTCTCATTTCCCGCACCGGCGATGGCCCGCTTTATGCTGTGCTGGCCGCCCTGCTCTGGTGGCAGGGGGAGGCAGAGCGGGAGCTGGTGCGACTGGCGCTGCTAGCCTTCGCCATCGAATTGCCCCTCTATCTGCTGCTGAAAAACAGCCTGAAACGGCAACGGCCGGTCGGCTTGCCGGTCTTTATCACCCCCTCCGATCGTTACAGCCTCCCCTCCGGCCACACCGCCGCCGCATTTCTGATGGCCACTATACTGGCCACCGGCTTTCCACTCTGGGCGCCCCTGCTGTTTGGTTGGGCGGCGCTGGTGGGAGCATCCCGGCTGCTGCTCGGGGTACACTACCTGAGTGATTTGGTAGCCGGTGCCCTGCTGGGTGGCGGTTGTGCAGTGCTGGCGCTCGGCTGGAGTCACTCATGAGGATACTGTTTGGGGTGCAAGGCACTGGCAACGGTCATATCAGTCGCAGTCGCACCCTGGCGCGGGCGCTACGCACGGCAGGGGTCGAGGTGGATTATCTCTTCAGCGGTCGCCCTGCCGACCGCTACTTCGACATGGAGGAGTTTGGCCCCTACCGCGCCTTTCCCGGCCTCACTTTTGTCAGTCACGAGGGGCGAGTTTCTCCGTGGCGCACCCTGCAAGCCGCCTCGCCGCTTACCTTCTGGCGGGATCTGCGGTCTCTCGATTGCAGCGAATACGATCTGGTGGTGAGCGATTTTGAGCCGTTGACCGCCCATGCCGCCCGCCGCTATGGCAAGCCGAGCCTCACAGTCAGCCATCAGGCCAGCTTCAACTGGCCCATCCCGCGTTGGGGGGAGGATGGGGTCAGCCGTCAGCTGATGCGCCACTTTGCTCCGGTGGATCAGCCGCTCGGGCTGCACTGGTTTCACTTTGGTCACCCCTTGTTGCCGCCGGTGATCGACCCCATCGCCGCTGCGCCGGATAACGGCGAGATCCTGGTCTATCTGCCATTCGAGCAGACCGAGGCGATCGCCGCCCTGTTGTCGCGCTTTGGTCAGCAGCGCTTCGTCTGCTTTCACCCCGCCATTCGCACCCCGAGCCAATGGCGCAATCTGCGCTTCGAGCCGCCGTCGCGACACGGGTTTATCGCCGTGCTGGCCGGTTGTCGCGGCGTAATCTCCAACGCAGGTTTCGAGCTGGCTTCCGAGGCGCTCACTCTCGGCAAGAAGCTGCTGGTCAAACCCCTCGGCGGCCAGTTCGAGCAGCTGACCAACGGCAAGACCCTCGAGATGATGGGACTGGCGACCCTGATGGATGTGCTCGATGCCAATCTGGTGCGCACCTGGCTCGACAGCGCCTCGCCGGGGGCTGTCTGTTACCCCGATGTAGCGGGGGAGCTGGCCCGCTGGCTGGCGGCGGGCGCGGACGAGAGCGTGGCCTCTCTGTCACGGCGGCTCTGGGCGCGCACCCTGTTTCCGGAGGAGGTGAGTGATCGCCTGAGCGAGCTGGATGGGGGCGACTGTTTATCCAGTTGCTGGTTATCGCAAGTGAGCGTTGTTGACTAGACTGAAAGGCGATACCACCAAGGAGAGGACGGAGCAAATGCGCTTTACCAATGAAAACGGCGAAGTCATGAACCTGGCTGATAATCTCACCCTGCACGAGTTGCTCGATATGGGTGTCAGCATTTCGGTCAGTGAAGAGACCGATCCGGATCAGCAGATCTGGTTGGCGGAGCCGGATCAGGAGAACTGAGTCATCATTCGGCATCAAGCCCATCGCTGAGCGGTGGGCTTTTTTGTGGCTGTTTTTCCCCTCTGCGGAATGATCCGCTGGCCATTCCCCGACTTCCTTCCCTTTTGTCTCATGCTCGCTGCGGCAAGTCATTGAATGTTAATAGCCGGTTGAAATGTATGACTGTTCTGGTCAGATAAAGCCGTGGACAAGCTTTATGAAGCGGGTTAAGTTGGTTTTTCACCCTATTTTCGGGTGAATGACGGAAAAATCCTTTTTTTCTACTGTCGACGGGGCTGAATTGGACCGATCTGCATTCAGATAACAACAAGAAACGGATCGGGCCGTGCCGGGAAGCACGGCATCGTCGGCGGGATTCGCTAAACGGAGCAAAGCCTGGAGGGCTTTATCATGGAGATGTTATCAGGCGCCCAGATGGTGGTTAGAGCGCTGGAAGATCAGGGAGTTGAGCACGTCTTCGGCTACCCTGGTGGCTCAGTGCTCGACATCTATGACGCTCTCTTCGAAAACGGCAAGATGGAGCATGTTTTGGTGCGGCACGAGCAAGCCGCGGTTCACATGGCTGACGGTTACGCCCGTTCCACCGGCAAGGTGGGGACTGTGCTGGTAACGTCAGGCCCGGGAGCGACCAACTGCATTACCGGTATTGCCACCGCCTATATGGATTCCATTCCGCTGGTGATCCTCTCCGGTCAGGTGCCGACCAGCATGATCGGTGAGGATGCGTTCCAGGAGACCGACATGATCGGTATCTCCCGCCCGGTGGTGAAGCACAGCTTCCTGTGCAAGAAGGCGAGCGATATTCCCGAGGCCATCAAGAAGGCCTACTACATTGCCGCCAGCGGCCGCCCGGGGCCGGTGGTGGTGGATCTGCCCAAAGATGTGCAGAACCCGAAAGAGAAATTCCCCTACCAGTATCCCGAGACGGTCTCCCTGCGCTCCTACAACCCGACCAAGTCTGGCCATAAAGGGCAGATCAAGCGGGCTGCCAAGCTGCTGGTAGAAGCCCAGCGCCCGGTGATGTACGTGGGTGGTGGCGCCATCAACGCCAATGCGGACCATCTGGTGACCAAGCTGGCGGAGCTGCTGAACCTGCCGGTCACTACCACCCTGATGGGGCTGGGCGCCTTCCCGGGTACCCATCCGCAATCCATCGGCATGCTGGGGATGCACGGCACCTTCGAAGCCAACAAGACCATGCACAACTCGGATCTCATCTTCGCCGTGGGTGCCCGCTTCGATGACCGCGTCACCAACAACGTGGCCAAGTTCTGCCCCAATGCCACCGTGGTCCATATCGACATCGACCCCACCTCCATCTCCAAGACAGTGCAGGCCCATGTGCCCATCGTCGGCTCGGTGGAAACCGTGTTGGAGCAGATGCTGGAGGTGATCCGCGAGTGTGGCTTCGATAACGACAAGGAGGCGCTGGCGGACTGGTGGAGCCAGATCAACCAGTGGCGCTCCCGTCACTGCCTTGCCTACGAAAAGTCGGCTACCCAGATCAAGCCGCAGCAGGTGATCGAGACCCTCTACAAGGTGACTCAGGGTGAGGCGTTCGTCGCCTCTGACGTCGGCCAGCACCAGATGTTTGCCGCGCTCTACTACCCGTTTGCCAAACCGCGCCAGTGGATCAACTCCGGTGGCCTCGGCACCATGGGCTTCGGTATTCCGGCCGCCATGGGGGCCCAGTTTGCCAACCCGGATGCGGTGGTCTGCTGCGTCACCGGCGACGGCTCGGTGCAGATGAATATTCAGGAGCTCTCGACCTGCATGCAGTACGGGGTGCCCATCAAGATCATCTCCATCAACAACCGTGCGCTGGGCATGGTCAAGCAGTGGCAGAAGATGTTCTACGGCGGTCGTCACAGCCACTCCTACATGGAGTCCCTGCCGGACTTTGTCAAACTGGCGGAAGCCTACGGCCACGTCGGCATCGCGGTGAGCGATCCGGCCGAGCTGGAGAGCGCCATGGAGAAGGCCTTCGCCATGAAGGATCGGCTGGTGTTCATGGATATCTCGGTCGATCCGGATGAGCATGTCTATCCGATGCAGATCAAGTTTGGTGCCATGGATGAGATGTGGCTGAGCAAGACGGAGAGAACCTGATGAGACATATAATTTCCGTTCTGCTGGAGAACGAATCCGGCGCCCTGAGCCGGGTGGTGGGTCTCTTCTCCCAGCGCGGCTACAACATCGAGACCCTGACGGTAGCGCCGACCGAGGATCCCACCCTGTCACGCATGACCATAGTCACCATGGGTGACGAGCGGGTGCTGGAGCAGATTCAGAAGCAACTGCACAAGTTGGTGGATGTGCTCAAGGTGTGTGACCTGAGCGAAGGGGAGCATATCGAACGGGAGATCGCGCTGGTCAAGGCGCGTGCCGCCGGTGGGGCCCGTGACGAGCTGAAACGGCTGGCGGATATCTTCCGTGGCCAGATCGTCGACGTCACTCCCGAGCAGTACACGGTGCAGCTGGTCGGCACCAGCGAGAAGCTGGATGCCTTTATCAAGACTGCCGCCCAGACCAACGAGATCATCGAAGTGGTGCGCTCCGGCGTCTGCGGCATCTCGCGGGCGGACAAGGCGCTGCGGCCCTGATGGCTGGCGGGACAGCTGATGATGCGTCAGCTGCCGCAGAGTGAAAGGAAAGAGGGCTCTGCGGAGCCCTTTTTGTTTGGTTTTTCTTTACGAGGGGAGGGATGATGTTCGGTATTCATGATCTTGCACTGTTTATGGTCTCGGGGTTGCTGCTCAATATCATGCCGGGACCCGACTCCCTGCTGGTCATGCTGCGCAGCGGCTCGCAAGGGTGGCGTGCCGGTTCGGTCGCGACGTTGGGCATCGGCACCGGTGTCATGGTGCATGTGCTGGCGGCGGCCCTCGGTCTGTCGGCCCTGCTTAGCGCGTCGGCCGAGCTGTTTGCCCTCATCAAGCTGGCTGGCGCCATCTACCTCATCTATCTGGGGTTCTCCCTGCTGCGCCAGCAGGCAACGGGTGCAATGGCGGGAGGGGTCACACTGCCCGCCCTCTCCTATGGCCAGATTTACCGGCAGGGAGTGCTGACCAATGTGCTCAACCCCAAGGTGGCGCTCTTTTTCCTCGCCTTCGTGCCCCAGTTCATCGCACCGGATGCCCCCGACAAGGCGTTCGCTTTTATCCTGCTCGGCTGCATCTTCAACCTGGGCGGTATCATCTGGTGTCACCTGCTGGTCTTTACCACCGTCTATGCCAGCCACAGGGTTCGGTTGTCACAGCGTCTCGGTCGCTGGCTCAACCGGGGCATCGGCACCCTGTTTGTCGGACTCGGGATCAAGCTCGCCAGCGACTAGCTCGTGGCTTTCTGACCTGGGGCAGATTATCGTGCGCCGCGCTGTGGTATGGTCGGCAGTCAGCTGCGGGGCCAGCCCCGCTCTCTCTTTTTCAGGTCAGCCCTACTGGCCGCAGCAGCGAGATCCCTTGCCCAGATGAACATCGCCCGGCTCAAGAACTTTACCGAGATTGTGAAGAACAACTTCAACATCTCGGCGACGGCGGAGAAGCTCTATACCTCCCAGCCGACCCTCAGCAAGCAGATGAAGATGCTGGAAGATGAGCTGGGACTCGCCCTCTTTACCCGCAAGGGGAAGAATCTGGTCGGCTTGACCAGCGCAGGCGAGCAGGTGATGGAGTTGGCCAAGGGGGTGGTGGCGCAGGTGGAGCAGATCAACCAGCTGTCGCTGGGGGAGCAACTGGCCACCAGCGGGGTGCTGCGTATCGCCACCACCCACACCCAGGCTCGCTACAAGCTGCCAGCGGTGATTACCGAGTTCAGCCGTCGTTATCCCGATGTGGCGATCCAGCTCCATCAGGGAGCACCTGCCCAACTGGCTCAGATGGTGCAAAGCGGCGATGTGGATATGGCGATCGCCACCGAGTCCATGTATCTGTTCGACGAGCTGGTCGCCGTCCCCTGTTATCGTTGGGGGCGCAGCGTGGTGGTACCCCACGGTCATCCGCTGATCGACTGCCAGCCGCTCTCGATGGCCGATCTGGCCCGCTATCCCCTCATCACCTATGTATTCGGCTTTACCGGCCGCTCCAAGATGGACAAGGCCTTCAGCCGCCATGGCCTCTCGCCGAAAACCGTGCTGACCGCCACCGATACCGATGTGATCAAGCACTACGTCCGGCTCGGGATGGGGGTCGGGGTGATTGCCAGCGTGGCCTTCGACGAGGGGGACAGGGAGGATCTTGTGAGCCTCAACATCGACCACCTGATCGCCTCGAGCGCCACCCACATCTGCCTGCGCAAGCATGCCCATCTGCGCGACTACATGTACGACTTTATCCACCTCTACGCCCCCCATATCAGCCGGGAGACGGTGCAGCTGCACCTTATCAACCAGCCGCCCGCCACCAATATGGCGGAGTTGCCGTGGCTCTAGCCGCGGGCTGTTTGCCGCGTACACAGAGCAAAAATACAGAGACAAAAAAAGAGAGGCCTTGGCCTCTCTTCTGGTTTTATCGGTATGCGGGATTAAGCGCTGCGGGTCGCCAGATTGATAAAGATCTGGGCTCCGACCAGCAGGCAGTCGTCATCGAGGTAGTAGGGATTCGCATGCAGGTAGTTGCAGATCCCTTTGGCCTGACAGCCGCTGCCGAGGAAGAACATGGCCCCCTTGCGGCCACGGCAGGCGTTGACCATATAGCTGAAGTCTTCGCTGCCGGTCATCGGCTGACCCTGAGCGTTGATCCCCTCGGAGGGCAATACGTCGGCGGCCGCTTGCAGCAGACGGGCGCAGGCATCGGCGTGGTTCTCGACCGCCGGATACCCGGCATAGACCATCTTGGTCTTGAAGCCGCGCAGTTCGCTCTGGGCTACGATCTCCTTGAAGCTGTTCTTCAGGATCTGGTCGGTCTCGGCATCCATGGCACGGATGGTGCCGCGCGCCTGCACATGGTCGGCGATGGCGTTGGGGATGGTGCCGCCGTTGATCATGCCGCAGCCAAACACCGCCGGGCTGAACGGGCTGGTGCGCTTGGCGACGATGTAGTCCATGTCCTCGATGATCCGCACCGCTTCACGGATGGCATCCAGCCCCTTGTGGGGGGTGGAGCCGTGGGCGGAGATACCGTGCACATCCAGCGTCCAGGCGGAGCCCCAGGAGGACATCACACCGTGGTTGAACTTGATGGTGCCGGTCTCCATGGCACCGTCGTTATGGAGGGCATAGACCTCGTCCACCCCCTTCATGCAGCCCAGTTCCACCATCTTCTCGGCGCCCGGCACCCGCATGTCCTCTTCCGCCATCTGGAAGATAAAGCGGACGTTGTACTGCAGGCGATCGCGGTTGGCGGCCAGAAACTTGGCTGCGGTCAGAGCGATCGCCATATGGGAGTCGTGACCGCAGTTGTGAGCCATTCCCTTGTGGGTCGACTTGAACGCAACGTCGCTCATGTCGTGCATCTCGAGGCCATCCATGTCGGCCCGGAAAGCGATGGTCGGCAGCACAGGATCAACCACCAGATCGCCGTGAAAACCGGTGAAGCCCGGGTAGTCGGTGAGGCGGTAGCCAAAGCCTGCCATCAGCTCGCGGCAGTAGGCCGAGGTCTTGAACTCGACGCCGGAGGCCTCCGGAATGGTGTGCAGATGGTGGCGCACTTCCTGACTGAAGTCGCGCAGGGCCAGCAGGGCCGGTTCAATGTGAATGTTGTTCATCAGATGATCCCTTGAATGGAGAAGCCGAGTTGGGCCACCAGCGAGGCGCCGAAGAAGCAGCAGGTGGAGACGATCATGAAGATCAGGATCACTTTCCAGGACATCTTCTTCAGCTCTTCCAGCTGACCGCCCACCGAGAGACCGGCAAAAGCCAGCAGCGGTACGCAGCAGGAGAGGAAGGAGATCTTGGCAACTGCGTCGATAAAGAGACCGCGCACCGGGGTCTCCGGCAGGCAGATGAGAATGCCGATGATGGTGGCATAGGCAAACGCCGGCAGGGAGGAGGGCAGATAGCGCTTGGCAATCAGCGAAGCGAACACCACCAGCGACATGGCGATGAAGCTGTCACCCATCAGCCAGAGCGGGGTGCCGGTGGTCAGGGTCTGGGTGAACATGGCCAGCAGGATCGCCAGAAAGACAAACCGCATATCCATTACGATGCTTTTCATGCTTTCTCTCCTTTGGCAGTCAGGGCATAGATTTTTTCAGCGAGCGGCAGACCCAGATAGGTGAGGGAGAGAGCGCCGAGGGCAGATGAGAGCAGGTTCGAGGCTGCCGCGATACTCAGCACCTGCTGAGCCAGCGCTTCGTCGAGACCGTTGATCAGGGCGCCGGAGGCGGCACTCAGCATGGAGCCTGAGCCCACACCGGAGCCTGCAGCCAGCGCCAGCGGGTGCAGACCGGTGAGCGGGGCGATACTGCCCAGCACGCTGAACCAGAGGGTGCCGATGACGGAGCCGCACAGGTAGATGGCCAGCACGCCGATGTACTCCTGAGAGCCGGTGCCGAACTTGCCCTGAATCACTGCGACGGAGGGCTCACGGCTGATGGAGGAGCAGGCCCCGATGGCGCGACGGCCAAAGCCGAACTTCACCGCCAGCGGGATGGCGATCAGGATCGGCAGCAGGTTGCCAATCTCCTGCAGGAACAGCGGCACGCCAACGCTCAGGATCATCTTCAGGTTGGGGATAATCATCCCCGCGTACTGGGTGCCCAGGATCAGCAGGCTGAAGCCCACCATCTTGCCGCAGAAGCCCTCTTCTTTCTCGGTGAAGAGACTCTTCCAGCCGGGGATGCGATCCTTGACCGGCTTGGCGGAGACAATCATGCCGATGATGACGGCAAAGAGCATCGGCAGGATCGGAATGATGGCGATGCCTATCTTGATCTCCTGTTTGCCTATCAGGTACTGGGCCACAAAGATCAGCATGGCGGTTGCCAATATGCTGACCGTGACCGTCTTGAGGGGGCTGGTTTGCTGCATAGTCTTTTCTCTTGTTATTCCCATGTGTGGCCATCGTCAGGGTTGTCCAGACCGATGATGGGGGCATCATAGGGAGCGAAGAGGGGCAGGAATGTGACCTTCATCAAGCTGGCCATATGGCATTTTTTCATGGGGTATGCCCTTTAACCCTCTGGATACCAAGGGTTAAATGTCGTTAACAGAACGTCAGCATTGGCAGGACAAGATAAGCAAACAGGAGTGAAATGGCGACACCGCCCTGCAGGGCGGTGACGCGTATTAGACGGGCGTTTTGAGCCGTGCACTGCGCAGCAGCAGGGGGAGCTGGTAGAGCACCAGGGCGCCGAGCACCAGTCCGGCTCCGGCCAGTTTGGCGCCGCCGAGGGGTTCGCTATAGAAGAGGGTGCTCAGGATCAGGGTCCAGACCGGTTCCAGCAGCATCATCAGGGCGGCGTGGGCGGTAGTCATCTTGCTCAACGCATGGGTGAGCAGCCAGTAGCGCAATGTGGTGGCGATCAAGACGCTCGCCGCAAACCAGCCCCAGATGCCGTGGCTGACTCCAGCCTCGGGCCACTGTTCGGTCAGCAGGGAGAGCAGGGTGCCGAGCAGGCCGGTCATCGCCAGCTGGATGCAGGTGAGCCAGGTGGGGGCAATGGATTGGGCGAAGTGGCGATGGACGGCAAGCTGGATACCGAGGGTGGTGGCCGCCGCCAGAAACCAGAACAGCGAAAGCGACACGCCCCAGTGGGTGCTGCTGGAGAGCAGTAGCAAACCGGCGATGGCGATGGGCAGGGTGAGCCAGTAGTGACGGCCGGGTTTGGCTCTAAAGGCGGCCCAGGCGGCCAGCGGGGCCATCAGGGTCGCGACGCTCATGATAAAAGCGCCGCTGCCCAGCGCATCGCTCTGGCTGATGGCGGTGACCCACAGTAACAGGCTGGCACCGAGCAATGTGCCGCAGCCGGCGGCGCGCAGCAGTTGGGCGCGAGTCGGCGGCGGTTCACGCAGCCAGGCGAGCGGCAGCAACAGCAGCGCCGCCAGCAGAAAGCGGCTGCCGATAAAGGCGGCGGGGGGCAGTTCGCGGATTGCCTCTTTCGAGAAGAGCCAGCCGGCAGCGGCCAGCAGGGTGACCAGTACCATCAGCAGCAGGGGAGTGCGGTTCATCGGGGTCGTCATGTTGAAATGGAGGGGAGAGCATAAAGGAAAGGCGCCAGGTATTGCTACCTGGCGCCTTTCGCATCTGCCTTGAACCGCCGTCGCGGCCAGCTCAACCACAACACCGCACCGAAGATAATGACCCATCTGGCATTGCGGGCCAGGCAGCTACTCCCGCTTGGTAATGGCCGTAGCAGAGCCAAGGCCCTCAAGCTGCTACGCCGGGTCAAGAAAGCCCGCAAGGCGGGGCGTATCCCGTTTGAGCTCACTGTGACCGGTTGCCGCATCGACCGAGGCAGCCATCAGGCTGACCGTTACTACTACGACCGGACGCTACTGGCTGAAGGTTGGCAACAATACGACACCGAAGAGGATGCCTGGTACTTCGGCATCTGGATTCACACAGAGAAGCTGGAAACCTTTACCTACGCCGAAGGGGATACCAGTCATGTGATTGCACCGAATGTTGAGGCGTTTCGCGCTGAATTGGCGCGGCTCTACCAGTACCACCCGCAAGCCCCGGCGTTTATTAGCATCGACCCGGAGGCGGGCGTTGTGACCCACCATTTTGAAGCCAAACCGGAGGTGTGAAATGGCTAAGAACATCACCATCAAGGTACCCGGCAAACATCCGCAAACTGGCGAGCTCACCACCTTTGAGCTCAAGGGCCAACGCATGGATATCAACATCGGCGGGCAGGCCGTGCCCTTCCTCATTCATGGGAGGGGCATCGGTACGTCGCTCACCCACATCCCGAGTGGCTACCGCATCGCGCTACTCGGTGGCTGGCTCACCGCGCGTTACGCAATCCCCGAAAATAAGCCCAGCAGAACGACCTGCGCCCAGATGGCCATCGACCGGCTGATAGCCCAGTACGGCTCGCTGCATCTGCTGGACAGGCTCAATTGCAAGCCTGCTATCAATCAGCTGTAACGCACAGCCCAGACAACAAGGAACGATGCAATGACCAACACCCTACCAGCAACACCTAACCCACTGGCAGGCCATCCGGTGATGCAGATGCTGGATGTCGCCATGAGTTCCATCATCGGCGACTACGATGACGCAGACCTGGTGCCGGAATGGCAATGGGTCAAGCAAATGGCCTCCCATGAACATGTCGGTGTGAAGGATGACTCCGCCTATGAGTTCACCCTGAACCTGGCTATAGAGCTCGATGCCATCCCGCCAGCACTGCAGCCCTTGCTCACTGCTGCCCAGCAAGCTGGTGTGAACTACATCCTGTTTTACAACGGCTAGCCACCGCGAACATCTCATCGCTCATCAACAAACAACATAAAGGGCCAGCCCTCACAGGCTGGCCCTTTGCATCATTGGAGTCACCGAACATGACCCGTCTTATCACCGGACTCGAGGTGCATCGCTATGCCCCCGAGCTAAACAAACTGCATCTGCGCAACCGGCAAATGCTACCCGCCCCAGGCATCACCACCATCAAAGAGGCCAAAGCACGCCTGTTTGGCCGCTGGCAGCCAGGGCATCAGGTGACCATCACCGTGAGTCACCCTGACTACATCAATCTCTCCCGGCTCTACCGAGGGCGACTGGCCAGTCTGACCGACCTTCCCGAGCACCTGGCCAGACTACGCCAGCGCCACAACGTACCCGGCACTATCATCCACACCCAATTGAGGTATCGCTAATCATGACCACACCCCATCCCACATACTCTGCTACACAGCAACCTGAGGCTCCAGCTCTCACACCGCTCCCCAGCATCAGCTGGGGTCTGCCACGTGATATCTCCCCACGCTTTGGCGCTCGTCTGATACAGAGCCGCTACCGGCTTGATTTTCTATCCGATCGGGCCAGTCTGATAGGTGACTGGAGTGAGGTGCAGGTAGCCAAGCTCGACCTGGCTTTCCCGGAGATCATCAAGGCACTGGAAGCCAAGCTGCTGACCGGCGAACTGGATGCCCAACGTCAGCACTGCATCACTATCCAGCACGGCGGCTTTACCTGCGAAGCCGACACCCTTGGCAGCTACGGCTATGTCTACTTAGCCATTTACCCAACGACGATCATGGAGGCCAATCCTGACCGCAAGGCGTGACCACAAATCCGCTTGTGGTAACATTTTGGCACCTATTCCTCCGTGATAAGTGGGTAGGTCTTGGGGAAGGCCAATACATGGCCTTCCCTTTGTTTTTGAGGTCGCTTCCCATGATCTCGATACCAGCTGGCTCCAGCTGTGGTGCTGTGGCAAGATAAGCGCCTGTTTTTTCTCGCTCTGGTTACCTGATGAAAGTAACTATGCTCAGCTACGAAGCCATGATGTATGCGGTGCTCAAGTTATTGAGCGATGGTGTAGCACGCTCTTTGCGCGCGATGTTCGAGCGGGTTTGTCAGCACTATGGCTTTACTACCGAGCTGCTTCCAAACAGCGTTGCGTAGCTGCATAGTCTGGGCTAAGGCCAACCTGGTTATGATCGCACATAGGTGCGGCGTCACCATTCGCCAGACCTTTATCATTAAATTCCTAGATTCAGATTACTTCTTTGAAGACTAAACCATGGTTAAAATTCCTACCAAGAAAGCCGCGAAAGGCTTTGAAGAAACTCTCTGGGATACCGCCAACCAGTTGCGTGGCTGCGTGGAATCGGCGGAATACAAGCATGTGGTGCTGAGCCTAGTTTTCCTGAAATTTATCAGCGACAAGTTCGAGTCCAAGCGCAAGCAGCTGATCAAGAGCGGCCAAGAAAACTTTCTGGAGATGGATGTCTTTTATCAGCAAGACAACGTCTTTTTTCTACCCGAAGAGGCGCGCTGGGCTTATGTAAAAGCACGAGCCAAGCAAGATGATTTAGCTGTGCTGATCGACACAGCCTTGGCAACCATCGAAAAGCGCAACCCGGCGCTGGCCGGTGCCCTGCCCGATAACTACTTCTCCCGTCTGGGGCTCGAGGCAATACGCCTCTCGTCGCTGGTCGACATAATCGAAAATATCGACACCCTAGCCAACGAATGCCATCTCACGGAAGAGGATCTGGTTGGGCGGGTCTATGAGTACTTCCTTGGTCGCTTTGCCGCCACCGAGGGCAAGGGCGGCGGCGAATTCTATACTCCCAAGTCGGTGGTGACCTTGTTGGCAGAGATGCTAGAACCCTATCAGGGTAAGATCTATGACCCTTGCTGTGGCTCGGGCGGTATGTTCGTTCAGTCCATCAAATTTGTTGAAAGTCATAAGGGCAAGAGCCAGGATATCACCATCTACGGTCAAGAGATGACCAGCACCACTTACAAGCTAGCCAAAATGAATCTAGCGGTGCGCGGTCTTTCAGGCAATCTGGGGGAACGCCCGGCCGATACCTTCTTTGCGGACCAGCACCCTGATCTCAAAGCCGATTTCATTATGGCCAACCCACCGTTTAACTTAAAAGACTGGCGCAAGGATGAGGAGCTTACCAACGATCCGCGTTTTGATGGTTTTCGTACTCCACCCACCGGCAATGCCAACTATGGTTGGATACTCCATATACTCTCCAAGCTCTCTGAGGACGGTGTTGCTGGTGTGGTGCTAGCCAATAGCTCAATGAGTTCAAATAGCCGCGGTGAAGGAGAGATTCGTCAACAGCTGCTCGAAGATGATCGTATCGAATGCATAATTTCCCTGCCTAGCCAGCTCTTCTACACTACTCAGATTTCTGTCTGTCTATGGCTTATAAGTAAAAACAAGCAGGCCAGTCTCAAATATGGTTATCGCGATCGCAGCGGTGAGACGCTGTTTATCGATGCCCAGAACCTAGGCTCCATGATTAGTCGCTCCCAAAAAGAGCTGACGACTGACGATATCAAAACTATCGCAGATACTTTCCACGCCTGGCGCTGTAACGATAGCCAACTCAAGCACCGTATAAAGGCGAACAAGATCAGTATTGCGCAGTACCAAGATCAAGTCGGTTTTTGCAAGGCAGTCTCCTTGACTGAAATCAAAACCAACGACTACATACTTACTCCAGGTCGCTATGTGGGGGCTGTCAATATTGAAGCTGATGATATAGATTTTGAGACTAAAATAAATAGTCTCACCCAAACTCTCTATCACCAATTGAATAAAAATATTGAGCTTGATAAATCGATCCGTATTAGTATGGAGGCCCTGGGTTATGGGGAGTAATTGGTCTGCTTTACCATTGGAAAATATTGCTACGGTAATCGACTCCAAACATCAAACGCCTCAATATAGCGAGTCAGGATATCCGATGGTTCGTGTCGTTGATGTGAAAGGTGGCGAGCTCTCGTTAATAGGCGCAAAAAAAGTAACTGCTGATGTATATGCAGATTATTCCAAGGGCCGAGATCCTGAGGTGGGAGATTTAATTATTTCCAGAGTGGGCCGCCATCGCAAAATTTCTTATGTATCTTCTAAGGACAAATTCTGTCTAGGGCAGAATGTAGCCTTTATAATACCAAGAGATAATGATCGGTTTTTGTATTATGCGCTTATTTCTCCTCCACTGATGAGGGAAATAGATAGTATGGCTGTTGGTGCTGCTCAGAAAACTATCAGTCTAAAAAATATAAAAGGATTGAAAATCCCTCAACCACCACTTAATGAACGAGCTAAAATCTCACATTTCCTATCATCTTTAGATGATAAAGTTGCCCTGAACCATCAGATCAACATGACATTGGAGCAGATGGCGCTAGCGCTATTTAAATCGTGGTTTGTGGACTTTGATCCTGTGGTCGATAATGCACTGGATACGAACTTCTTTGAACAGGGCTTGGAGTATCCCAGCGAGCTGCTTCGGCGTGCCGAGACGCGTAGAGCAGTGCGAGCGCGTCAGGACTTTAAGCCCCTACCAGATGCTACTCGTCAACTATTCCCCTCTGCATTTGAGAAGTGTACAGAGCCTTGTCTAGGTCTCGGTGGCTGGGTGCCACAGGGGTGGGCGATTTCAAATTTTGGTGCTGAGTTTGATGTGATAATAGGGCAGTCACCTCCAAGTACAACATACAATAAAAATAAAAATGGAATGCCATTTTTTCAAGGTAAAATGGATTTTGGATTCAGATTTCCTAGTGAACGGATTTATTGTACCAAACCAAAACGCATAGCAAAAAAAAATGATACGTTGGTCAGTATGAGAGCACCTGTTGGTCATATTAACTTAGCGAATGAAAACTGTGCCATTGGCCGAGGTCTTGCAGCAGCTAGACATAAATCAGGTAGCATATCGTTCTCTTATTATACCATTAGTAGCCTTTCAGAAAAATTGAAGCTTTTTGAAGCTGCAGGCACTGTGTTTGGATGTATCACCCAGAAAGACCTACATTCTCTACATTTAATTAAGCCAGATGGCAATGTTGTCAATAGGTTTGAATTGTTATGTTCGAGCTGGGATAAACACATAGAGCACATATCTATCGAGACCTTAGCCTTAACCAACCTCCGAGATACTTTATTACCCAAGCTGATATCCGGTGAACTGCGTTTTGGTTATATTTAGACAGATGCCGAAAAGTAAGCGATTGTTCAGGTGGCGATATTGTTCTGATAGAAAGGGCGTCCATCCGCAAAGCCATCTTGCCGATTTCAGCGGTGTCCTACAGGCAGATGCCTACGCAGGATTTAATGAGCTATATCGCGAAGATCGACCAGCGGGCACGATAAAGGAAGCAGCTTGCTGGGCTCATGCCAGGCGAAAGATCCATGATGTGCATATCTGAACTCCATCGGATAACACAGACGAAGCTCTCAAACGGATTGGCCAGCTTTACAGCCTAGAAGCAGAGCTGCGCGGCATGTCGGCAGAGCAACGGTTGGCAGCAGAACAAGAACGACGGGCAAAGCCCTTACTGAAAGAGCTGGAGACCTGGTTACGGGATAGGATGCAATCGCTCTCGCGTCACTCAGAATTGGCCAAGGCCTTCGCCCATGTCTTGAATCAGTGGTCAGCACTGACATACTACGCCGAAAACGGCTGGGTAGAGGTAGACAACGACATCGCGGAGAATACGCTACGGCTAGATAGTGAGCTTGGGGCGAAAGAACTTCCTGTTTTTGGCTCTGATCATGGCGGTGAACGGGGAGCCTTGTTGTACAGCTTACTCGGCACCTGCCAGTTGAACGGGGTGGATCCGGAGCATTACCCGCGGCATGTACTGAATGTGATCGCAGACTGGCCGGTGAACAGGGTCAGTGAACTGCTGCCTTGGCGTGTTGCTCTACCCTGCTGAATAACCTATCGCCTTTGTCAATACGGCCTTTGCTGGACGCTTACAGTGCGTTGGCCATGGTAAGGATACCAACCTCATCAGGCCGTTATCGCACGCGGCCAGCGGCGGTATAATAAAGGAGGTCAACATGTATTAGACAAAGCTCGTTATCGCAAACAACAGGTGGTCGAGCGCAGCTTCGGATGGTTTAAGAAGTTTCGTTGACTCTCAACGAGATATGAAAAGCTAGGGGGAGGTGTTGCTGCTTTTATCAAGCTGGCTTTCTGCCTTCGTTACTTGCGGAAATTATTGGTGGACAGAAAACCAGCATTTTGAGAACGCAGCCTAGAACACTCCAGACCATACAGATGATAAAAAGTTTGCTAAACTAGATGCAAATTTGTTAAGCGCGCCAGCTTTTGAAATACCTCTAGTCTCAATCTGAATACCTAATATATATACTAATCCTACTTGGATTTTTTCAAACACAATACAAGTACCAATAGGTTGTAGCTCATCAGTTGGTAGCGCGGGATAAACAAGCACAACTAGATTGCACGAAGTAGCTCTTGAAAAGGCCAGAGATTCGTAGATATCAGCCTCAGAAATGCGAGTCTGCCCATTCTTCTCTACGTGCCCTTTATATTTAGCATCCAAGATCATACGGGGCCTATCTCCATCAGGCTCGATTACAAAGTCTGGGAAAACTGACAGCAATCTTGTTACACCTATGTTGCCTCTGGTCCTAGTGCCAAGGCTGAAGGCTTTCTGGGCCACAACAACAGAGCGCCCAAAGCCCAGTCGTAATACAAGCGACAATAGATCTTCCCAAACTCGCCAAGTGGCAACCAAATAACCCGGAGCTTTTGCATTGCCTTGCTTGTAGTTCATACCCAGTCCATTAAGCACATCAACGGAAAGCTCATGTAACGGCCTCCACATGCGATGTCTAGCAGGAATAGGTCTTTGATGATGAGAGAGGCCGCCTTGAGGGGAAAGTGTCTCGATGAGTCGTACCAATGAGCTTACAAGCGAGGGCTCCCTCACCTCACTCAGAAGCTCTTTGGCTGCCGCCAGGATATCTGCATTCCACCCGTTGCGTTGGTCAAAGCGAATGAGATCTTGCTCAAAACCATCTGGAGTAGGAAAAAGCAGATCCACAGGGTCAGGGTCACCATCAATGAAGAAGTCAGACTCACGTACTCTCCGATAGCTGCGTAGTGGCCTACGTTTACGAGCTTCATACATGTCGGTGATGGAGCGAGCTACTAACGTAGATAGGTCCCGTGGCATACCACCTGAAGCTGACAAGCGATCGGAAGCCAAAAGTCGCCCATGCCGAGAAAGCGTGGAAAGGAAAAAAAAATCCTCTCGCCACTCAGCATCGGTATCATTCAGCCCAAGAAACTTAGGGGCTACCTCCAACTCCACGGATGGAGCTAGGCGAATGAGACCTGCAAAATCAATAGCGCGTGTACCTTTCGCATCCACACTGATGGGGTTGTAATTAAGCCTCAGGCTCGATGCTGCGCGTTTTCCTGCTTCAATTAAAAGGCTGTTGGCCTTAGTCCGATCGACCCCAATTGCATCAGCGATCGAACGACTAAGGTCAACAGGTGCTCCGTACTCAACGAGGGATAGCCTTGTTCGTGTATGTGTCACCAACTACTCCCTAGGATTGGCAAAAGCCCTGAGAACTCCGTAGATGTTGTCTTCGTCAAAGTTTGTCGGACCTTCGAGTCGAAAGCGTAAATCATCCGCAAAGGTCGTCTCAGTGAGCTTGAACGGATTAAAGGCTGGTCCATCTAGCGCATTAAGAGCTGCGGCGATGCCTCGGAGGTCTCCGAAGAACACCTCTTCCACGTGTGTGCGAATCTTTGCCCACCCTACACACAGCGTGCCCAAAGCTTCATTAAGGCCCAATGTTTGCGGTTTCACATCCGACATCAGTGCACCGTGCCCGATCTGAAACTCGGGACCACGGCCCAGAGCAATTTGCGAGTTTATAGCAATCCAGGCTCTAACCGAAGCCTCCAAGGCATCGTTCACGCCGGCAGGTTCATCAGGCAATGCATTGACCCCCTTGGCACCCAGACCGTAAAACGTCCGCAAAGCCGCTTCATCAGGCTCCAAGCGCATAGGTTCCCAGCGACGCAAGAACGCGACATCCAAGGGCTCCACAGACGCATCGGCCTGATTCATCGCAGCCAAGATATAGAGGTCATGAGGCAGAGCATATTCGATCACATCACCAGATACGGGGTCGAGCATTTCAAAGAACTGCGTTTCAGCACGTTTGCCCCCATCAGAGGCCAAGCGTTTATCGGACTCAATGGCCACAATTGCACCACCGAACACCTGCACCGCAGGACCTCGGTTGATCTCATCAATGATCAAGAGTGCGGCCCCATTGGCACCTTTCGCATGCTCACTGGCACGGTACAGCGTACCCTTCACGATGGTGAAGTCTGGGTCTCCTGCTGCCTTGTTGACCGCAGGCGTGATGCCCGATAAGAAATCGCGGTACTTGGAGTTTTGGTGGAAGACCGTCCGAAAGACTTTGCGATCCATCTTCGTGGGGGCAGGAATGTCTTTAACAGCCCCAGCAGCAGGAGGAATCGGGATACCACCCATGGGATTGAGCTGCGGTGGACCACCTGCAGGAGCAAGACCAAAGGCTGTTTCAAAGGCCAACGCAACTTCGGCCAAGAGCTTGGACTTGCCCGTGCCAGGTGCACCAGACACCAGCACGTTGCGCGAACGTGCGAGTAGCTTTAACACCTGTTTGCAGTTTTCACTTACCATTGCAGTACTTTCCATGGTTAGTGAAGTCTCGGTAGCCTATCACTGCGCGATTAGCTGCACGTTTGGCATCCAAACAACCCAGTAATTCAGCAGCCACTACGGCATCCCATTTGCCCTCGATACGTAAAGTTTGTTCCTCTGCGTAGTGGGGCCAAACGGACCCATCCCTTAACTGGATTAGCAAAAGCAAAACGCGGTTGCCTTCGCCACCTTTGGGTACTCGGCTAGTGTCAAAACAGCCGTATTCATGTACCCGAGCAATGCGACCTTCGGATGGTCGCACATCAGTTGGAGGCTCAAAGAATGAATCCTTACGCATAACCTGCCCATTGGAGTCGTGCCAGAAAAACTCTCCTTGGAACACGTCAATTTCTTCAACTACACCATCGCGTTTACGCTTTTCTTTGGCCTTATTAGGAAACATCAGCGTGATGACAGGCAGCAGTGTTTTAAAGGATCCAAAACGAAAATCGCGGGCACCACCACCAGTCTCTGAATCATTTGACTGGGCAAGAATTTTTCTTAGGTCCCCAGCGACGATTTCTTTGTATAGAATTCGGGCAACATGCCCAGCACCACTAGCCATTACTTTTAGCTCCTTCTTCCATTTCTTCACCTCCAAGGGCGAGCTCGGAGGGGACATAAGCTAGCGCCCCCAACGCACGAGCATCTGCCACACGATGCGACCAAACAGTTGACATGTTTCCAGTACGTTTTGTCATTGCAGCCAACGCACTATCCCTAGTTATTGTGGATTTTGCCTCACCTGGCAGACACACTTGCCCCCTATCCAAAAGTGGAAAGTCTTGGAGCACTAACTCCATGTCCTTTAAATCGAGCCCATAGGCCACGGCCACTTCCGCATCAATCTCCCCACGAAGCTGCGCCATACGCTCGTAGGTTTCACGAGTAGCCCCTGCACTGTCGAGTATGCGCAATTCGCGTGCAGCACTGACTAACCTCTTCCATGGCAAACCATCTTTGGCGAGTTTTGGCATGGGCACGCTTTGCAGCAGGAAGTAATTCACCGTCGTAGTGAGCACGCGCCGAAGCATCCAGTCAAAGGTAAAACTGTTGGCGATGGACACCCACACCAGCAGACGTTCTTCCGATGGGTCCTCAGGGAAAAGGATTGTGGGCACCTTATTGCCACAGACCACCCCAGCAGGAATTAATGACGCCATGAGTGAACGCTCATTGGTCTGACCCGCAATGTCGCAAAAGCCCACTCGCAGCATGTTCGCTCGGTGCTGGTTAGTACGGGGCACGTCGGAGGGGCGAATCCAAAACTGGGGGGCAAGGCGTGAGCATCCTATGGCATAAGCCTCCCACAACGCACGGCGACCAGTGCCAGACACGTGCCCTTTTACACCAAAGCGATGCGCCTGCACCATTCGACCTTCCACCAGTGGCAAAGCGCCAGGCGTGGCACACCCCAAGAACTTAGGACGCTCCTTGGTCATATCAACCTCACGGCAAAACTTCGGGGTCCAGCCATAACCAGGTTCTTCCCACGAAACACCTGCTTCTCCGATCTTTGAGAAGAGCTTCCACTCAGACACGTTACGAACCTCGGGCAGGCTCAAATCGCCTCGAACTCCCGCAAGTGCTGCACGCCCAATAGTGGCAGTACCCGTAATCTCCAAGCCTGTAGGTGTGCCCCGCTCATGCATGAGAGTGATGGGTTCACGCTTGCTTTTTTCAGAGCCAGCCTTCGTGAAAGCCACGGCCAGGAACTTAAAGCGTGTGTCGATGGCAAAGAACCGTGCACGGTTATCAATGATCGACATGGACACGCTTTGGCTCGCATCAAAAATTTTCTGCCGCATGACGCGGGTACCTTGTGAGCGAATGAGCCCACCTGGAATTAGAGCAGCTACCACACCCTGCTCTTTGCAGAGTTCAAAAAAGAGGTCAGTGAAAGCAATGTATAGGTCAGGCTCCCCATTACCCAAATCGGGATAGCGAGCCAACAGGCGACGAGAGTAGTTCGTTACCTCATCACGCTGCTGGGTAAACAGCTCCTCATCAAGCCCATGAATTTGGGCCCCGTAGTGGCGCTTGGTGCCTGAGGACTTCAAGAATTCGTGCCGTGAGAGCTTGACCTTCTCCCATGGAGGGTTGCCGATTACAGCATCAAAACCCTCAGGGACCATGGCAGTCCAAACATTGCGATCTACCATCAAACTATCGCCACAGTACCAACGTGTACGCATAGCTTTAAGAATCGATACATCATCAGTGAATGAAGCAAGCGCAAGTAGGGCCGCACGTAAAGAGTTGCCCGAAAGATCTGCTGCATACACACCGTGAGCCAACCAATGCGCCGTCTTGGCTCGATCCATCCCACACACTGCATGAGTCAGCGCTGCTAGCAAAATTCCTGCGCCGCAGGCAGGATCAATCACCTTGCTCTTATGTGTGAGCTTGGGGGCTGCGAGTTTCGCAAGTCGTGTAGCCAGGCGAAAATCCGTATGGTAGGCGCCCGTGCTTTTTCGATCCTGTTCATGCAAGACCTCACGCGCCAAGACACTCAGTGCCAAAGCAGGGTGAATAGGTGAACGCTCGATGTCACTTGCTACAGGTGCCGCAAGCTCCAAAAGCTCTGATGCTGGGCGCTTGCTCTTGACTCCAAAAGCCTCGTGAAACGCCGTTAGGTCAAAACCGCCAAAACGCGCTGACGCAGCCTCCAAAACTTGAAGCCGAAGCTCAAAGTTGGCTGGACCATAACTTCTACCAACAGCCTTTAAGAGAGCCGCTTCTGCTGAGGCTAGATACTCAGCCTCAACGGGGCGAGGTGCACTCATACGTAGTTCTCCATGACGATTGGCTTGATGGCTTTAACCGCTTTGGGTTGATGTGCCATGGGCTTCTCCACCACAACTAAGAATTCGCTTACGTCGGATGCTGCGCTACTCGCCACTTTGTTGGGGCGATATCGACCAATGGAACCAAGAGGATGCATTGTGGACGTACCCACCTTCGAGAGCTCAGCCTTAATCTCTTGCATGCAAATGTGTCCTTCACTGCTGTACGAGAGCAGTACCCTTTGGGCTGTCAACTGATGTACCAGGCGAGAGAGCGTTTGGAGTGCACGAGTTTTGTAGCAGAAATCAGAAGCTAGGTTCTTCCAAGGACGAAGCCCTGCAACCCCCTTTACCTCAGGTTCATCTCCTAAGGCCACAGTTTCAAGGATGTGGTAATAGCTCGCGTACTGGCGCTTTGTGTATGGGGGATCCAAATATACTAAGTCATGGGCTGAGTTGGGCACGTCGAACACATCACCCACAATAGCCTCAACACGTACACCACTCTCTTTGAGAGCGCGACAACGCATAGAGATTTTATCTTGCGATTGATTTGTCCACTTGGATAGGAAGCAGCCAAAGGTTCCAGCAATGTTGGCCACCCGATTTAAAGCTCCAAAGAGATCTGCGATGAGTAGGCGCTCCTCTACCTCATCGATAATACCAGCACCCACCCAATCGGAGATTAACTCCCGCATAGCATCGATGCGTGCTGCATTTTCTTGAGTGAAGTAGCGTCGCTCAAGGCCACAGGAGTCCATGGACGCAGGACTGTACTCACGCCATATAAAACCATGCTTGGGTTTGGCAGCATTAAGCTTGTCAATAGCTTTGGTGTAGCCTCCAAGTTTCTGAAACGTAGCTTGATTAGAACTGATTAACCGTGCTCCTGCGGAAATTACCGCAGAGTGTAAACTATCGTTTATACGCACATTCCATCCTAGGCTAGCCGCCGCCTCTGCCACAGCTCCGGTACCACAGAAGGCGTCTACAAAGAAAGCATCCTGTTTGGGGGGGCCAATGTAGGTCGTTATCTGATCGATGAGCCTAGATTTGGAACCAATGTAACGGAAGGTCATTCTGTTACTCTCACGGGCGGTTTACGGTCTGTTCGCATCTGCTTTGTAGCAGGTGCAGAAGTTTCCTCGGCTAGAGAGACAATTCCATTGCGGTCGCAGTAGTCGCACAATAGTACTTCTAGCATGTTGACCATACTGCGTTGTTCGTGATCTGCGGCCTCCTTCAAGAATTTCTTGAAGGTTGGAGATACTCGTAGATTCAGGGTTTCGCTTTTCGTGTCGGTAAATCGCATAAGGTGGAGCCCCGCCATTGTCTGTGCAGTTGCGTTATTGTACATGCATCCAGCGTTTTTTCCTCCCTAGAAATTCAGAAAATGCCAACTCTTCTTCGAAGGCCGCAAATCTCTGAGCACAGCGATTAGTCATTCACTAGCGCGGCACATACACACCAGTTCATTCAATAATTTTACTTAATCTCTTTGTAGGGAAGGTGCGATTTAGTAGATCTAAACTTTGCCGTAAGTAACATACTCACGTTATGCATATTCGTGAGTTATGAACCTTTCTGGTGTGTTGAGGAATATATAGGCTGGCGTATTTATCCTACGGGTTGATTTCGACAAGAATCTCACCTCAACAGAGGTGGTACGGTATGAAACATTGTTCTCAATGTCCAGCCACAATCAAAGGGTCCGAAAACATGATTAGACATCGCTCTATCGGAGCCATCACCAATGATGTCTAGTTCAGTAGTTGTGGGTTTAAATGTGGGTTCAAAACTAAAAAGGCACCTCCATTAAAATGGAAGTGCCTTTATTTTCAATAGCTTATCTGTTGCGGCTTAGTTCATGCCGTAACGCTTGAGCTTCTTGCGCAGGGTGCCACGGTTGATACCCATCATCACGGCAGCGCGAGTCTGGTTACCACGGGTGTACTGCATGATCACGTCCAGCATCGGCGCTTCGACTTCGGAGAGAACCATATCGTACAGATCAATCACTTCCTGACCGTTCAACTGGGCCAGGTAGTTACGCAGGGCCTGTTGCACAGAGTCACGCAGGGGGCGCTGGGTCGGCTCGGCAGCGTGATTGTGAGTAGTTGTTACCAATGCATCAGAAGTCAGGGTTTGTTCGAACATATTCGGTCGGCTCTTTAGTTATCTTGTTAACCTAATCCATCGAAATACGCTTCGAGTGCCTCAAGTTGCGCGTCTGCGCAATCCAGGGCATTGAAGTGCTTACGGAATTCTCGGCCCGTCTCTTCTTCATCCAGATACCAGCCCACGTGTTTACGGGCTATGCGCGCTCCCAGATATGCACCATAAAACCGGTGCAGGTTGGTTACATGCTCGTTCATCAGGGTGCGAACCTCTTCCCTCTCGGGAGGCGGCAGCTTGGTGCCCGTCTCAAGAAAATGACGGATTTCCCGGAAAATCCAGGGTCGTCCTTGCGCAGCTCGGCCGATCATCACGGCGTCAACACCGGTATAGTCGAGGACATACCGGGCTTTCTCCGGGCTGTTGATGTCACCATTGGCGACAACAGGAATCGATACGGCCTGCTTAATCGCCCTGATCGTGTCGTACTCCGCTTCGCCCTTGTAGAGGCAGGCACGGGTACGACCATGCACGGCAAGGGCCGCGATACCGCAATCTTCGGCGATTCGGGCGATCTCCACGCCATTGCGGTTATCCGGATCCCATCCTGTGCGGATCTTCAAGGTGACAGGCACCTCCACTGCATCAACCACGGCCCGGCAAATTGCTTTGACCTGATCGGGGGCTCGCAGCAGGGCAGAACCTGCCAACTTCTTATTCACTTTTTTTGCCGGACATCCCATGTTGATGTCGACGATCTGTGCGCCCTGCTCCACGTTGTAGCGGGCAGCAAACGCCATCATCTCGGGGTCGGCTCCGGCAATCTGGACCGAACGCAATCCGCCTTCTGCAGAGTGATCCATCCTCATCCGGGTTTTCTGGGTATCCCAGACATCCGGGTTGGCCAGCAGCATCTCGGAAACGGCCATGCCAGCCCCCAATCGCAAACAAAGTTCACGGAATGGTCGGTCAGTTACACCGGCCATGGGAGCCACAATCAAGGGAGTTTCAAGCGTGTGGGGACCTATCTGCATTCCACGGTTACCATCGGCTTAGGGCGGCGTATATTACGCATTTTTTAGGCAGGAGAAAAGGTTAGTATTTGAGCGTCAGCCATTTTTTTCTGAAAAAAACGTCGCGCCAAGGCTTGCAAATTCTGGAGTTATTGAAAAACGGCCAGATTGCCGGAGAGTGAGCGCTGTACCATTCGGGTCGGACGCCTGCATAATTGTCAGTCCACTTGCAGGCCCGCTTTGCGTTATGATAGCGGGCTTAAGTCGAGCAAATGCTCCAAACATTTATGCAACAAAAGCGGATTGGGGATCTATGACGTCAAGGTTCATTAAATCACTCTGGCCGTGTCTGATGGGAGCCGTGCTGGGGTCGGCGCATGCGCAAACCATCAGTTTCGGCGAAGCCTGGACCCGGGTCATCCAGCAGGATGAAGGGCTGGCTGCCGAGCAGGCCGGGGTCGATCGGGCCAAGCAGCTGCGCGAGGCGGCCAAGGATATGTATCTGCCCAAGGTGGATCTGGGGGCCAGCTATACCCATCTTGATCAGCCGATTGAACTTGATGCCCTCGATCTCAATCCGCTGGCCAAGCAGAAAGATCTGATCCTGGCGCTCGGCAGCCTGTTCGGGGTCGGGGCCAACGCATTTGTCACCCCCCTGACCAAACAGAATGTGGTGACCAGCTCGGTCAAGATGCTCTGGCCGTTGTTTGCCGGTGGTCGCATCGATGCGGCGCAGGATATCCGCCAGGCGCAGGTGAGCGAGGCGCAGCAGCTGCTGGTGCTCAAGCAGCAATCCACCTTCGAGAGCCTCTCCCAAACCTATTTCGGTGTGGTGTTGGCTGCTCAGGTGGTGCAGACCAAACAGGAGATCGAAGAGGGACTGGCCCACCATCTGGATCACGCCAAGAAGCTCGAAGCGCAGGGGCAGATAGCCAGGGTGGAGCGCCTCTCCGCCCAGTCGGCCTATGATCGGGCCCGCATCGATACCCAGAAGGCGCGCCGCAGCCTCGAGATCGCCGAACTGGCCCTCGGCCGCATGCTGAAGTTGCCAAATGCCCAGCCGGGCAGCGGCCTGTTCGTCAACAAGGAGCTGCCGCGCCTTGAGGGGTTGGTGAGCCAGACCCTGGAGGTGCACCCCGGTCTCAAGCTGCTCAGCGCCAAGAAGGAGCAGGCCAAGGGGCTGATCCGGGTCGAGCAGGGCAAATATGCCCCCGAGGTGTTCCTGTTCGGTAACTACAACCTCTATGAAGATGATTCACTCGCCTCCAAGACAGCGCCGGACTGGCTGGTGGGGGTGGGGGTCAGCATGCCGCTGGTGAGCCGCGATGGCCGCTCCGAGACGGTGCAGGCCGCCAAGAGCGCCGAGCTGCAGGTCAATCTGCTGCAGGCCAAGACCCGCCAGGATCTGGAGTTGCTCGTTGAGAAGACCTGGCGCGAAGCGGCGCAGGGGCTGGAGGAGTATCAATCCCTCTCTTCCACCCAGGCGTTGGCAGAGGAGAACGTGCTGCTGCGGGACAAGGCCTTCGGGCAGGGACTTTCTACCTCCCTTGATGTGGTGGATGCCCAAAACCAGCTGGCAGGCGTCAAGACCCAACGTGCGGCGGCGGCCTATCAATATGTGGTGTCTCTGGCCCGCCTGCTGGCGCTCTCTGGCCAGATGAACAGTTTCAATCAATATCAGCACGGTCAGGTGATCGAGGTGAACTCATGATCGCACTCCAGTCCGTTCCTTTTTCTATCTCTGTTTCGACCGCCAAGGGTCGCCCGTTTGTCGAGGTGAAGTGATGAGCCATCCCCCCATCAAAAAGAAGATGAGCCAGGGTAAACCGCTGTTGTTGCCGCTGGCGCTGGTGATCCTGGTGGTCTGGCTCGGCTGGCGCTTCTGGCTCGCCTATCAGCCGGAGCCGGTGCATCTGCAAGGGCAGATTGAAGCGCAGCAGTACTCGGTCTCCTCCAAGGTGCCGGGTCGCATCGACGAGGTGCTGGTGAAAAAGGGCGATCAGCTGACCAAGGATCAACTGGTCTTTACCCTGGCGAGCCCCGAGATCGAAGCCAAGCTGAGCCAGGCCAAGGCGGGTGAGGCCGCTGCGGGCGCCATGGCGCAAGAAGCGGAGAAGGGGGCCCGAGCCCAGCAGATCGCTGCGGCCAAGGATCAGTGGCAAAAAGCCAAGGCCGCCGCAGCCCTGCGCGGCAAGACTTATGAGCGGGTGGCCAGCCTGCACCGCGACGGCGTAATGCCGCTGCAAAAACGCGATGAGGCCTGGACCGCCTGGCAAGCCGCCCGCTACAGCGAAGGGATGGCGTGGCAGCAGTACCAGATGGCGCTGGAAGGGGCGCGGGAAGAGACCAAGATCGCTGCCCGCGAGAAGGCCAAGATGGCGGCGGGTTCTGTTGCCGAGGTTGAAGCCTATCTAGCCGATACCCGCATCGTTAGCCCTCACTCCGGCGAGGTAAGTCAGGTGCTGCTGCGCAGCGGCGAGCTGGCGCCGCAAGGCTTCCCGGTGGTGACCCTGCTCGACATGAGCGATGCCTGGGCCCAGTTCCACGTTCGCGAGGATCTGCTGCCCCGCTTCCCGGTCGGTACCGAGTTCGATGCCCGCATCCCGGGCCTTGGCGATCAGATGGTGCGCTTCAAGGTGACTCATGTGGCCGTGATGGGGGATTTCGCCACCTGGCGCGCCACCGATACCCGTCAGGGTTTCGATATGAAGAGCTTCCAGGTGGAGGCTCGCCCGCTGCAACCGGTTGAGGGGCTGCGGGTTGGCATGAGTGTGCTGGTTGAACTCTGATGGGACGTGAATTTCGGCTGCTGTGGCAGGATCCCTTCAGTCGTGCCCTGATGAGCTGGGTGCCGCTGCTGCTGATGGGGATCCTCTGCTGGATCTTCTCGGCAGGGTTGGCCCGCGACCTCAAGGTAGGGCTGGTGGATCTCGACCACAGCATGCTCTCGCGCCAGCTCGCCTTCTCGCTGGATGGTTCGGCCGGGCTCAAGGTCGCGCAACAGTTTGACTCCATCGATGCAGGTGCCCACGCCCTGCGCGGTGGCGACATTTATGCGCTGGTGGTGATCCCCAACCATCTGGAGCGTGATGCCCGTCAGGGCACCCAGCCGCAGGTGACGGTGTTCAACAACGGCCAGTTCATCCTCATCGCCAAGCTGGTCAACTCTGCGCTGGCGCAGGTGGTAGGCACTCTTAACGGTCAGGTGGGCGTGCTGGAGGCGATGGCCGATGGCAAGGCACAGCCCGGCGCACTCGGGCAGTCGGTGCCCATCAGCAGTCAGGTGACTGCGCTCTATAACCTCAACTCCAGCTACGCCCAGTTTCTGCTAAGCGCCATTCTGCCCGCGGTGTGGCAGATCCTGGTGGTGCTGTTCGGCCTCAATGCGCTGGCCCGTACCGATCGGCTGGGACTGGACTGGACCACTCGCGGTGTCTGGTTTGGCCTCTGGCGCACCCTGCTGCCCCACGTGCTGATTGGCTGGGGCTGGGGGATTGTCTGGACGCTGCTGCTCTTCAAGGGCTTCTCCTACCCTATGCACGGTAGCTGGCTGGTATTGCTGGTGGGGCTGGGTCTCGCCTCGGCCGCCTGCGTCACCATGGGGGCTTTTTTCTACGGCATCATCCGGGATCCGGCCCGCGCCCTGTCGCTGGCGGGGGCTTACACTGCGCCTGGCTTTGCCTTTATGGGAG
The DNA here is from genome assembly GCF_049171595.1 of Aeromonas sp. 603607. Lineage (NCBI taxonomy): Bacteria > Pseudomonadati > Pseudomonadota > Gammaproteobacteria > Aeromonadales > Aeromonadaceae > Aeromonas > Aeromonas sp. 603607. Next base: position 44,825 of record NZ_JAAKOV010000021.1, read on the forward strand.
TCACCTTTCCGGTGAGCGCCATGGGGGATTTCGCCCGCTTCTGGCGCAGCCTGTTGCCGGTCTCTCACTATGTCGAGCTGCAGATTGGTCAGAGCAACTACGGTCTGCCCCTCGCATCGGCGCTGCCGCAACTGGGGGCGCTGCTGCTGTTTCTGCTTCCCCTGCTGCTGGTGGTGCGCCGTTACAAGCAGCAGGCCGAGCTGGCCCGTCAATCAGCCGCAGTGGCAGTCGCCGAGAAGGAGCCTGAGTGATGCTGGGATTTGTCGATCTGTTGCGCCTCGAGCTGCGCACCCTGCTGGCGGATCGCGCCATCATGCTCACCCTGTTTGGCGGGGTGTTCTTCTACTCCTTCCTCTACCCCCAACCCTATCTGCATCAACTACCGCGGGAAGAGGCGGTGGTGGTGGTCAATGAAGATGGCAGTCAGCTATCGCGCCAGCTGGAATTTATGGCCGATGCCACGCCGCAGGTGAAGCTGGTGGCGCGGGCCAATTCGCTGGATGAAGCGCGGCAGCTGATGATGGCCGGTAAGGCGAGCGGCATCCTGCATATCCCCAACCACTTCTATCGGGATCTGATGCTGGGCAAGAGCGTCACCCTGAGCTATGCCGGTGATGCCTCCTACTTTCTGGTCTACGGCACCATTGCCGAAGGACTGGCGCAGGCCGGTGGCACTCTCGCCGCGCAGGTGAAGGTGGCACGGCTGTTGAGCCACGGCGAGGCGCTACCACAAGCGGCCATGGGCTGGAATGCGGTGGCTCTCAACGTGGTGCCGGTGTTCAACCCCACCATGGGCTATGTGAATTACGTGGTGCCGGCGGTGTTCGTGCTGATCCTCCATCAGGTGTTGCTGATGGGTGCGGGGATCCTGGGGGCGACCCAGAACCAGCGCAGCTGCCGTGGCGAGCATGGTTACTGGCAAAGCGCGCCTGTGTTGCCGCTGCTGCTGGCCAGAACCCTGGTGCTGGCGGGGTTGTTCCTGCTGCCGGTGAGCTACTTCCTCGGCTTCTGCTTCGATCACTACAACATCGCTCGCCATGCTGACCCACTGGAGTTGTGGCTGTTCGCCCTGCCGTTCCTGCTGGCGACCTGCTGGTTCGGGATTGTGCTGGGGGCGATCTTTACCCGGCGGGATCTGCCGACTCAGGTAGTGCTCATCTCTTCTCTGCCGCTGGTCTTTCTGGCGGGCTTTATCTGGCCGCTCGAGCTGATCCCGGCGCCTCTCAACTGGCTGGCTCAGTGGGTGCCCACTATCCCCGGTATCGAGGGTTTTCTGCGCCTCAACCAGATGGGGGCTGACTTCGCGCAGGTTGCCCGCTACTGGTGGCAGCTATGGGGACTGGCGCTGCTCTACGGCGTGCTGGCTTGCCTGTTGCTGCGTTGGCGGCAGCAGTCACTGCCGGTGGCCAGTCAGCCGGTCGTACAGAGTGAGACGACTGCCGGTTAAGCGGGATAGGGCAAGCGCCCGTGAGATAGCGTGTGCGGTAAAGCGAAAACGGTCAGCCCTTGGGCTGACCGTTTTGGTATGTGGTGGGTATGAGCGATTTTACTGCTGCTTTAGCCGCGCTGGAGCGTGGGATCCCCGATGGCGTAGATCTGCCCCACAGCCGTCTCATCCGCCAGCAGGCGCAGCCCTTGGGCGGCCACATCGGCGCGGCGTACCAGTCCGTGTACCTCCTTGCCCTGACTCAGCTCGGCGCGGCCGGTGGCGTCGCCATCCTGAAGGCCCGCCGGGCGCAGAATGGTCCATGCGAGGGCGCTGGTCTGCAGCCAGCTCTCCGCCAGACTCTTGAGACGCACTTCATGACCGAAGGCGGCGCGGGCCCGCTGCGGCAAATATTGCCAGCTGTCGCCACAGCCGAGGGAGGTGACCAGCAGCAGCCGTTTCAGGCCAGCCTGCTCCATGGCATCGATTACATGGCGGTTGCCCTGATAGTCCACTGGCACTGTTTGGCGAAAGCTGCCGAGGGTAGAGACGACCTGAGCATCTTGTCCCGCACGGGCACATGCCTGCTGCACCGCAGCCAGATCCAGCGCATCCCCTTCGATCACCTCAACTCCCAGCGCACTCAGTTCCATGGCCATCTCGGGGTTGCGTACCAGCGCAACGACCCGGTGACCCTGGCTCAGGGCGTGATGAGTAAAGGCGCGGCCCAGCCCGCGGCTGGCTCCGAAAATCAGTGTGGTTGGCATAGCTGAGCTCCCTTGGCAAAAGGAGCTAGCCTAGTGGCTTGTTCGCTCGCTGTAAATGAGAGTTGTTTCCATTTGTGAGCCAGCAGAGAGGCGCGGGTGCGAGCCGCTGGCGGCTCGCACCTGCTGAGAGGGGATCAGCCGTTGTAGTTGCCGATGCTGGGGCGACGGCTGGGGCCGCTCAGGTGGATATCCACCGGATTGAACGCCTTGATCGCCTCATAGCTGAAATCACCGATCGCCTGATGCAGGGTCTGGGGCGTGTGGTTGGTGATGATGATAACGCTTTTTGACAGGTTGCGGCGACGGCGCAGCAGGTGGCCGAGGAAGCTGGACTGGCTCTCCGCCATTTTGGCGCGGTTGGCCGATACCTCATCGATGATCAGCAGATCCACCTCTTCCAGCGCGCGGCGGTACTGGTTGCGCTCGTCCTGATCGGGGATGACGTTGAAGAACAGCCGATCGACGATGGAGGCCCACTGCTGGAAGATCACCGATTTCTGGTGACGGGCGATCAGCTCATGCGCTACCGCTCCCGCCAGGGTCGACTTGCCGGTGCCGTAGTCGCCGTAGATCAGCATGCAGCCGCCACCGCTCTTCTCCCAGTGCTCGAAACCGCTGATAAAGTAACGGGCGGTTTCGATGGGGTATTGCAGCGCCGGATCTGTGGCATCCATCTTGTCAAATACCCAGTCGGGGTTGAGGTCGGCTTGGGCGATCAGCTTCTGGATCCGCTCCTGACGGGCCGCCTTCTGCAGCTCGCGCACCTCGGCGTTGGCCTTGGCGTCGTACTCCTTGCGCAGGGTCTCGTAGTCATACTGGCCGCCACCGGTCTCTTGTTGCAGGCGACGAATGCGCTCCAGCAGGCCACCCACATGGCGGCTCAATTCCGGGTCGTGAATGCGGTGATCCTGCTTGGCCTTGGCGATCTTCTGGCGCTTGGCTTCGATCTCTTCCAGCTCCTGGCGCAGGGGATCTTGCGGGTCAGTCATGGAATGCTCCTTCTGCTCGATCAGGGATGGGTAGACAAGGGGTTGATTCTGCCTGCAGGCGGGGGCCGCTATCAATCATTATCCGGCTCCTGCTGCGCTGCGGGTTCTTGCGTCTGCTGTTGGGCCAGTCGCTTGGCCTCTTCAATCATCTGTTGGGCCCGTTTGCTGGGGCCCGACTCTGCCGGGGCCGGCGTCACCTGCTGGTAGCCCTGCACCTCCATCGGTTTGCGACGGGTATAGCGGCGGGTCTTGAGGGCGCGAATGAACTTGAGCATCCATTGATGCTGGGAGTCGAACACCTCGGGGCGCCCCAGCCAGTAGGCGATAAACTCCCCCAGATCTTCTTCGCTATAGCTGGCATCGATCACCCCGCACAGACGGGCGAGGGCGGGCAGCTCCTCGTCCGGTCGCCATTGCAGATGCATCTGGAAGGGGCGCTCCGGCAGCGGGCTGCGCAATTTCTGGGTCAGCAGTGGCAACTGAAACGGGCACTGATGGTAGTGCTCACTCTCGGGCTGAGCCTCGACCTGCAGCAGGCCCGCCTCCATCAGTTCATCGAACAGCTCGGTGAGCTGACGGGCATTGACCTGAAACGAGAAGCCGCAGGGATCACCCGGATCGACCACTGCCAGTGCCCGACCCAGCTCGGGATAGTTGAGCCGGGCCGCCTGATTTTCCAGCACCAGTCGGCGCAGCTGCAGGGTATAGAGGCTGCGAGCCGGATGGGACAATCTGGGGTGGGCAAGGGCACTGTATTCGGCTGGGGTCATGGTCTTCTTCACGAGCTGGAGTGGGGGGCATTATCCCCTATGGTGCTCTCCTGCACAATTCGTCACACTGCAAGTGAGTGCCCTGCATGGTCGGGTGGTGAAAATTGATCGTACCGCGGAGCGTTGAGCAGGGAGAGCGGGATTGTGTCGATAATCCAGCAGCTTGCACTATTTTGGTATGCAGATTAGCCAATCCGCCTATTTGTGACGCAAGGCACGCGGCATTTCTGCTGATTTAGACTAGTCTTATTACTTAAATAAACAATTGACTCATAAGGTTTTTGTCAACATGCCAAAACCCGGACTGCGGATCCTGGTGGTGGAAGACGAAGCAGTTTTTCGCCATTCGTTAGTGAGTTACCTCGCGCGGGACGGGGCAACGGTGTTTCAGGCTGAGGATGGAATTGAAGGGTTGTCAGCTGCAGCGATTTATCATCCCGACGTGGTACTGTGCGATCTCAATATGCCCAATATGGATGGCCGCGAGGTAATCGCCTGTCTCTCTGCGCGCTATCCCCATATTCCGGTTATCGTCATTTCGGCCCAGAGCTCCATGGAGGCGGTCGCCAGTGCCTTGCGTGCCGGTGCTCGGGACTACTTGCTCAAGCCCCTCGAGAACTTCGCACTGGTCGATCGCAGTATCGACCAGTGCCTGAATGGGAGTTCCACGCGAGCTCAGCAGCTCGAATTGATGGCGCATATGGATTACTTCAGTGCGCATGATCGGGCTGCCAGCCGTTTGCTCGCCGGGCTGAAGCCACCGGGATTGCAGGAGTGGGGCCCCTGGCAGGTCACGTTCAAGGGGCTTGGGCACCTCTTCATTCCCGATACCTTCAAGGTGGAAGACAAGCTGCTGGTGCTGGTGATGGAGATGCCCATCATGGGGACGGATGCAGCATTTTGCGGGGCGCTGGTGCGCTCTCTGATGAACGTGCCCTATCGCCAGTTTCAGCAGAACGAGAGCCGTTTGCTGAGCCAACCGCACCGGTTGCTCGACTACCTAAACCATCAGTTGATGGAGTCCGGGTTGCGCCACGCTTTTGCCATGGCTGCTCTGCTGTTTGATCAGCACGATGGGCTGGTATTTGCCAATGCCGGGCTCACTTCCCCCCACTGGTTGATGCGCTCGGGTGGATTACCGCTTGGTCTGATGCGCAACAGCCACTACGCTCTGCACAAACGCAGCTGGCATGAACCATTCGATCTGCAGTTTCGCAGCGACAGCGGTAGTGCGCTCAATGTGCAGGTGCGTCATCACTGAGGCTGCTTGACTAGAGACCAAAACAGACAAGGCGCCCGATGGGCGCCCTGTCTGTTGTCTACAATCCTGACCGTTTAGACGGTGGCGGAGTGTAGTTTCTTCTCTTGAGCTTGCGGCTCTTTGGCCGGGCCTTCGGCACCGTGCATCCAGTAAACCAGACGATTAGCCATGGTCATCAGCAACAGGGCGCTCAGCACCGCAGCCAGGGCGATGCCACCGAAGATGGCGATCGGGCCGGCTTCACCAACAATGGAGCCGATAAAGCCCGCAGCATAGTTGGCGATGGCGATAAAGCCCATCCAGGCACCCATCATGAGGGAGGCCAGACGCAGCGGAGCCAGTTTGGTCACCATGGAGAGGCCGATCGGGGAGAGGCAGAGCTCGCCCAGGGTGTGGAACAGGTATGCGCCAACCAGCCAGAACATGGAGGTCTTGACGGTGTTGTCACCACCCTGCTGTAGCACGGCACCCACCATGAACAGGAAGCCGATAGCCAGGAACAGCAGACCCATGGCGAATTTCACCGGAGAGTTCGGCTCTTTCTTGCCGAGCTTGATCCAGATGGCCGCAACGACCGGTGCCAGAGTGATGATGAAGAAGGGGTTCAGGGACTGGAACCAGGCAGTCGGCACTTCGAAGCTGCCGATCATGCGGTCGGTATACTCCTGGGTGTAGAGGTTCATCAGACCACCGGCCTGCTCGAAGCCGGCCCAGAAGATGATGGTGAACAGACCCAGTACCAGAATAACCTTGATGCGATCCACTTCCTGCTTGGTCAGCGGTGCTTTCTGCTCGGTAGTACGCAGGGCTGCTGCGCGCTGGGCGGCAGTGACACGACCGATGTCACCCAGGAAACGTTGGGCCATGGTGGCCTGGATCACCAGAGAGAGCAGCATGCCGATACCGGCGCCGACGAAGGCTGCTTGCCAGCCGTAGGCGGTGGCGGCAGCACCACAGATCACACCTGCCAGCAGGGAACCCAGGTTGATGCCCATGTAGAAGATGGTGAAAGCACCATCACGGCGGTGATCGCCCTCTTCATAGAGGTCACCCACCATGGTGGAGATGTTCGGTTTGAACAGGCCGTTACCCACGATCAGCAGCGCGAGGCCCGCGTAGAACATGGTGTTGACCATATCCGGGAACATGGCGTGGGGCAGTGCCAGAGTGAACTGACCTGCGGCCATCAGTACGGCACCGATCAGGATGGCGCGACGTTGACCCAGGAAGGTGTCAGCCAGCCAGCCGCCGATCAGCGGAGTGATATAAACCAGACCGGTATAGATACCGTAGAGTTTGAGGGCATCTGCCTGACTCCAGCCCAGACCGCCGTTGGCAGTCAGGTCGGTCAGATAGAGCACCAGCACGGCACGCATGCCGTAATAGGAGAATCTCTCCCACAGTTCGGTACTAAAGAGCAAAAAAAGCCCTTTAGGGTGACCTAAAAAGGTCCCTTTTGACGGGTTATTCATTGGAACTTCCACCTGTGTCTTATATTTTTTTGAGTTTTTTATGCAAGGGCGAGAAACACGCCTCAATCCTTATAGAGCATGCGTGAATAAATTACAACATTATGATTTGCTGAGAGTTTATTTACTCTTGATTGATTTTTTGTTGCGCAAATGAAAAAGGAGCATCGTTTGATGCCCCTTAAATACGTCTATAAAAAACAGATTTATCAGCGATTACAACTGCTTGACGAACTGCTTCAGCCAGCCGATGAATTCACCATTCAGCTCGTGATGGCGCACACCATATTCCACATTGGCTTTCATGTAACCGAGCTTGCTGCCGCAATCGTGGCTCTTGCCCTTCATGAAGTAGGCGTTGACCTGCTCCTGCTCCATCAGCATGGCGATGGCGTCAGTCAGCTGGATCTCGTCACCGGCACCGGCCGGGGTCTTCTCCAGCAGCGGCCAGATATTGGAGGAGAGGACGTAACGACCCACCACCGCCAGATTGGAGGGGGCTTCGTCACGGGGCGGTTTCTCGACAATGGCCTGCATCGGCAGGGACATCCCCTCGCTCAGGGCCTCGCCCTTGATGTCGGCGATGCCGTACTTGTCCACTTCGCTCTCGGGAACCGCTTCCACCATGATCTGGCTGATCTGGTTCTCTTCGAACATGTGCACCATCTCGGCCAGGTTGTCTTTTTTCGGGTCGCTGGCCACTTCATCAATCAGTACGTCCGGCAGCAGCACGGCAAACGGGTTGTCACCGATCAGCGGGCGGGCGCAGAGCACAGCGTGGCCCAGACCTTTGGCCTCCCCCTGACGGACGTGCATGATGGTGACGTCTTTCGGGCAGATCTGTTGCACCTCTTCCAGTAGCTGACGCTTGACTCGCTTCTCGAGGGTCGCTTCCAGTTCGAAACTCTTGTCGAAGTGGTTTTCGATGGAGTTCTTGCTTGAGTGGGTGACCAGCACGATCTCTTTGATACCGGCGGCGATGGCTTCGCGCACTACGTACTGGATCAGCGGTTTGTCGACCACCGGCAACATCTCTTTCGGGATGGCCTTGGTGGCTGGCAGCATACGGGTACCCAGACCGGCTACCGGGAGCACGGCCTTGCGAACTGTCAGAGGAGTCTTTTTCATGGAAAACTATCCAGCGGGATTAAAGTGCGGCCATGATACTCCAAGAAAAATGGGGCAGCCACAGGCTACCCCATTCGTATATGCAGAGCTCGGACGTTATTTGACGATGATCATGTCACGGTTGGCTTCCAGCGTGGCCGGGCCAATGCCATTGACATCCGCCAGCTGATCGACCGAGGTGAACTTTCCCTGTTTTTCCCGATAGTCGACGATGGCTTGTGCCTTCTTGTCACCAATCCCTTTCAGGCTGGTGAGTTCGGCAAGGGTGGCCGTATTGATATTCAGCTTGCCGGCTTCCTTGGCGACCTCAGCTGTGGTTGTTTGCTTGGGTGCTGCCTTATCTGCGGCCAACACGGGTTGGCTGAACAGGGGCAAGCAGGCCAGCAGCATGACTGCAGAGAGCTTCTTCATCAGCATTTCCATTCCTCCATGATGTGGATATTGCCGAGTGGCACATTGATGAATAGCGTATCAAACGGGTCTTTTTCACTGCTATTTCTAACAGGTCAAATCCTCATGCCGATGGCGAAATATTTGCTATAAGCGCTTCGCTATGAATGGCCTCATATATCCAACCGTATGATCTTGAATCTATTTTAGATGCATCTTTAAGGTGGCGGACACGCTTTCCCGCAGAGTTACGCTCGAGACATTTCTGGCTCATCGCATGGCATTGTTCTGTGCAACACTGCGCTGGTGGCATGTTTCACTGGTCATCAAAAGAGAACTAATAAAAAAGGCTGCTCACCTGGGGTGAGCAGCCTTTGTGATCGGTTTTTTCAGACTAAAACTGATTAGGCTTGTTCGTCAGCCTGGGCAGCCTGGATACCGGTCAGGGCGATGGTGTAGACGATGTCGTCAACCAGGGCGCCACGGGAGAGGTCGTTGACCGGCTTGCGCATGCCTTGCAGCATCGGGCCGATGGAGACCAGGTCAGCGGAACGCTGCACCGCTTTGTAAGTGGTGTTACCTGTGTTCAGGTCAGGGAAGACGAACACGGTGGCTTTACCTGCAACCGGTGAGTTCGGTGCCTTGGACTTGGCCACGTTCTCCATGATGGCCGCATCGTACTGCAGCGGGCCGTCGATGATGAGGTCGGGGCGCTTGGCCTTGGCCAGCTCGGTCGCTTCACGCACTTTCTCTACATCGGCACCGGCGCCAGAGGTACCGGTAGAGTAGGAGATCATGGCTACGCGCGGCTCGATGCCGAACGCGGCAGCGGAGTCGGCGGACTGGATGGCGATTTCGGCCAGCTGCTCGGCAGTCGGATCCGGGTTGATCGCGCAGTCACCGTAGACCAGCACCTGGTCAGGCAGCAGCATGAAGAAGATGGAGGAGATCAGGGAAGAGCCCGGAGCTGTCTTGATGATCTGCATCGGCGGACGGATGGTGTTGGCAGTGGTGTGCACCGCGCCGGATACCAGGCCGTCAACTTCATTGCGCTCCAGCATCATGGTACCCAGTACCACGTTGTCTTCCAGCTGCTCGCGGGCAACCACTTCGGTCATGCCCTTGTTCTTGCGCAGCTCGACCAGACGCGGCACATAGCGTTCGCGCACAACGGCCGGATCGATGATTTCGACGCGATCGGTCAGAACCACACCCTGCTGTTCGGCAACGCGACGGATCTCTTCCGGGTTACCCAGCAGTACCGGACGGGCAATGCCACGCTCGGCACAGATGGCGGCAGCCTTGATGGTGCGCGGCTCGTCGCCTTCCGGCAGCACGACACGCTTGTTGGCCTGACGGGCCAGCTCGGTCAGCTGATAACGGAACGCCGGCGGGCTCAGGCGACGGGAACGGGTAGAGCTGACGGTCAGCGACTCGATCCAGTGTTTGTCGATGTGGCCAGCGACGTAGTCCTGTACCAGCTCGATACGCTCGCGGTCATCTTCCGGAATATCGACGTTGAAGTTCTGCAGGCTGACGGCGGTCTGCCAAGTGTTGGTGCCGGTCATCATGATCGGCAGGCCGGTGGCCATGGCCTGTTGGCACAGCGCCATGACCTGCGGCTCCGGATGATAGTTACCGGTCAGCAGCAGGGCGCCCAGCTTGACGCCGTTCATGGCGGAGAGGCAGGCGGAGACGATGACGTCGGAGCGGTCGCCGGAGGTCACCAGCAGGCTGCCCGGACGGAAGTGCTCGACCATGTTGTGGATGGAGCGGGCGCAGAAGGTCACGGTCTGCAGGCGACGGCTGTCCAGCTCACCCTTGTGCAGGATCTTGGCGGCCAGATGCTTGGCGAGATCCTTGGCGCGCGGGGCGATCAGCTGGGTGTTCCAGGGGATGCAACCCAGGATGCGCAGCGGGCTCTTGCCGAACACTTGCAGCACTTCCAGGTTGTGGGCAGCATCGGAAGCGTGGTGATGGGCTTCGAACATCTCGGTCAGGTCAGGGCGGGTTACGCCATGCTCGTCAACCGGCGCGCCAACCTTGTTGATCACGCAGCCAACGATGCGGGGGTTGTTGACACCACCGAAGTTGGAGCAGGCCAGCTCAATGCGCTCTTTCAGCTTCTGGCTGGAGTCATGGCCCGGGTGGGTCACGAATACCATGTCAGCGTCCAGCGCCTTGGCGACGTCGTAGTTCAGCTTGTTGGCAAAGGGCTGCTTGTCGGTCGGCACCATACCTTCGACAACCAGCACTTCGGCACCACTGGATTTCACGTGCTCTTCGAAGCGGGCAACGATCTCTTCCAGCAGGATGTCGGTGTTGCTGGAGCTGATCATGTTCTCGGCGTAGGAGAGGGTGAAGGGCTCGGGCGGATTGATGTTGGCAGCAGCGCGGATAACGGCGGTTGAGCGCTCGGCACCGGTTTCACCCGGACGCGGCTGGGCAACCGGTTTGAAGAAGCTGACATTGACACCGTGACGCTCCATGGCGCGAACAACGCCCAGACTCACGGAAGTTACGCCGACACCAGTGCCGACCGGGATAAGCATAATAGTGCGTGCCACTTTATACCCCTTGTTCATTTTTTGGGATCAGGAAAAGGCCGCCCTGTGGGCGGCCTCGAGTTACTGCGTCAATTAAGCGCCGACCAGTTCCAGCGCGTCGTGGGCGATAACCCACTCTTCGTTGGTCGGGATAACCAGGGCCTTGGTAGAACCAGCCTTGGTGATCTCGCCACCCTTGCCGAAACGAGCCTTCAGGTTGGCGTCGTGATCGACGTCAAAGCCCAGCAGACCCAGCTTGTTCAGGGTGATTTCACGGATCGGGGCGGAGTTTTCACCGATACCACCGGTGAAAACAACGGCGTCCAGACGACCGTCCATGGCGGCAGCGTAGGCGCCGATGTACTTGGCCAGGCGATAGCAGTAAACGTCCATAGCACGCTTGGCTTCTTCTTTGCTGTCGTAGTTGTCTTCGACGAAACGGCAGTCGGAGGTCACTTCAGTCAGACCCTGCAGGCCGGACTCTTTGGTCAGCATGGTGTTGATATCGGCCACGCTCATGCCCAGCTTGTCGTGCAGGAAGAAGATGATAGCCGGGTCCAGATCACCGGAACGGGTACCCATCACCAGACCTTCCAGCGGGGTCAGGCCCATGGAGGTATCAACGGATTTGCCGTTCTTGATGGCGCAGACGGAACCGCCGTTGCCCAGGTGGCAGTTGATGATGTTCAGCTCTTCAACCGGCTTGTTCAGCTGCTTGGCAGCTTCCAGGCTGATGTAGTAGTGGCTGGTGCCGTGAGCGCCGTAGCGACGGATGCCGTTCTCTTTGTAGAGCTTGTACGGCAGGGCGTACAGGAAGGCTTCTTCCGGCATGGTCTGGTGGAACGCGGTATCGAATACGGCCACGTTCTTGTCAGCCAGCGCCGGGAATACGCGGCGAGCTTCACGGATACCGATCAGGTGAGCCGGGTTGTGCAGCGGTGCGTACGGAACGGCGGCTTCGATGCCGGCAATCACGTCTTCGCAGATGACAACGGAAGAGGTGAAGCGCTCGCCACCGTGAACAACACGGTGACCGATGGCGATCAGGTTCTTGGACAGTTCCGGATTGAGCGGCAGGATCTTGTTGACGATGAAGTCCAGCGCTTCCTGGTGAGCGGCACCCGCGCCCAGATCGGCACTGCCTTTCTCGCCATTCAGTTTCCACTTGATGCGGGCATCGTCGAGGTTGAAGCACTCGGCCAGGCCGGACAGCAGGTCATCACCGGTGGTTGCGTCAATGACGGCAAACTTCAGGGAAGAGCTGCCACAGTTAAGAACAAGAACCAGCTTACTCATGAATAAATCCTATCGCAGATTGGGTTGTGTAGGCGGATGCGTTGGACGCGGTGCGGCCAAAAACTTTCAACTTATCCTTATGAGGGTTGGCAATCTGTTGCTTGCCCCTTGTATAGTGATACAAGACCCGAAATCCAGACGTCCCTGACAGGTCAATAGCAAGAAGCTTTTGACGCAAAAATGGGCGTACAAAGGATAACCCGATTGTTGAAAAATAACAAAGTCATCCTCAACCTTTGTTACTTTGCATCAAATTTTGTCGAGGTTTTGCCGTTAGTACGTTCAAAAAGCGCTCGGAGGTAGTATGAGCATGAACATTTTTGGAACTAAGTTACAGCAAGGCCGCCATTATATGACGCTTTGGCCGCGCCGTCCCGAGCTCAATTCGATGTTTCCTGAAAATCGGGTGATCAAGGCGACCGAGTTCGCCCTCAAGGTGATCCCCGCACTGGCGGTGTTGAGCGTGATGCTGCAGTTCCAGTTTGGCGAGCTGCACTACTGGCCTTCTGTCATCACTTCCGTGCTGTTTCTGCTCAGTTTGCCGCTGCAGGGCTACTACTGGCTCGGCCAGCGTGCCGATACCCGATTGCCCCCGTCGCTGGCGAGCTGGTATCGGGAGATCAACGGCAAGATGAACGAGCAGGGTGGCCGCCGCCAGCTGGTTTCCCAGCCGCGCTATGAAGAGCTGGCCGATACCCTCAAGGCCGCCTTCCAGCAGCTCGATAAATCCTTTCTCTACGAATAACCCGTTTCAGATGCAAAAAGGCGCCAGTGGCGCCTTTTTTGTTGCGGTTGGTATGCGGATCAGGCCGCCAGCACCTTGCGGATCTCCTGGATGGAGAGCTTGTACTGACGTGGACACTGACGCCACACCTGCAGCATCCGCTGGTATTTGTCGCGCATGGCGATGTCGCTGGAGAGCTCGTCGCACGGGCACTTGAGCTCGGGGAAGCGCTTGTCCACCTCCAGCAGGAAGCAGACGTAGTCAGCCAGCTCACGCTCCTGGCTGCGGCTGTAGCCGTTGAACTCCAGCCGACTGGCGTTGATCTCGCCCTGATCGGCTGCATCCAGATTGCCCCATGAGATGGCCAGCGCGTGGTGCAGCTCCAGGGTGTCGATCACCTCTTGGCAGGTTGCCAGATCCAGATGGCCGAAGCTCTTCTCCAGCTCGAGGATCTGCAGGCAGTAGCCGCGCTCGATGATGGTGCTGGCGCGCTGGTAGACGTCCGCTTTCTCCGGATTGAGTTTCGCCAGAATTTCGTACTGGTTGCTCAGGATCAAACGTTCTGTGTTGCTCATGTTCATGGGATATCTCGCTGGAAGATGATTCTGGGGTCACGTTAACCCATATATAAAATGAATTTTTTGATCTGGGCGGGGGAGTTGGTGAGAAAAATCCGCTGGCAAGGGGCGGCTGACCAGACAAAAAAGGCCTGCATGGCAGGCCTTTCAATGACGCAGGGGAGGATTATCCCTTGAGGAAATCCAGTACCACCTGATGGTGATCGCTGGTTTTGAACTTGTCGAAGTGGTGGGCAATCTTGCCCTCTTCATCGATCAGGAAGCTCTGACGGTGAATGCCGTCATACTCCTTGCCCATGAACTTCTTCGGGCCCCAGACGCCAAAGGCATCGGCGACGGCGTGGTCTTCATCGGCCAGCAGGGTGAAGTTGAGCTGGTCCCGCTCTTCGAACTTTTTCAGCCGTTTGGCCGGATCCGGGCTGATGCCAAGCACCACCACATTGAGGGCGGCCAACTCGGCGTTCACATCGCGCAGGCTGCAGGCCTGGGTAGTGCAGCCGGGGGTCATCGCCTTGGGGTAGAAATAGACCAGCACCTTCTTGCCGCGCAGGCCAGCGAGGCTGACCTGATTGCCATTCTGGTCGGGCAGGGAGAAATCGGGGGCGGGGCTGCCAGCTTGTAGTGGTTGCATGGTGTCTCCTCGGGTAAAACGCCCTCAGGCGTGTTTGCGATTGACGGTAAACTCGAACGATTCGGCACCCAGTTGACGACAGAATTCGGCGAAGGCGGTTTGCGAACCTTCCACTTCACCCTCTCTGGCCAGATTGAGCTGAAAACTGATCTTCAGCAGGTTGAACGGCTGTTGCTCCAGGGTCATGGATTGCATCGCCTGAATGTTCCAGCCATGTTCGCTGAAGAACTGGGTGCACTGGCTTACGATGCCAGGCTCGTCGCGGATCAACAGGTCGGCACTGGCGCGGACGTCATACTGCAGGGACTGGTGGCGTTCGGTGCGTTTCATCATGGTGATGAGATCCCACTCCTGGCTACGCAGGGGCAGGCTGATTTCGAGTTGCATCATGCTGTTCCAGTCGCCCGAGAGCAGCATGATAAAGGTAAATTCATTGCCGAAGATGCCAAGGCGGCTGTCCACAATGTTGCAACCACAGCCACTGACGTGGCGGGTCACTTCATTGACGATGCCAGGCCTGTCCGTGCCGATGGCCGTTACGACCAGGTAGTGAGTCATAAATCTTCTCTCGTCCGTTATTTCGTTGCGAAAGCCGCGCTGGCAAGCCAACCCTCCGGCCCTGATGACCACTCCCTGAGGGACGCTGCCGACTTTCGTCCATTACTTTTTGTTCCGGATGGTATCACGGCTTGCCCCCTCTCTCCCTTGTTTTTCAAAGGGGGCAGCTTTACCATTACGCCCCTGAAAATCGGGAGAAAAGTCCATGTTACGCGGTAGTATTGTTGCGCTCGTTACCCCCATGCTGGCTTCAGGTGGGGTCGATTGGGCCAGTCTGGCCAAACTGGTCGACTATCATGTCAGCGCCGGAACCAGCGCCATTGTTGCGGTGGGTACCACAGGGGAATCGGTGACCCTGAGCGAGCAGGAGCATATCGCCGTCGTTGAAAAGACCGTTGAGTATGCCGCCGGACGCATTCCCGTCATCGCCGGTTGCGGCTCCAACAATACCGCCCACGCCATTGAATTGGCAACGCGCCTGGCCAAAACCGGTGTGGTGGCGGGCCTCTCGGTGACTCCTTACTACAACAAGCCCACTCAGGAAGGTCTCTATCGCCACTATTGTGCGATCGCCGAGGCTAGTGGTCTGCCCCAAATTCTTTATAATGTGCCCGGTCGCACCTGTTGCGATCTCAAACCGGAGACAGTGGCTCGTCTGGCCAAGGTTCCCGGCATTATCGGTTTGAAAGAGGCAACCGGCGATTTGAGCCGCACCCCGCTGCTGCGCGAGCTGTGCGGGCCGGAGTTTGCTCTCTACAGTGGCGACGATGCCACTGGTTGTGATTTTATGCTGCAAGGTGGCGATGGCGTGATTTCGGTCACCACCAATATTGCAGCGGCCCAGATGGCCGACATGTGTCGTGCTGCGCTGGCCGGTGATGCCGGGCAGGCGCATGACATCAACAATCTCTTGATGCCGTTGCACAAGACTCTGTTCTGCGAACCGAGCCCCACCCCGGTGAAATGGGCCTGTGCCCAACTGGGGTTGATTGCAACAGCCACCTTGCGCCTGCCGCTGGTTGACCTCACCCCCGAGGGCGAGCAGCTGATGGCGCGAGCACTGACCACAGCGGAGTTGATGGCGAGTGTTTAAATCTAATGGAAAGGGAAATAGAGCCCGTCTGGTGCTGAGCGTTGCGACTGTGGCCGTCTTGGCCGGTTGCAGCACCCCCCAGGATCGCAAAATGGCCAACCGCGACTTCGGTTATGAAGATGCCCGCCTCGAGGGCCGCGCGTTCTTGATCCCCGCAGGATTGAGTGCCCCCACCTTCAACAGCCAGTACGACATCCCGCCGCTTCCCGAAAGCAGCCGTGAAGGTGCCCTCGGCGCCCAGGTCGATGTGCGCCCACCCGCTCAGCTGCTGACCGTGGTACCGGGCAGTCAGGTGGTGCAGAGCGCAACCGAACCGACCGTTGCTTTCTATGCCCTCAGCACCAGCCAGAGCGTGGAGCGCGATACCTGGTCGTTCCTGATGAACTTCCTGGCCAAATACAAGGTCACCACCGAGAAGCTGGATCAGCAGGATGGCGTATTGCAGACCGGCTGGTTTGACAACACGGTCGCTCTCGATGGCTGGGGTGAAGATGACGAAGACTTCAAAATCCGTCAGCGTTACCAGTTCACCGTGCGCAACGATGCCCAGCGCCACGCTGTCAATATGTCGGTCCGGGTACTGGATCACGAAGAGACCATCGACGGCGAGACCAGCAACAAGCTGACCCCTGCCGATGCCCAGCGCTATGCCGCGCGAGTGCTGAACCAGTTCTCTCTCTATTACGACAGCCAGCTGAAAGCCCGCGAGCAGCACAAGTCCAACGATGGCATGGGTCTGCAACTGGGTCTGGACAACAACGAACTGAGCGCCTGGATTGCCGAAGGCTCCTTTGATCAGGTGTGGCGTCGCCTCAACCAGGTACTGCCTGCTTACGGTTTCACCATCAAGGATACCCAGCAGTCACTGGGCTGGATCGACGTCGAGTACGAAGAGCCGGGTGCCGAGTTCTGGAAGGCGAAAGGGAGCGAGCCGTTCAAACTGGAGGAGGAGAAATACCGCTTCCAGCTTGGCGAAATGGCGGGAGGCAAGACCTCCATCACCCTGTTCGACAAGGACAAGAAGCCGGTATCGTCCGGGGTTATTTCCCAGATGTATATCAGCCTGTCCGAGGCGTTCGCCAAGGGGCTGGCCGATCAGGCAGCAGCAAAAGCAGAATAAATTCAGGGGCCTTGTGCCCCTGTTTTGTTATCAAAATCCCCCTGAAAACGCGGGGATTCCGAGCGGTTTTCGATGATGCGAGCCCCCTTGCCAGCCCGTTGCAAACAGAGCGCGCAGGTGAGGGACTCGCGATGTTTACCCCCCCCCACAAACAGGAAGTGTTATTAGCCATGAGTCTTGCAGATCAAGTATTGGCGGTGAATGACGATTTGCCGATCCGTACCGATAAACCTGTCCATTCCGGCAAAGTGCGCAGCGTCTACTGGTTGACCCCCGAAGACAGTGCCCGGCTCATAAAAGAGAAAGGCTATGATGTGCCGGCCGATGCGCCCCTCGCCCTCATGGTGATCAGCGATCGCATCTCGGCCTTCGATTGCATTTGGCAAGGTGAGGATGGCCTGAACGGCGTACCGGGCAAAGGGGCGGCGCTCAACGCCATCTCCAGCCACTGGTTCAAGCTGTTCAAGGAGAAGGGACTGGCCGACAGCCACATTCTGGATATTCCGCACCCTTTCGTCTGGATCGTGCAAAAAGCCCGTCCGGTGATGATCGAGGCGATTGCCCGCCAGTACATCACCGGCTCCATGTGGCGTGCCTACAAGGATGGCGAGCGCGAGTTCTGCGGCATCACCTTGCCGGAAGGGCTGAAAAAGGATCAGAAGCTGCCGGAGATCCTCATCACTCCGTCCACCAAGGGCGTGCTGAAAGGGCTGGATGGCGTGCCGGAAGCCGATGACGTCAACGTCTCCCGTGCCGATATCGAGCGCCATTATAAGGGCTTCAACTTCAGCAAGCCGGCCGACATCGACCGCTACGAAGTGCTGCTCAAAGAGGGCTTCAACGTCATCAGCGACGCGCTGGCCGGGCTGGATCAGATCTTCGTCGATACCAAGTTCGAGTTTGGTTATGTCCACGATGCGGCAGGCAACGAGAAGCTGATCTACATGGACGAAGTGGGCACCCCCGACAGCTCCCGTATCTGGGATGGCGCCGCCCTGCGCGACGGCCAGATCGTCGAGAAGTCTAAAGAGGGTTTCCGTCAGTGGCTGCTCAACCACTTCCCGGATCCGGACATCCTGCTCAACAAGAACCGCATGCCGGAACGTTTTGCCCTGGCCCGCGACAACAAGCTGCCGACCGAAGTGATGATGGATATCTCCAACACCTATGTCGGGATCGCCGAGAAGATTATCGGCCACAAGCTGGCGCGTTCTGCCAATCCCAAGCAGGAGATCATCGAGGTGCTGCGCGATCAGTACGGTCTGATCGACTAAGGGTTGCGCTCTTTTTTTGTCGCCAACAAACAAACGTTTGCTGATGGTGAAGGAGAGAGGCAGATAAACAGACGGGCCCCGCTATGGGGCCCATTTTTATTGCTGGTCTGGCGGCAAGCGAGCGGCGATTAGCCGTTGACCCTGAACACCTGGCCGGTCTGGATGCCCAGCACCGACTTCTTGTAGGCCTGCGCTACCTTGGCGGCGGGTACCGGTACGAAGCCCGGGAAGAAGTCAGCGTATTTGTCCATCGACTCCTCCAGCACGGTGGGGCTCACCACATTGATGCGCAGGCCGCGGGGTAACTCGCAGGCGGCCGCTTTCACAAAGTGATCGATAGCGCCGTTGACTGTGCTGGCGCTCACGCCCCAGTTGATCGGCTCCTCGCTCAGAATACCGCTGATCAAAGTGATGGAGCCCTTGTCAGTCAGATAGGGAATGGCGGCGCGGGTCAGGTTGATCTGGCCCATCAGCTTGCTCTCCAGTCCCACCTGCCACTGTTCGTCGGTCATCTCGGTCAGGCCGTTGAAGGCCACGCTGCCGCTGGCGACAACCAGTGCATCAAACTGGCCCAGCTTGGCGAACAGCGCCTTGATGGAGGCGGGATTGCGCATGTCGACCGTGGCATCGCCACGACTGTGGCCGACCCGGATCACCTGATGATCTTTGGCAAGCAGTTCACTGACTGCGGAACCGACGGTGCCGGAGGCACCCACAATCACAATTTTCATCTGCATCACTCCTGGTTGGAATGTATCGATTCTAGCGCAACAGAAAATGTGAAAAAGCGCGTAAAATAAACCCATTGTTTCCATATTGGAGCTAATGATGGATATCGCCCATCTGGCCAGCTTTTATGAGGTGGTGCTGCGCGGCAGTTTCTCGGCTGCGGCCGATATGCTGGGGGTCAGCAAGGGGATGCTGAGCCGCCACGTCAGCGCGCTGGAGTCCTCCCTCAATGCGCAACTGTTGCAGCGCACTACCCGCCGCCTCAGTCTGACCGAGGCGGGCAAGACCCTCTACCAGCAGGCGGGGGAGATCTTCGCGCTGGTTCGGCAGGCGGAGCAGGATATTCAGGCGCTGACCGAAGAGGATAGCGGAAGACTGCGTTTTACCTGCCCGGTCAGTACCGGCGATCGCATGGTGAGTGAGCTGCTGACCAGTTTTGCCGCGCTCTGCCCGGGGGTGGAGGTGGAGCTCAATTTCACCAACCAGATGGTCGACATGAGCCAGGGGGAGAACGACATCGCCCTGCGCGCCATGAACGAGGTGCCGGACAATCTGGTCGCACTTCCTATTGGCCGACTTAAGGATGTAGTGGTGGCCAGCCCCGCACTTGTAGCGAGAGAGGGGCGTCCAGCCACTCCCTATGAGCTGAGCGGGCGCAGCTGCCTGTTGCAGGGGCACAATCCGGCCTGGGAGCAGTGGCACTTTATCCGTGAAGGGGAAGAGGCTCACATTCTGGTGCAGGGCAAGGTGCGGGCCAACCACTACAGTACCGTATTGCAACTGGCGCGCGCCGGTATGGGCTATGCCAAGTGCCCGCTGATGCTGGTGGAATCGCTGCTGACGGCGGGAGAGCTGGTGACCGTACTCGACGAGTGGCAGAGCGGCCTGCATCAGCTTCATGTGCTGCATGCCCAGCAGCGACGGGTGCCGCGCAAGATCCGGCTGTTCAAGCAGGTGTTGGCCCAGTGGTTTGCCGAGCGACCCCACTACCTGCTCTGAGCGGCGTTATTTTTCTGTCATCTTCGGCTGCTACCCTGCGCCCATCATCGGCATCAGGAAGATCAGCGGGAATGAAGAATAATAGAGGGTTGACCGGGTTTGTGCTGCTCTGTGCAGTGTTGGGGGCAGGCAGTGTGCAGGCCATGGTGGACGTGAAGGTGCCGGAGAATTTCCGCATCCTCGCGGTGAGCAACGGCACCTTGCAAGACGAGCAGCATGCCACCCTGGCGGATGGCGAGCAGCAACTGCTGGTGCGCTTCGAGGGGGTGATCCCCAGTCGCAGCAGCAGCGAGAATGATCGGCAGGTACGCTCCGAGCCGCAGGTGGTGCGCTATCAGGGCAGCAATCAGCATTTGCAGCTGACGGCCAGCGTACCGGGAGACGAGCGGGGGATGCAGGCGTATGCCAAGGCTCCTGTGGTAGCGCTGCAGGAGAATGGCCGCGCGCTTGCCATCCTGCAGGATGTGCTGGTGACCAGCGGCATGCTGCTTGGGGTGGATTGGAGCGGCAAACTGGCTGAATACAACCGCAGCGGCGGCAAGGCGGCGCTGACGGCCGTCGCTGTGACTACACAACCAACGGCTACGCTATCCGGTGGGGGGCAACCCGTTGTGGCAGCCAGCGAGCTGGAAGGGCAGTTGCAGCAGCTGTTCCTCCAGGCAGATCCGGCCCTGCGCAAGCGCTTTATCGGTTGGGCCGTGCCACAGCTTTAAGTTTTCTGCCCGTTGCAGTAACGTGGACAACCTTTTTCAGGCGCTCTGTTCATCGTACTCAACGAGGTTTTCATGTTTGAATTGCATTCACGCCTGCAGGCAGATACCCGGTGGCTCGGGGATCTGCCCCTCTGCCGTGTCTTGCTGGCCAAAGACAGCCAGTATCCCTGGCTGATCCTGGTACCGCGAGTAGCCAACCTGCGCGAGATCCACCATCTGGCACCGGAGCAGCAGCAACAGCTGATGCAGGAGTCCTGCGCCGTCGCCGCCCTGATGGAGCAGGCCCTCAGTCCGGACAAGATCAACATAGGGGCGCTGGGCAATCTGGTGCCACAGCTGCACATTCACCATGTCGCACGTTTCGCTACCGATGCTGCCTGGCCAGGCCCCATCTGGGGGGCTCATCCGATCGTGCCTTATGAGCCACAGGTGCTGGCGCAGCAGGCCGACAGATGGCGTGACCGGCTCGCCAAGCTGAGCGGTTTTACCCCTGCGGCTGCTGATAATGGCGTCAACTGAGAGGCGTGTCGCTATTTCAGTCTCCGGGCCGCGCCATCTGTTAGAGTTATGGTATAGATAAGCCCATTCTCGATGTTCAGGAAGGTCCCATGATAGTGACAAGAGCCGATGATGACGTCGTGTTGACGACTGAGGATGTACTGCTCAGCCTGTGCAACTCGGTGACCGATGTGTTGAGTGCCGCGACCATGAGTCAGGTGCGGTTTTCCGGCATGGTGCAGCGGATCAGCAAGACCTGCCTCAAGCCGGATATCGGCTGCTTCGTGCTGTTTGATGGCGGTTTTTCCGGTCTGGTGGTGATCAACTTCTCCGCCGCTGCCGCCATGGAGTTGTACGAGAGCTACATGCTGAGCATGGGGCTCTCCAAGGAGGATCTCGCCATCTCCCACACCTCTGACGAGGTGAGCAACGTGATGGGCGAACTGATGAACCAGATCGTTGGCAGCTTTACCGTCAAGGTGGGCCGGGATTTGCAGACTCACATTACCCAGAACCAGCCGAAGATGCTGGCCCTCAACAAGCAGGTGATGCTGAGCGTCGATACCAATCTTGACAGTCCGGAGTCCCGCCGCGTCACGTTCTTCACCGCCCGCAACAACATCTTCTATCTGGAGCTGGCGATGGACAAGACCGAGTTTATTCGCATTCACAATGAGGGGATGGAGCACGAGGAGCTGGATCCTGACGCCCTGATCGCCCAAGCCAAGCAGGATGCCGCCAAGCCGGCCCCGGCAGCCGCTGCGCCAGCCAGTAATGATCACGATGATCTGCTCGACTCTTTAGGTATTTGAGGCAAATGCCGGATAGCAACAAGGCCACCTTCGGGTGGCCTTGTTGTATCGGTGCGTACAACCGTTATTAGAAGTTGTAGAGCAGGCCGGTGTTGAACATCACCGATTCAGAATCGTAGAAGTTGATGTCGGAATCGGACTTGGCGTAGCCAGCGGTAAAGGTTGCCGAGAGCGGTGCAATACCGAACAGGCGGTGCCAGAAGAAGGTACCGGTCAGGGCAAACTCGTCGGAGTCGGCTTTTTTGTTACCAAAGTCAGGGATTGGGTTGGCTTCATCATATTTGGTCTGACCCAGATAGAGGTTGCTGACGAAGGACCACTGGGATGCCCGCTTGCCGTAGGTCAACTGGAGGCCGTTGCTCTTGTAGCTCTGGGCGCTGCCGTCCAGGTCAGCCTGACGGTGGATGAAAGCCGGCTCCAGCACCTGACCGGCTGCCAGCTGCCATTTGTAGGAGAGGTCGAGGGCGTGGATCTTGCCGTTGCGATCCAGCTTGGCCGCCGTGTCGGCACCATACTGGCTGCCACTGCGCTCTTCATCGACTTCGATGTTGCGGGTGGTCAGGCTGCCGAAGAAGTTGCTGCCCCAGATATTGTCCCAGGCGAAGCGCACCCCTTTTGACTTGATATCGGTCGACTGGCGATCGACGCTTACGGCGAAGGGATCGCTCCACTGCTCGGTTGGCATGGCATTGAAGACCACGGAGCCGGCCACTGTGCCCTTGTTGCTCATCTCCTGGCGGATACCGAGTTGCTGGGTGAAGTCGAAACGGATGGCATCCTGGATCAGGTTACCGAGGAAGACCTGGGTGCGGGTATCGGCAAAGGTGTAACGGATATCTGCGTTGAGCAGCGGGGCGACGGCGGAGCTGCTCTCTGCACTGCCCAGTCCGCTCAGTCGACGATTTTCGTCGTCACCGCTGTAAAAGTTGGATTCGTAATTGATGACGTTGACGCCGCCAAGCAGGAAACCGGACCAGCCCGATTCGTTGGGAATGGTTCCCAAATCCGCATATGCACTATTTGCGACCAGCAGGCCCAGACCAAGCAGGGTAGTGTTGCGCATCAGATAACTCCTAAATTAAACGCGTTTAAATTACCAGGTGGGCGATTATAGGGGGCCACCCTTAATGGCAACTGACAGAATTTCATCAAATATCCTAACTCACTCATTTCACTAGGCGAATCGTTAATTAATTGTGCGAGATAAGAAGAGTTCAATTCTCTGTGCTGGTATTCTGTTCGCGGATATGGGGGAGAAAATAACAAGATGAAGCAGATTAAATCCTGGGCACAATATTACGTCGATCTGATGACCAAGCTGGGACTGGTGCGCTTCAGCATGTTTCTGGCGGCTGGCATCATAGTGCTGGCTGTCGCCATCCAGATGGGGGTGACCCTGTTCCTGCGCGGCAATATTGATGTGATCGACTTCGTGCGCTCGGTCTTCTTTGGCCTGCTGGTGACCCCCTGGGCGGTCTATTTTCTCTCCATCGTGGTGGATCAGCTGGAGGATTCCCGTCAGCGATTGAGCCGGATGGTGCGCAAGCTGCAGGATATGCGCGAGCGGGATCTGGAGCTCAACAGTCAGTTGCAGGAGAACATCAGTCGCCTCAATGCCCAGATTGCCGAGACCAACCGGGCCGAGGCACTGCGTCTGCAGGCCATCGAGGATCTCGAGAACGAGGTGTTCCAGCGGGAGAAAGCCCAGCTTCATCTGGGGGAGCGTACCGCTCTGCTGCGCTCTTTTATCGACTGTTCCCCGGATCTGGTCTACTACCGCAATGAGGATGAGCAGTTCTCCGGTTGCAACCGCGCCATGGAGGAGCTGACCGGCAAGGCGGAGAGCGAGCTGATTGGCCTCACACCTTTCGATGTCTACAAGCAGGAGATTGCCAACAAGGTGGTGGAGACCGACAAGCAGGTCTTTGCCAGCAATGAGCCCCTCACCTATGAACAGTGGCTGGAGTATCCCGATGGCCGCAAGGCCTACTTCGAGCTGCGCAAAGTGCCCTTCTTCGATCGCTTCGGCAAGCGGCTGGGCCTGCTCGGCTTTGGGCGCGACATCACCGAGCGCAAGCAGTATCAGGACAAACTGGAGAAGGCGAGCCGCGACAAGACTACCTTTATCTCCACCATCAGCCACGAGCTGCGCACCCCGCTCAACGGCATCGTGGGCTTAAGCCGGATGCTGATGGATACTCCCCTCGATCCCAAGCAGCACCAGCAGCTCAAGACCATTCACCTGAGTGCGGTGACCCTTGGCAATATCTTCAACGACATCATCGATTTGGACAAACTCGATCGGCGTCGCCTCGAAATTGCGCCGACCCGCATCGATCTGCCTGCCTTCCTCGACGAGCTGGAGACCCTGTCGCGCATTCAGGCGGAGCAGAAGGGGCTATATCTGCATTTCGATCGCGATGGCGACATGCCGCAATTCGTGATAGCCGACGGTACCCGTCTGCGTCAGGTGCTGTGGAATCTGGTGGGCAATGCGGTCAAGTTTACCGACGAGGGGGGCGTCACCGTGCGCTGCCTCTCTCATCCTGCCGACGAGCCGGGCAAGCTGGCCCTGCACTTCGAGGTGGAGGATACCGGCATCGGCATCCCGCGCGCCCAGCAGGAGAAGATCTTCGCCATGTACTATCAGGTGCAGGGCAAGAAACACGCCACCGGCACCGGTATTGGCCTCGCGGTCTCCCGTCAGCTGGTGCAGGCGATGGGCGGCCAGCTCTATGTGGACAGTGAGCCGGGCGAAGGCTCCTGCTTCACCGCCGAGCTGGAGGTAGCTTGCGCCGAGCCAGTGCCGCAGGAGCAGGAGGAGGAGATGCCCTCCCTCGATATCCTGCTGGTGGAGGATGTGGAGCTCAACGTGACGGTGGCCTGCGCCCTGCTGGGCAAGCTGGGTCATCAGGTGCAGGTGGCACGGGATGGCACCCAGGCGCTGGCGATGGCCAATCCGGATGATTTCGACCTCATTCTGCTCGATATCCAGCTGCCGGACATGACCGGCTTCGATGTGGCGAAAACCCTGCTGGAGCGTTATGGCGACAGCCTGCCGCCCATGGTGGCACTAACGGCCAACTCTACCGGCGATCGCCAGTACTATCTGGAGCGCGGGATGCGGGATGTGATCAACAAACCGCTTGGCTCGAAGGCTGTGCGGGAGGTGATTGGCCATCTGTTTGCCGGTCTGGCCGAGGATGAAGCGGACGAGCAAGCTGATGCGGGCAATCAGGATGCCCTGCTGGATATTCCCTTCCTCACTGATTACGCCGATACGGTGGGCAAGCCGGTGCTGCTCTCCAGCGTCGAGCTGTTCGAGAAGATGATGCCGGACTACATGGCGGTGCTCGACTCCAACATGATCGCCCGGGATCAGGCGGGGGTGGTGGAGGAGGCGCACAAGATAAAAGGGGCGGCAGGCTCCATTGGCCTGCGTCGTTTGCAGCAGACGGCTCAGCTGATCCAGAGCCCGGATCATCCCGCCTGGTGGGAGAACGTGGAAGACTGGATTGAGACGTTGCGCCGGGAATATCCGGGCGATATCGCCCGGCTGCGGCGCTGGTTGCTTTCTTGAGGCTGGAGGTTGTCTTGAGTCTGATGGAAGTGGCTGGCAAGGAGCTGCAAGATGTATAGCCGTTTGATTACCCCTGCGCGCATCCACCCTTGGGGGGACGAGGATTTGCTGGAGGCGACCGAGCAGGATCGCGCCCGTATCGTGCAGGCGGCGCCGGTGCGCCGGTTGCAGCAGAAGACCCAGGTCTTTCCGCTCGATGTGAAGGCCTCGGTGCGCAGTCGCCTCACCCACTCGCTGGAGGTGCAGGAGACCGGTCGCCAGATCAGCCGCCGTATTCTGGCCGCCTTGCCAGCCGGGATGGTCTGCGAAGGGGCCTTTATCAATCTGGTGGAGATGTCCTGCCTGCTTCATGACGTGGGCAACCCGCCGTTTGGCCACTTTGGCGAGCAGGTGATGAGCCAGTGGCTCGGCGAGATGCTCGATCCCCTCTATCAGCAGGCGCTGGCGCAGCCCCCCTCGACCCAGTGGGCTGAGCTGCGTCAGGATCTGCAACTGTTTGATGGCAACGCCCAGAGCTTGCGGCTGGTGCACAGTCTGCACGAGCTCAATCTGACGCTCGGGCAACTGGCGGCGCTCTGCAAATACCCGCAGCAGCCTCAACCCGGGGTGAGCTATGGCCAACATCATGGCTGGAGCAGCAAACGGGGCATCTTCTTTAGCGAGCAGCCGCTCTACCGTGACCTCGGCCAGAGTCTGGGATTGGCCCCCGGCTGCCGTCATCCGCTGGTCTACATCATGGAGGCGGCCGATGATATCTCCTACTGCATCGCCGATCTGGAAGATGCGGTAGATCGGAGGATCCTGACTCTGGGTGAACTGCTGGCGGCACTGCGAGCTGCTGACCAGAGTGACTACATGGGCACCTTGCTGGATGACGCGCTTGCCAGTGGTCGGGGCTTTTTCCCCCATTTTCGCCAGCAACTTACCCGGGATCTGGTTGCGCTGGCGGCGCAGAGCTATGTCAGCGAACATCAGGCCATTTTGCAGGGCTCCTATCCGCAAGCACTGCTGCATGGTCAGGCGCCGGCGGCGCGGGTGCTCGATATCCTCAAACGGGTGGCCCGCGAGCTGGTCTTTATGTGCCCCGAAGTCGAGGCTCTCGAACTGGAAGGGTATGCGGCGCTGCGCGGGGTGCTGACCAGTTATGCCTGTCTATTGGCGCTGCCAGCGCCACAGTTTGCTCGCCTGCTGGCCGGGGAGGGGAGTCAGGCGCTGTTCTTTGCGCGCCGTCTCTATCACCGCCTCTCGGCCCGCCATCTCAAGGCCTATCGATTGGCGATCGCCACCCCGGATCCGCGTTTTGCCTGCCAGAACGAGCAGGAGTGGTATTACCGGGTGCGGCTGCTGCTCGATTATGTCAGCGGCATGACGGATACCTATGTGCTAGAGGAGTACCGGCTACTCTCGGGGAGCTGATGTGCTGGCATCGTTGCCAGACGGACAGCATAAAATGCCGTAAAAACGTTTAAAAAGGAGCCGCAAGAGGCTTGTTTTAAATTCGGATATTTTTTAGACTTCTGCAACCTGTTCAACTTTTACTCGGTAAGGAGATGAAAATGCAACATCTGATGCTCAATTTTGCATTCTCTCGCGGCACTGCGTGCGGCGTGAAATCTCGTGCTCTTTTACCGCGTGGCGTAAACAGGTAACCCCTGTCTTTTTATCACCCGCGGTTCGTCCCGCAGGGTGATATCCACTTTCTCCGGGAGAACCGTATGTTCAACTGGAGAATGTCATGTCTATCGAACTGGTTTTACTGCGCAGTGTTGAATCCCTGGTCCAGAGAAGGATTGCCCGGGTCGAGCGTCGTCTCGCCGTGGTCAATCTGTCACCTGCCCTGCTGAAAGATATTGGTCTGGAAGGGTTTGAGGGACAGATCGCCCATATCCGCGAAAGCGAGTATCAAACCGGCTTTCGGCTCGGGAATCGAATAACCTGATCCATAGGGGAGGGTAAACGCTCTCCCCGTGGTGATGTGGCAGGCGTAATGCCTGCCATTTTTGTGTTTGCAGGTTGATTTTTTATTCACTTTTCTGTGCCCCGGCACTATCCTCTCTGCCCCGTTTGTGACAGATGCGTATGTTTTCTCGCCTTGTTCCGCCAGGATCGGCAAGATTAGATATGGTGGCCTATCTGTTTTACTCATCAGGACAAGACTTCATGTCACTCTTTCGTCAGCTTTTTCTCCCCCTGTTGCTGCTGTTTTCCGGCCTGCCTGCTGTTGCTGTTCCCCAGTTGGAAAAGGCAGTGGCGGACCACCAGAGTGCGGCTGATGAAGAGTTGGTGGTCGGGGTGCCCCGTGGTGGTTATCCTCCGTTCCTTTATGAACTGCCCAATCAGCGCTATGCCGGTCCGCTCAAGGAGCTGGCCTCGCGTATTGCGGCAGAAATGGGGGTCTCCCTGCGCTATGTCTCCTACAACTCCTATGTGGATGCCCGTGGTGCGCTGAACAGACGCCAAGTTGATGCCTTGATCGGGGTCGAGCTCGATGCGCTCGAGCTGGAGGGGATGAATCATATTGGCTATCTGGGCTCCTACGCCCGCGCCATCTTGATGCGCCATCCGGATCAACGTTTGACCCTGGAACAGGCGCGCAAGCTTCGCTGGGTCTGTATTCGCGGTTTTGGCAGTTGCAATGAGCTGGCGCGACTGGGGATGCCTCATGTGACCGAGCTGGAGAGCCGTGACGAGGCGACCTATATGGTCAAACTGGGGGCGGCCGATGCTTATCTGGCTCTGGGGCCGATCATTGCCATGGAGATGGAGCGGTTGCCTGAGTCGATGGGGATTGTGATCCCGGACTGGATCCCCGGTAGTGCATTGACCATTGCAACCAGTACCCATGACCCGGCGCTGACGGATCGCATCTGGCAGGCCTACCAGCGGATCCCGGTGGCTGATGCCCGGTTGCGGCTGAATCAGGAAGACAGCCGTTTCAAGGCGGGTTTGTTGCTGGAACCAGACGAGGTAGCCTGGTTAAAGAAGAAGAGCAAGGTGGTCAGGTTTGCCGTTGCGCCGTCGTTTGCCGGTATCAGCGAGATTGATGACGAAGGGGTGTTGCACGGCTATGCGGCAGATTTGATGAAGTTGTTGAGTCTGCGCTCGGGGATCCGCTTTGAACTTGAGCCGACCAGCACCTGGCAAGAGTCTCTGGCTCTGCTGAAACAGCACAATGTGGATCTGATCCCCCTGATGACACCGCTCAGGGATCGCGAGGCATTTGCCTCCTTCAGCTCCTCCTACCTTAAATTCGACAGCTATGTGGTATCCCGGCGCGGCGCACGCCCGTTGAAGTCGCTGGCGGAGCTGAAAGGGCGCCTGATTGGTGGCGTGACCGGTTCTTATGAGGCTTCTCTTATCAGCGCCCATGGTGGCAACGTCATTGAAGTGGGCAAGGATACCGAGTTGCTTACCCTGCTTGATACGGGGAAAGCCGAGTATGTGCTGTTGACCATGACCAATCTGGGGCAGCAGGCCATGAAGGGCTTCAACGAAAAGTATCAGGTGGTGCTGAGCTCCCCCGAGTTTTCCGTGCCCATCAGCATGGCCGTTGATATCAGGCAGCCCGAGCTGCTGCGGATCATGGACAAGCTGTTGCTGACCATCACGGATGAGGAGTGGCAACTGCTGGAGCGGCGCTGGCTCAATGTTTCGGTAAATGTCGAATCCGATTACAGCCAGTTCTACAAGTGGCTGGCGCTGGGCGGAGTGGCCTTGTTGACCTGCGGTCTGCTGGTGATGTTCTGGGCCCGCAGCCTGCGTCGCCAGATTGCGCAGCGGAAAATCGCAGAGAGCAAACTCAACGAACAGTTGCTGTTTGTACAGACCCTGCTCAACTCATTGCCGACCATGGTGGCATTGCGCGACAGCGAGCAGCGTATAACCCTCTGCAACCGGGCTTATCGCGATGCCTTTCTCGTTGATGTCAATGGCGAGGCGCTTGACGACCTGCAAAGCATCCCCGAGCCCCTGCGTGCGAGCGTGCTGGAAGAGGAGCGCAGGATATGGCAAAGCGGCCAGGAGCTGGAGGGGGCCGGCAATAGCTTGCGTGCCGATGGCACCCCTTTTCATGTTATCTATGCCAAGCGCCCTTACCGGGACCCCGATGGCAACATGCGGGGTGTGCTGACAGTGCTGACCGATGTCAGCCGTATCAAGGAAGCCGAGGAGCGTGCTCGTCAGGCTGAAACTCGCCTGACCCAGATCACCGACAGCATGCCCGGCGTAGTCTACCAGTATCTGTGGCTGGGGCCGGGCAAGGGACGCTTTCTTTATGCCTCTCAGGGGGCCAACGAGATCCTGGGGGTATCTCATCAGGATTTATTTAACGCTGAATCGGGTGGTGAGGTATTTGGCTTTACCGAACAGGCCCTGCAGGAGTTTGTCAGCAAGGTGGCCAACCATGCCGAGACCCTGGCCCCCCTCGATCTGGAGGTCAAGGTGGAGCGCCCTGACGGGGATCGCTATCTGCAGGTACGCGGCAATTTTGTCCGTCAGGAGCAGCAGGCGCTGATCCTCAACGGGGTGATTCAGGACATCACGGCCCTCAAGCAGCAGGAGCATGAGCTGCGCGAGGCACGTGCTTATGCCGAGCAGGCGATGCAGGCGCGCAGCCGCTTTCTGGCCACCATGAGCCACGAGTTACGCACCCCCATCTCCGGCATGCACGGCATGCTCGAGTTGTTGCAAATGAGCGAGCTCAACGACGATCAACGTTACATGGTGCGTAATGTGGTCACCTCGACCAACAACCTGCTCTATCTGGTCAACGACATACTCGATTTCTCCAAGATCGAGGCGGGTCAGTTGCAACTGCATTGTCAGGTCAGCCGGTTGCAGACGGTGATCTGCGATGCGATCCGTGGCCACGCTACCCTGGCCCATAGCAAAGGGCTCAACGTGACGCTGGAGTGGGGCCAGCATGTACCTGATTGGGCCGATATCGACGGGGTACGGGTCGGTCAGGTGATCTCCAATCTGCTCAACAATGCGGTAAAGTTCACCGAACAGGGGGAGGTCTCCATCCGGGTCAGCTA
The DNA here is from genome assembly GCF_049171595.1 of Aeromonas sp. 603607. NCBI lineage: Bacteria > Pseudomonadati > Pseudomonadota > Gammaproteobacteria > Aeromonadales > Aeromonadaceae > Aeromonas > Aeromonas sp. 603607. The sequence continues at coordinate 75,212 of NZ_JAAKOV010000021.1, forward strand.
CCTGCGCGATCAGCTTGCTATCAGTATCCGCGATACCGGTATCGGGATTGCCGAGGAGAAACAGGCATTGTTGTTCACTCCGTTTGAGCAGGTGGAGTCCGACATCAATCGCCGCTTTGGTGGTACCGGGCTGGGGCTGGCAATCTGTGATCAGCTGGTGCGCAAAATGGGGGGCGAACTCACCCTGACCAGCAAGGCGGGAGAGGGATCCCGTTTCCGCTTTACCGTGCCGCTGACCAACCCTCAATGGGATGCGCCCCCGCTGGCTGGCACCGAATGGTGGTTTTTCAGCGCCGATGCCAGCCTCGAGGCGGCCATGCGGCGGTTGGGCGCCAAGCTAAGGCATCTGGATGCCAGCCAGCTCAACCGCTCACTGGAAGGGTTGCTGCTGGCTGATCAGCTGTGGTTGGAGCAGGCCCTCGGCGGTGAGTGGCAGGGATGGTTGCAGCATGTCTCATTGAGAGGGATCATAGCGTCACCGAACGAGGCCCTTCGCGGCCGGATCGGCGGTCAGTTGTGGTGGCGATTGGGGCTCTCTCCTCTCTACCCGGACCTGCTGCTGGAGAGTTGTCTCGAACTGCTGCAGGAACGGGTCGCCCCGGTTCTGCCTGCGCTGGCCGACAAGCTGGGAGGACGGGTGCTGGTGGCCGATGATCATCCGGTCAATCGCGCCCTGCTGGCACGACAACTGGCTATCCTCGGAATTGAATCCCAGGTAGTGGAAGATGGCGAAAAGGCGTTGCGGGCCTGGCAGGGGCAGCCATTCTCCCTGTTGCTGACCGATTGCCACATGCCGGTGATGGACGGCTATGCCCTGACCAAGGCGCTGCGGGCTGCGGGCGTGACGGCGCCCATTATTGGGGTGACAGCGGATACCTCGGAAGAGGCCCATGCCCGTATGGTGGAAGCGGGAATGAGTGACATGCTGTTCAAGCCCTACCCGCTGGATACCCTGCGCCAGCTGCTGGCACACTGGCTCGCTGAGTCGGTACCGGCGGGCGGTACAGCGGTGACGGCGGTCGATGATGTGCTGGCCGTTCAGGCTGAACGCTGGTTGACCCTGTTTGGCGATGAGCCGACGGCGCGGGCGATGGCGGCGGAATATCTCGACTCCAATCGTCAGGATGGGGCTCATATGATGGCTGCGCTGGCTTGCCATGATTTCAACGTACTGGTAGAAACTGCCCACCGGATCAAGGGGGCAGCCCGCATGGTCGGGCTGCAGGAGCTGGCCACACAGGCTGCCAGGCTGGAGTCGGCTGCCAGATTGAAGCAGCTTGAGGAACTGGATGAGCTGACCGGCAAGGTGCAGCTATTGATGACGGCGATCGCCCACGACATTGGATTATGGCTCGATGAAAAAAGCACAACATGAGTTGGTCATTATGGTCGTGGAAGACCATGGATTTCAGCGCAAGGCGCTGCTGCACCAGGTCCGCAGCCTGGGTTACCAGAATCTGCTGGAGGCGGCCGATGGTGCCGAGGCGCTGGTGCTGAGCCAGCAACACGCCGTCGATATCCTGTTTTGCGACCTGCGGATGCCGGGCATGGATGGCATGGCGCTGCTGCGCCGCCTGTCATTGGGCGGTTTTCGCGGGGGGATTATCCTCTCCAGCGCCCTTGAAGACGATGTGGTGGAGGCCGTGTTGCGGATGAGTGCCGCCTATGGCTTGCAGGTGCTCGGCCGCATAGAGAAACCCTCTACCCAGCAGCAGCTCAAGCTGCTGATCGATGCCTGGTCACCCCGGGAGGAGCCTGCCAGGGAGGAGGAGGGGCACAGGATCGGCCTGGATGAGTTGTGCAGTGCACTCGAGCAGGATCAGTTGCTGCCCTGGTATCAGCCCAAGGTGAGCTTTGCCTCCGGCGAGTGGGTCGGGATGGAGGCGCTGGCCCGCTGGCAGCACCCGGAGTACGGCCTGATCTCTCCGGGGCGTTTTATTCCACTGGCGGAGCGCAACGGACTGATCGATCAGTTGACTGAAGTGATCATCGGCAAATCCCTTAGTGATGGTCACTTGTGGGAAGAGACCGGACTCTCGCTCAATCTGTCGATGAACCTCTCCACTACCTCGCTGATCGAGGGCGATCTGTGCAACTCCCTGATCAATCAGTGTCAACGCTGGAGCATCAACCCCGAGCTTATCACCCTGGAGGTGACCGAGAGCGCCTTTGTACAGGATCTGGGCAAGTCGCTGGAGGTGCTGACCCGGCTGCGGATGCACGGCTTTGGCCTCGCCATTGATGACTTCGGTACCGGCTACTCCTCCATGCAGCAACTGGCGCTGCTGCCCTTTACCGAACTGAAGCTGGATCGCTCCTTTGTCGACCGCTGTTTTGAAGACCCATCCCGTCTGGCCATTATCGAGTCCAGTATCGAGCTGGCGCGCAAGTTGGGCCTCAAGTCGGTGGCTGAAGGGGTAGAGGATGAGCAGACCTGGCGGTTGCTGGCAAAGTTGGGCTGCGATGTTTGTCAGGGGTTCTTCTCTGCCAGACCGATGCCACGCAGCGAGTTGCAAGAGTGGCACCGGGCTTGGCAAGATAGATTGCCTACACTGATATCTATCTGATTCTGTTGGCTGGATCCCTCCGTTTGAACAAGGATGTTCATGAAAATCTCAAGCAAGTTGCTGCTCAGCTTCGGTTTTATCAACCTGCTGATCCTGCTCTCCTCCGCGCTGGTCTATTACCGGCTGACCCAGATCAATCAGGCCCAACACACCCTGTTGGAGCAGGCGCTGCCCGCTCTGCAGCGGGATGAGGCGAGCCAGAAAGCACTGGTGGCCACCGTTTCTGCCCTGCGTGGCTATCTGATCCTCGGCAAGGATCCTGCTCAGGCTTCCCGCCTCAAGCTGGAGTGGGAGTCGGCCTGGCAGGCCATCGCCCATCAGGCCTTCAGCCCGGCGCTCGCCAAGTCTCTCGAGACCTTCAAAAGCCATCAGGAGAAGGTGTGGACCATAGCCCAGAGCGAAGAGAATCTGCCCGCTCATACCCTGATGTTGCAGGAGGCGGGTCCGCTGGCGGAGGCGGCGCTCGATCAGCTGCAATCCTTTGCCAATGAAGAAGTTGGCACTCCACAGGATCAACTCGCGGGCGATCGCCGCATGTTGCTCAAACAGGTGGGAGATGCCTACAACAGCCTCGCCAATTCCCTCTCCGCCCTGCGGGATTTTCTTATCTCAGGCGATCCCGAATACCGCAGCAAATATCAGGATTACTACCAGTTTCATCAGCAGCGAGTGGCTGAGGTGAAACAGCAAGCCGCGCTCTTTACCGAGACCCAGCGCAGTCTCTGGCAGCTGTTTGAAGAGATGGCGACCCCCTTCTCCGAGCTGGTGGGGCAGGTGATCGAGAAGCGCCAGGCGCCGGATTGGGATCAGGCCAACTACCTGATGGCCACCGACATCGAGCCGATGCAGTCCAGCCTCAGCGAGCAGCTGGTCCAGCAGGTGAATAAAACCCGCGCCGAGGTGGATCAGATTTCGGCGCAGATGACCGGAGCCGGGAGGGCCATCAACCAGACACTGCTGTTGGCCACCGGCAGTGCCATCGTGCTTGGCATGCTGGTCGCCTGGCTCTTTAGCCGTCGTCTGACCCGTGACATTGCCAGTCTGGTGATCCGGGCGGGGCTGGTTGCGGATGGTCGGTTGGCGGCCGAGCCCTTGCCGATAACGGGTCAGGATGAGCTGGGTGGATTGACTGGCTCCATCAACCGGATGTCTGCCCAGTTACGTGATCTGGTCGGCGAGTTGCAGGGCGCAGTGGGACAGGTTGAAGAGGCCTGTCTTGATGTGGGCAACACCACCAGAGCCATAGTGGCGGATCTGACGGAGCAGGATCAGCGGGTCGATGCGGTGGCGGCGGCTATCGATCAGATGTCGGTGAGTGCTCGTGATGTGGCTGGCAACATTGCCGGTGTGGCGGATGGTGCCCATCAGGTGAAGCAGCAGACCCGTCAGGGAGAGGCCGCGCTGGCACGAATGAGCGATACCATGCAGCAGATTGCCACCATGATTGGGCAGGCCAACGAGGCCATGGGGCTGTTGGAGCATCAGAGTGAACAGGTGGGGCAGATCACCGAGGTGATCGCCACCATTGCGGAGCAGACCAACCTGCTGGCCCTCAATGCGGCGATCGAGGCGGCACGGGCAGGTGAGCAGGGGCGCGGTTTTGCGGTGGTGGCCGACGAGGTACGCCAGCTGGCGACCCGCACCCATCAATCAACCGCCGAGATCAGCCAGACTATTGCGGCCATCTCCCAGCAGACTCGCCAGACGGTAAGTACCGTCAGCAGCGGTACCCGGTTGGTAGATCAAGGGCGGGATGCTGTTGGATTGGTGACCGATACCCTGAGTGCCATGAACCAGCTGGTTCAGTCGCTGTCGGGCCAGCTGGAGGCCATTTCGGTGGCAACCGAGCAGCAGTCGCGGGTGGCCGCCGAGGTATCCGGGACGGTCGACGACATTGCCGCGCTCAGTCGGCAATCCTGTCAGCGTAGTCAGCAGGGGGAGGAGATCGTAGCCAGACTGGCTGGCGATACCGGCAAGCTGAAGGCGGTCATCGCCCGCTTTGATCTTGATGCGTGAGAAGGCGGGATCATCCCGCCATTGCTATTGCCATTCACCGGGCCGTCTGGCCCATGGGCTTAGTCCAGACGTCTGAAGGTGTGGTTGTCGAAGCTGCTGGTAGTCTCCCGGTTGAGCAGGCTGACCAGCAAAATCGCCCGTTTCTCCCCATCCGGTTCCATATAGATGGCCTCAAAGCCTGCCAACGGCCCCTCTTCAATTAGCACCTTGTCGCCCGAGCAGGGCAGGTTAGCGTAGCTGGCTCTCGCCTCGTCGCTGTCATCGCGGCTCATCAGTTGATAGACCAGCTTGCTGCTGATTGGGGTCCATTCACTACCAAAGTGGATAATCCGGCTGATGCCGCGGGTCGATTTCAGGGTGACAGGTGTCACCTCTTCCAGATCGACAAAGATAAACAGATAGTTGGGGAACATGGGTTCCCGTACCGGAACTCGCTTGCCCCGGCGCAGCTTCTCGATCTCCACCATGGGGTAATAGGATTCGATACCCTGGGCATCGAGGTGGGCGCGGGCGCGGGCCTCTTCTTTTGGCTTGCAGTAGGCCAGATACCATTTTTTCATGTTATGAGTATGTTCGTGTTGCCGTGCTCGCGGATATGATAGCGGCGCCAATAAAAAAGGCCACGCATTGCGTGGCCTTTTTTGCCGAGTGAGCAATTACCAACCTTTTACCAGGCCGCCTTTGAACAGCTCGAGACCTTTCTTGTAGACATCATCGGTCTGGAAAGCTTGTACGAACTGTTTGACCTTCTCGTCATCCTTGTTGTTGTCACGGGCGACGATCAGGTTGACGTAGGGGGACTCTTTGTCCTCAACAAACAGACCGTTCTCGGTCGGGGTCAGACCAATCTGACCGGCGAAGGTGTTGTTGATGATGGCCAAGTCCACGTCTTCCAGCGAGCGCGGCAGCTGGGCTGCTTCCAGCTCGACAATCTTGAAGTTGCGCGGGTTGCTGGCGATATCCAGTACGGTTGCTTCCAGACCGGCACCATCTTTCAGGGTGATCAGACCCTGTTTTGCCAGCAGGATCAGGGAGCGACCCAGGTTGGTCGGATCGTTCGGCACCGCGATCTGGGCGCCATCTTGCAGCTCGCTCAGCGCCTTGATCTTCTTCGAGTAACCAGCGATCGGGTAGACAAAGGTGTTGCCAACCGGCACCAGCTTGAAGCCGCGATCACGCACCTGCGCATCCAGATAGGGTTTGTGCTGGAAGGCGTTGACGTCGATGCTGCCATCGTTCAGCGCCACGTTCGGGGTGACGTAGTCGGAGAAGTTGACCACCTCGACTGTCAGACCGTATTTCTCTTTGGCGACCTTGGCAGCCACTTCAACCAGTTCGGTCTCGGGGCCGGCAATAGCGCCCACTTTCAGAACCTTGCTCTCTTCTTTTTGACCGCAACCGGCCAGAACCAGACCAGCCAGCAGGGCAGCCGCAACGGATTTGATGCCAAATTTCATAAAACCTCCTGTCAGAAATCGACGATTAACGATGATCACATTTGTTGACCAGGCGCTCACCCGCGCTCTGGATAAGTTGAACCAGTACTACCAGGATAACCACGGTCACCAGCATGACGGTCGGGTCAAAGCGCTGATAACCATAACGAATACCCACATCCCCCAGACCGCCGCCACCGATGGCCCCGGCCATGGCCGAGTAGTTCACCAGTGTGACTAGGGTAATGGTGACGCTGTTGAGGATGCCGGGCAGAGCCTCGGGCAGCAGCACCTTGGTGATGATTTGCAGCGGCTTGGCTCCCATCGCCTTGGCCGCTTCCAGCAGGCCGTCCGGCACTTCCATCAGGGCCCCTTCCACCAGACGGGCGATGAAAGGGATGCAGCCGACAGTCAGCGGTACGATGGCGGCGATGGTGCCGATACTGGTGCCGACAATCAGCCGGGTTAGCGGAATAATCGCGACCAGCAGGATGATAAAGGGCACCGAGCGACCCACGTTGACCACCATGCCCAGAGTACGGTTGAGCAAGGGGTTGGCCAGGATCTGGCCCGCCTTGGTCACATGCAGTGCCACGCCGAGCGGCAGACCCAGCAGGCAGCCAAACAGGGCGGAGGCAAACACCATGATCAGGGTGTCGCCCAGAGCCGTGATGAGCAGATTAATCATGGCTTCGGACATAACCCATTACCTCCAGCTGAATGTGGTTGTCGATAAGGAACTGCTGGGTCGCCTCGCACTGGGCTTCATCCCCGAACAGCTCGGCCAGCAGGAAACCGAATTTGACGCCACCGGCGTACTCGATGTCCGCGCTCAGAATGCTGATGTCGATATTGAAACGGCGGCTCGCCTCGGAGATCAGCGGCGTATCGACCGTGCTGCCGGTAAAGCCAAGCTTCACCAGCGGGTAGCTGCCTGGCACCCGCTCGCTACTCATCCGATCCTGATACTCCTGCGGTACCTCCAGATGGATGGTGGAGTGGATGAAGTCACGGGCCAGCTGGGTCTTGGCGTTGCTGAAGAACCAGGCCACTTCTCCCTGCTCGATCAGCCGGCCGTCGCTGATGATGGCCACTTCGTCACAAATCCCTTTCACCACGTCCATCTCGTGGGTGATGAGCAGGATGGTGAGCCCCAGCTTGACGTTGATCTCCTTGAGCAGGGTCAGGATCGAGCGGGTGGTCTGCGGGTCGAGAGCAGAGGTGGCCTCGTCACAGAGCAGCACTTTGGGCGCGGGGGCCAATGCGCGGGCGATGGCGACCCGCTGTTTCTGGCCGCCGGAGAGTTCGGATGGATAGGCCTGGGCACGGGCTTCCAGCCCGACCAGTGCCAGCAACTCGGCAACCCGTTGCTGGATCTTCTCTTTGCTCCAGCCTGCCAGCTCCAGCGGAAAGGCGATGTTGGCAAACACGGTGCGGGAGGCAAGCAGGTTGAAGTGCTGGAAAATCATCCCGATCTGGCGGCGAGCCTGGGTCAGATCCCGTTCGCTCAGGGCGACCAGATCCTGGCCATCAACGATGACTTGGCCCTCTGTCGGGCGCTCCAGCAGGTTGACACAACGAATGAGGGTACTCTTGCCGGCACCGGAGGCACCGATCACCCCGAAAATTTTGCCTTGGGGTACATGCAGACTCACATCACGCAGGGCGTGCACGGCGTCACTGCCTGTACCGTAGACTTTGTTGAGACCGATCAACTTAATCATGGATTCTTCCGTGCTAACAGCCTTAAAGCACAGGGCGCTACAGGCGGGGAAATTGGGCAGAGGTTCCACTGGGTTACTCTGTCATCATGGAGGATGATGCTAAGATGTCTGGATGGCCATGTCAACGCATGTTTTTACGTCTAGACGTCTAAAAAAGTGATAAGGATTTCTGTCAGGCGGATAACAATCAGGATGGTATTGTTGCTCTGCCAGATCCTGTTTCGTCCCTACGGGATATGACCGAATTAAAGATGGTTTATATCGGGTATATGCTGGTTTTATTAGTGTGCCAGCCCGTTCCTGTCCATATCGGCCATCGAGCCTGATACTCCTCCATCGTTACACAAATTGCTGCACAAATCGTTCCCTATTCGTGACCGGACCACCTGATCGCCACTTTGTCGGCGTCAACCTTGATGCAGCGCAAGGGGGGCTCGGATAGGGATTGGGTCGGTGACGCCGGTTTTTTATACTGATGATGTCGACAAGCATGGAGGGCAGTGCGATGAGATTCCAACAGATCAAAGAGTTGCTGCACTATCTTGAGCAGGTTCATCACCAGCTCGGACTCTGTTACCGGCGTTTGACCAGTCAGGTGGACAGCGAACGGAGCCGGATGTTGCTGGTCTATCTGCAAGGGCGTGAGGATGCGGCCAGTGCCCATCTGCACGAATATGCCGCTCAGCTGGGAGAGGCGGTCAGGGAGACCTGGTTGAACCAGAGTTTCAGCGAGGATATGCTGCCTGCCATTACCCGCTTCGAGCTGCCGGCATCAGTCCAGACTCAGGATATCGTCACTCAGGTATGCCGCTGGGAAGAGCAGCTGGTGGGCGAGCTGAGTCATCTGGCCCGGGAGTGCCCGACACCGGCCACCACCGCTTTGCTCGAGAATCTGGCAGGGCTGGAGCAGACCCGCCTGACCCGACTGGTGCACGGGGTGCACCGACTCGACGACATGTAGCGGGTGATAAGCACCAAACACGCAAGATGACCGCAAAACAAAAGGGCCCGGCAGCAGTGCCGGGCCCTTTCCATTGGCTATGTCCCAATTACGTGTTGCATGGGGCGCCCCAGGGCCTCATACAAACACACTTTGATATTTACGCCTTTT
>NZ_JAAKOV010000022.1:0-71636 GCF_049171595.1 Aeromonas sp. 603607
CGCCCACTTCGCTAGGAAGCTGGCTCATCAGTTCGGCGTGTTCCGCCGTGCTGGTAGGGGCGCATTATAGGGAGCCGCGCCGGGATGACAAGAGGAAAACTGCAAAAAATGGCATTTTTTACAACTTTCAGGTTTAACCGTTGTTTTATTAAACAAAAGCCCCGCATCGGCGGGGCTGTTTCGGGCAAAAAAACCTTAATTCACATCACACAGCTACCTTTTTGACCAGAATTCGCGTGCAAAGCTGCGCACCTTTTCCCAATCGGTAAATTCAATGTCCTTACTGGTGTCTGTACTGCCACCGGTAATCTTCATGATCAGCTGGATGATGCGCGTCTGCCACCAGTTATAGCGGGAATATTGCAGCGCACCGGCAAACACCCCCAGGGTTTTCGGCTTCCAGGGGGAGAGGCGCAGGAACTTCTTCATATAAGCATTGGTTTGCGGCGTCTGCTTCTCTGGCTTGCGGGCCGTCAGGTTGACACAGAAGAAGGCCGCATTGGCCACCTCCAGCTGCTCCTGATGAGCGTGAATAAAGCTGAACAAGCTGGGGTGGAAGTTGCCATAACGAATGGAGGCGCCGATCAAGACCTTGGCATACTTGCTGAGGTTGCACATCGGCAAGGTATGCAGGTCATGCATCACCACTTCGCATCCCGGCATCTGCTCCAGCATGACATCGACTATTTTGCGGGTTTGGCCATCCCGAGAGGAATAAAGCACCAGAATCTTGTCCATAACAACCTCAACTACGCCAGAATGCAGGAGTAAACAGTACCAGAAGCGTAAAAATTTCCAATCGACCAAACAACATAGCCAACACCAGTACCCACTGGGCCGCCGGCGAGATATTGCCGAAGTTGGCTGATACCTCTCCCAAACCCGGGCCTACGTTGGTGAAAGCCGCAGCCACAGCGGTGAATGCGGTCACTTCGTTCAGTCCCGTCATCAGCAAAAGCAACATGAACATAAAGAAGAGAATAATATAGGTGGCGAAGTAGCCCCACACCGCCTCGACGATGCGCTCGGGCACCGCCCGATTCCCCAGCTTCAAGGTATAGATGGCTCTGGGGTGAACCAGCCGCTTCAACTCGCGCATCCCCTGCATGAACAGGATCATAAAACGCATCACCTTGATGCCACCGCCGGTACTGCCCGCACAACAGCCGATAAAGGCGGAAAACATCAGCAGCATGGGCAGGAACGAGGGCCAGTCGGCATAGGTAGTGGTGCTGTAGCCGGTGGTGGTACCCAGAGAGACCGCCTGAAACAACCCGTGGTTGAGCGCCTCTTGCCAGGTGGCGTAGTGTCCGTGGGTCAGCAAGGCGACAAAGCAGATCATCACCAAGGTTGCCTGGATAGCCAGGAACACCTTGAGTTCAGAATCGTAAAGGTAGCGCCCGAGCCGCACCGGGCGGTGGGAGAAGACGGTAAAGTGGAGCGCAAAGTTCACGCTGGCCAGCAACAGGAACACCACGGTAATCAGGTTGATGACCGGACTGTTGAAGAAACCGATGCTGGCATCGTGGGTGGAGAAGCCACCGACCGACAGCGTCGAGAACGAATGGCAAACCGCATCGAACAACGTCATTCCGGCGAGCCAGTATGCCAAGGCACAGAGCGCAGTCAGCAGCAGATAGATGAACCAGAGCGCCTTGGCCGTTTCGGCGATGCGCGGCGTCACCTTGGTATCCTTCACCGGCCCCGGGATCTCGGCACGATAGAGCTGCATACCCCCGATCCCCAGCAGTGGCAGAATGGCCACTGCCAGTACGATGATCCCCATCCCCCCCAGCCACTGCAGCAGCTGGCGATAGAACAGAAACGCCTTGGGCAGATTATCGAGCCCGGTCAGTACCGTTGCGCCAGTGGTGGTCAGGCCGGAGAAAGATTCGAAGAAAGCCTCCGAGACCGACATATCCGGCACATCGCTCATGATGAAGGGCACAGCCCCCACACTGCCCAGCACGGTCCAGAACAGCACCACAATCAGAAAGCCCTCTTTCGAGCGCATCTCCTTCTTGTGATAGCGATTGGGAAACCAGAGCACCACGCCGAGCAGCAGGGCGATCAGAAAAGAGCTGACGAACTCGGCACCACCACCATCCCGATAGCCAAAAGCCACCAGTGCAGGCAACAGCATGGTCGAGCTGAACAGCGCAACCAGCAGGCCAACAATGCGAATAATGCTCAGAATGTGCATTACAGCTCCCTTTCCCCAATTAAAGAGCGATGGATTCTAGCCATCTAAGGGGCTGAGGGATACCCGCCCATGAGTCCGGTCGGTCAATTCACGGTCCACCTGAGCCCAAACCGAGGACTCCCACGCCACCTGCAAGGTGACCTGCTGACCGTAATCCGCCGCCAGCAATTCGCCATTATGGCTGCTGATCAGCGACTCGACCGTCCCCATGTCACCGTAATCGCAGTGAATGAGAGAGGGAGTGAGTGGCACCTTGAGCAGGGTGGGCAGTTGCTTGAGGGCGGCACCGACGCCGCCCCCATAGGCTTTGACCAGTCCACCGGTGCCAAGCTGGATGCCGCCGTAGTAACGCACTACCACGGCGCAGATTTCACCGAGCCCCGAGCCCATCAACTGGGCCAGGATCGGCTTGCCCGCAGTACCGGAAGGTTCGCCGTCATCGCTGAAGCCATAAACCTGACTATCTTGCGGCGCACCCGCCACAAACGCCCAGCAGTGATGGCGCGCGGCCGGATGTTGGCGTTTGATCTCGTTGACCCACCCCTTGGCCGCCTCGACGGTCGGGGTGTGGGCGATCAGGGTAATGAAGCGGCTCTTCTTTATCTCTTCGGTCAACTCCAGCGGAGCAGCCGGAATGGAGTACGCAGCCGCCATCAGAGTCCTGCTTGTCTGGTCATGTTCTCCACCCCGTTGGCGTGCAGCACCACGTTGTCTTCGATGCGGATGCCGCCGAACGGACGCAGCGCCTCCACCTTGTTCCAGTTGACCCTCTTACCCTGTTCGCCCTGACGCAGCGGCTCCAGCAAACTGTCGATGAAGTAGAGCCCCGGCTCGATGGTGAACACCTGACCCACCTCCATCACCCGGGTGCAGCGCAGATAGGGGAACAGCTCGGGCGCCGCCAGATGGGTGCCGCGCTCATCCTGCATGAAACCACCCGCATCGTGCACCTGCAAACCGAGGAAGTGGCCGAGGCCGTGGGGGAAGAAGACATTGGTCACCCCGGTGTTGATCATCTCGTCTACCGACATATCCACCAGCTCGGTCGCTTGCAGCAGGCGCGCCAGCTTGTGGTGCATCTGCAGATGCAGCTCGCTGTAGCGGCGACCCGGTTTGATCTCCTTGATGATCTCCTGCTGCTGCTCGTCGAGGGCGGCAATCAGATCGGCAAACTCGCCACGCCGCCACGCCCAGGTGCGGGTGATGTCGGAGGCATAACCGTGGAAATCGACACCGGCATCGATCAGGAAGGAGTGGCGCTCCGCATCGGGCACCCGCACGGCAGACAAGTGGGTGTAGTGAAGGATGGCCGCGTTGCGGTTGATGGCGACGATATTGCCGTAGGGCGCCTCATTGGCCCCCTGCCCGACCGCCTTCATGTAGGCCAGATTAATCTCGAACTCGCTCGCCCCCGCCATAAAGGAGTCCTTGGCGGCGATATGGCCGCGTACCCCGATCCGGTTCGCCTCGCGCAGACACTCCAGCTCGTAGGGGGTCTTGTAGGCGCGGTGATAGTGCAGGTAGTTGAGCACCGCCTCGGGATTGGGCTGGGTCAGCCCCAGCAGCTCGGCCACTTCCAGATGACCGCCCAGATAGGCCCACTCCTGTTTGTTGCCAGGCAGGTGATCAGCCACCTGTTCCGGCCGGGTCAGGAAACGGATATCGAAGAACTCGACCCAGAAGGCATTGGGCAGATCCGCTACCTTGTGCCAGAAATCGACCGGGCGGTAGAACAGCAGGATTGGTTTGTTCACCCCGTCCACCAGCAGCCAGCAGTGGGGATTGTCCAGCACCGGCAACCAGGCCTTGAAGTGGGGGTTTACCTTGAACGGATAATCCTGATCATCGAGGAAGATGCGGTGAGTCTGGCCGGAGTGGATGGCCAGTCCGCTGAGCCCCTGTTGTTGCAGAATGTCGCGGGTGCGCTGCTGCAAGGTATCGAGGTGCTGGGCAAAAAGTTGGCTGTAGCTGCTCATGGCGTCCTGCTCCGAGGTGAATGTGATTGCAGCATAACATCAAGCGCTTGGCGGCTCGACCCGTCAAGCTGCCGCTTCGTGAGGTAACGCATACGTTACAAACGTGTTTGTTATCAACACAAAACCAATCATTAACAAATCAAAAACAATTCAATACACTGCCGGTAGATACATGAAGTCAGGGATTACTCATGGACAACCTCTGCCTGTGGCAACCGGATCCGCTCGGGATGCAGCAATCCAACCTCTACCGTTTTATGGCGGAGGTGAACCGTTTCCACGGCTTGCAGTTGCAGAACTATCCGCAGCTTTATCAATGGTCGGTGGAGAAGACCACCCGTTTCTGGCCGCTGGTATGGCAGCACTGCGGCGTCAAGGGCGAGCTCGGCAACATAGTGGCGGAGAATCGTCAGGATATGCAGCGCACCCGCTGGTTCCCCGACAGCCGCCTCAACTTCGCCGAAAACCTGCTGCGCCGTCAGGACGAGAGCCCGGCCATCATCTCCCGCATCGAAGGGGGTCCAAGCCGTACTCTTAGCTGGGGTGAACTGAGTGATCAGGTGGCCCGGCTGGCTCAGTGGCTGCGTCATCAGGGGATTGGGCGTGGCGATGTGGTCGCCGCCTACCTGCCCAATATTCCGGAAACCGTGGTTGCCATGCTGGCAACCACCAGTCTGGGGGCAATCTGGACCTCCACCAGCCCCGACTTTGGCGAGGCCAGTGTGGGGGAGCGCTTCGGCCAGACCCAACCACGAGTGCTGTTTGCGGTGGATGGCTATCGCTACAACGGCAAAGCTATCGACATTCAACAGAAGGTCGCCAGCGTGGTGAGCCAGATCGGCAGCATAGAGCAGACGGTGATGATCCCGCTGCTCGGCAACCCGCTGCAGCTTGGCCACGACTGGCAACAACTGCTGGCGAGCCAGCCGGACGCCGGCCTCCAGTTCGAGCCGATGGCTTTCAACGATCCGCTCTATATCCTCTACTCCTCCGGCACCACCGGCAAACCCAAGTGCATCGTGCACGGCATCGGCGGCACCCTGCTGCAACACCTGAAAGAGCACCAGCTGCACTGCGACATCAAGCCGGGGGAGCGGATCTTCTACTTCACCACCTGCGGCTGGATGATGTGGAACTGGCTGGTGAGCGCCCTCGCCTCCGGCGCCACCCTGGTGCTCTATGACGGCTCGCCGTTTTACCCAGATGGCAATGTGCTGTGGGATCTCGCCCGTGACGAGCAGGTCAGCTTGTTCGGTACCTCGGCCAAATATCTTGATGCGCTGCACAAGCAGGGCTACACCCCCATCAAGAGCCACGATTTGCCGCACTTGCGGCTGATCTGCAGCACCGGCTCCGTGCTGTCGCCGGAGGGGTTCGACTACGTCTACCAGCAGATAAAGCAGGATGTGCAGCTCAGCTCCATCTCAGGCGGCACCGATATCTGCTCCTGCTTCGTCATCGGCAACCCGCTCAGCCCTGTCTATCGCGGCGAGAGTCAGGGGCGCGGCCTTGGCCTCGCGGTGCAGGTATTCAACGAAGCGGGCCAGCCGGTGCAGGGGGAGAAGGGCGAACTGGTCTGTACCAAGCCGTTCCCGGCCCAGCCGGTGGGCTTCTGGGGAGATGAAAGCGGCGACAAGTACCACGCCGCCTATTTCGAGCGGTTCGACAACATCTGGTGCCACGGCGACTGGATCGAGCTAACCCCGACCGGCGGCATTCTGTTCTACGGCCGCTCCGACGCCACCCTCAACCCGGGCGGCGTGCGCATCGGCACCAGCGAGATCTACCGCTACGTCGAACAACTCGACGAGGTGGAGGAGAGCATCGTCATCGGCCAGCAGTGGCAGCAGGACGAGCGGGTGGTGCTGTTCGTCAAGCTCAAGACGGGCTGCAAGCTGGATGAGCCGCTGCGCGAGCGGATCCGCCAGCAAATAAAGCAACACTGCACCGCCCGCCACGTGCCCGCCCGCATCCTGCAGGTGGATGCCATCCCCCGTACCAAGTCCGGCAAGATCGTCGAACTGGCGGTGCGGGAAGTGGTACACAACAGACCCGTCAACAATACTCATGCCCTCGCCGATCCCGAGGTGCTGAACCAGTATCGCAACCGGCCGGAACTGGCCAGTTGATAACAAACTCACATCCATCCGAGGCGCCGCAAGGCGCCTCTCTTTTGCCCGTTTTGTGATGAAGAGCTTTTACTCGAGATCTGTTAAACAAATGTTTTAAATAGGTGTTGAAAATGTCTCCTTTTGGATCAATAGTGAGCCTCGCCCCCTGCTGGGGATTAAGGAGCACCACTCCCCACTGAGTGGGAACAAGGAGACACTCTCATGATCTACCAAGGCGAAACCCTGTCGGTCAGCTACCTCGAAAACGGCATTGCCGAACTGAGGTTTGATGCCCCGGGTTCAGTCAACAAGCTGGATCGCGCTACCCTGCTCTCCCTGAGCGAAGCGATCGCCGCATTACAACAAGAACGTGAACTAAAAGGTCTGATCCTCACCTCCGGCAAAGACGCTTTTATCGTCGGTGCCGACATTACCGAATTCCTGGAACTGTTCGATCTGCCGCAAGAAGATCTGCTCGGCTGGCTGAAAAAGGCCAACGACATCTTCAATGCCATCGAAGATCTGCCGGTTCCGACCCTCTCCGCCATCAAGGGCCACGCTCTGGGCGGCGGTTGCGAGACCATTCTCTCCACCGACTTCCGTCTGGCTGACACCACAGCCAAAATCGGCCTGCCCGAGACCAAACTCGGCATCATGCCGGGCTTTGGCGGCACAGTCCGTCTGCCGCGGGTGATCGGCGCTGACAACGCGCTCGAGTGGATCACCACCGGCAAGGATTACCGTGCCGATGACGCCCTCAAGGTAGGCGCTATCGACGCCGTGGTCGCCCCGGATGCGCTGCAGAGCGCTGCGCTGCAGATGATCAAAGACGCCATCGCGGGCAAGCTGGACTGGCAGAGCCGCCGCGCCGCCAAAAAAGCCCCGCTGCGCCTCTCCAAACTGGAAGCCATGATGAGCTTCACCACCGCCGCCGGCATGGTTGCCACCGTGGCGGGCAAACACTATCCGGCGCCGATGACCGCGGTGAAAACCGTCGAAGCCGCTGCTGGCATGGGCCGTGACGAGGCGCTGGTCGTTGAAGCACAGGGCTTTATCAAGCTGGCCAAAACCGACGTGGCCAAGGCACTGGTCGGTATCTTCCTCAACGATCAGCACATCAAGGCACTGGCCAAGAAGGCTGCCAAGCAGGCGAGCAAGGCCACCAGCCACGCCGCCGTACTGGGTGCCGGCATCATGGGCGGCGGCATCGCCTACCAGTCTGCCAGCAAGGGCATTCCGGCGGTGATGAAGGATATCAACGAGAAGGCGCTGGCACTTGGCATGGGCGAAGCCACCAAGCTGCTCAATGGCCAGCTCGAGAAGGGCCGCATCGATGGCATCAAGATGGGCCAGGTACTCTCCGCCATTACCCCGACCCTCAGCTATGACACCGTCAAGCATGTGGATGTGGTGGTCGAAGCCGTGGTCGAGAATCCCAAGGTGAAAGCCGCCGTACTGGGCGAAGTGGAAGGGATCATTGGCGAAGACGCCGTGCTCGCCAGCAACACCTCCACCATCCCCATCTCCCTGCTGGCCAAGGGGCTGAAGCGCCCGCAGAACTTCTGCGGCATGCACTTCTTCAACCCGGTGCACCGCATGCCACTGGTGGAGATCATCCGCGGCGAGCAAACCTCCGATGAAACCATCAACCGCGTGGTGGCCTATGCCGCCGCCATGGGCAAGTCCCCGGTGGTGGTCAACGATTGCCCGGGCTTCTTCGTCAACCGGGTGCTGTTCCCCTACTTCTTCGGCTTCAACAAGCTGGTCGCCGATGGCGCCGACTTCGCCGCCGTCGACAAGGTGATGGAGAAAGAGTTCGGCTGGCCGATGGGCCCCGCTTACCTGCTGGACGTAGTCGGTATCGACACCGGTCACCATGCCGGCGACGTGATGGCGCAGGGTTTCCCGGCACGCATGAGCAAGGACGGTCGCACCGCCATCGACGTGATGTACGAAGTGAACCGCTTCGGTCAGAAAAACGGCAAGGGCTTCTACGCCTACGAGCAGGACAAGAAGGGCAAGCCGAAGAAGGTGGCTGACGCAGCTAGCTACGAGCTGTTGGCCCCCATTGCCAAGCCGAAACAGGATTTCGACAAGGACGCCATCATTGCTCGCATGATGATCCCGATGATCAACGAGGTGGTGCTCTGTCTGGAAGAGGGCATTGTCGCCACGCCAGCCGAAGCCGACATCGCACTGGTCTACGGTCTGGGCTTCCCTCCCTTCCGCGGCGGCGTGTTCCGCTATCTGGACACTATCGGTCTGGATCGCTACGTGGCCATGGCCGACCAGTATGCCGACTTGGGCCCGCTCTACCGCGTCAGCGACCGCTTACGCGAGATGGCCGCCCAGGGCAAAACCTTCTACTGATTGCGGAAAGGAGATCCATTCATGAAAGACGTAGTCATTGTCGACTGTATCCGGACCCCGATGGGCCGGTCCAAGGGCGGCGCCTTCCGCAACGTGCGTGCAGAAGACCTGTCCGCGCACCTGATGAAATCCATCCTGCTGCGCAACCCCAACCTCGACCCGAACGAGATCGAGGATATCTACTGGGGCTGCGTGCAGCAGACCCTGGAGCAGGGCTTCAACATCGCCCGCAACGCCGCGCTGCTGGCCGGTATTCCGAAGCAGGTGGGGGCGGTCACCGTCAACCGCCTGTGTGGCTCCAGTATGCAGGCGCTGCACGACGCCTCCCGCGCCATTCAGGTAGGTGATGGGGATATCTTCATCATCGGCGGCGTTGAGCACATGGGTCACGTGCCGATGAGCCACGGCGTCGACTTCCACCCGGGCATGGCCAAGTCGGTGGCCAAGGCCTCCGGCATGATGGGGCTGACCGCCGAGATGCTCGGCAAGCTGCACGGCATCAGCCGTCAGCAACAGGACGAGTTTGCCGCCCGCTCCCACCGCCGTGCCCACGCGGCAACCGTGGAAGGACGTTTTGCCAAGGAGATCGTCGGGCTGGAAGGCCATGACGCCAGCGGCGCCCGCTTCTTCTACGACTATGACGAGGTGATCCGCCCGGAGACCACGGTAGAAACCCTGAGCCAGCTGCGCCCGGTGTTTGATCCAGTCAACGGCACCGTTACCGCCGGCAGCTCCTCGGCCCTGTCCGATGGCGCCGCCGCCATGCTGGTGATGAGCGCGGATCGCGCCAAGGCCCTCGGCCTCACGCCGCGCGCCAAGGTACGTGCCATGGCCATCGCTGGCTGCGACGCCGCCATCATGGGTTACGGCCCGGTGCCGGCGACCCAGAAGGCGCTCAAACGGGCCGGCCTGACCATCGGTGACATCGACCTGTTCGAGCTGAACGAGGCGTTTGCCGCCCAGTCCCTGCCCTGCGTGAAAGATTTGGGTCTGCAGGATCAGGTGGACGAGAAGGTGAACCTCAACGGCGGCGCCATTGCGCTGGGTCACCCGCTTGGCTGCTCCGGCGCCCGCATCTCCACCACCCTCATCAATCTGATGGAGGAGAAGGATGCCACCCTGGGGGTTGCCACCATGTGTATCGGTCTGGGTCAGGGCATCGCCACCGTGTTTGAACGGGTGTGATAACCAGCCGGATCGACGGGATGCACTACTGAGAGTTGTCCCTTTTCGGGGCCAGTCTGACTGGCCCCTTTTCAAGTCTGTGACGATCGCCACACGGGGTGCTCGTCAGTGGTCAGAAGCTGTCTGTTGGCCGTCCCGTTTGGGTCGGCCTTTTTTCGTTTTAATCTTATCAATAGGCTGTTATTGCCTTAAACCTCACATTAGATAGGGGGCTTGCTTGCTTTTTACTCCCCCGACAGGTTCAATCTGCACAAAAAAATGGGTGGATGCACATACATATGTCAATGAGCAAACAACTGCTGATCGTCGATGACGACCAAGAGATCCGCGAGCTGCTCAATGAGTACCTGACCCGGGCGGGCTTTCAGGTATTGAC
Organism: Aeromonas sp. 603607; assembly: GCF_049171595.1. Lineage (NCBI taxonomy): Bacteria > Pseudomonadati > Pseudomonadota > Gammaproteobacteria > Aeromonadales > Aeromonadaceae > Aeromonas > Aeromonas sp. 603607. Next base: position 10,222 of record NZ_JAAKOV010000022.1, read on the forward strand.
GGCGGCGGAGGGCAACGAGATGCGTCAGCAACTCGCCCAGCACAGCCCGGACCTGATTATTCTGGACATCATGATGCCCGGCGAGGACGGTTTTACCCTCTGCCAGCAGATCCGTCGTGACTCCCAGGTGCCCATCATCATGCTGACCGCCGCCTCCGACGAAGCGGATCGGGTGATCGGTCTGGAACTCGGCGCCGACGACTATATCGCCAAGCCGTTCAGCCCCCGCGAACTGCAGGCCCGCATCAAGGCACTGCTGCGCCGCGCCGAATTCCGCCAGCCGGAAAAAGAGAAAGAGCCAAGCCGCCGCCTGCGTTTTGCCGAGTGGACCCTCGACACCCTGAGCCACCAGCTGACCCATGACGATGGCAGCCTGCTGGACCTCTCCGGCAGCGACGCCATGCTGCTCGGCATGTTCCTGCAACAGCCCGGCGTGGTGCTGGATCGGGACACCATCTCGGATGCCACCCGCGGCCGCGAAAGCCTGCCGATGGAGCGCGGTATCGACGTGCAGATCAGCCGCCTGCGCCAGAAGCTGGGCGACAACGGCAAGAGCCCGCGCATCATCAAGACCATTCGCGGCAGTGGCTACATGCTGATCGCCGAGGTGCACGAGCTGCCATGAGCAACAAGTGGTCCTGGGGGGCGCTGGTGCCCCGCTCCCTGTTGTCACGGATGATCCTGCTGCTGTTGCTGGCCATCCTGCTCTCCCAGACCATTCTGACCGGCATCTGGATGCAGCAGATCCAGAAGCGGGAGCTGGAGGGGATGCTCAGCACCACCCGCAACCTCGCCATGTCTGCCGCTTCCACCGTCAACTTCTTCAAATCCCTGCCGCTGCAGTATCGCCATATCGCGCTGGACCAACTGCGCAACATGGGGGGCAGCCGCTTCTTCGTCTCGCTCAACGAGGAAGAGATCCACATCAACGCCATCCCCGACAGCGAACGCAAGACGCAGGTGCTGGAGGAGGTGCAGGGAGTGCTGACCCGCAAGCTCTCCGACGCCATGGCGATCAAGGTGGACTTCTCCCGGCCCGATGACCTCCACGTCTTCAACAACGACACCCTGCTGGCGGATCTCCCCTCCTCCTGGGCCCGCTACACCCTGTCGCTGGAGCCGCTCAATCCGCCAGTTCTGGTGACCCAGATCGAGATTGAAAAGGGGGAGTGGCTCTATCTGGCGGCCCTGCTGCCCGCCCCCTACATGACCCTCGACGATACCGTGATGCCGAGCAACCAGGTGCGTTTCATCGCCCTGATGACGGTGTTCCTCTGCTTCTTCACCTTTATGCTGGTGCGCTGGCAGACCCGGCCGCTGCGCCGTCTCGCCAAGGCGGCGGTGAATCTCGGCAAGGATATCGACCAGCCTTCACTCAAGGAGGAAGGAGCATCGGAAATCGTGGCGGCGACCCGCGCCTTCAACATCATGCAGCACCGGATCCGCCGCTATATCGACGATAGAGAGCGGCTGTTCAGCTCCATCTCCCACGACCTCAAGACCCCCATCACCCGACTGCGGCTGCGGGTCGAACTGCTCGATGACGAGGTACAGATCGCCAAGTTCAACAAGGATCTCGACGAACTGGAGCTGATGGTGAAAGGGGCGCTGCAGACGGTCAAAGAGACCGACATTCACGAGAATATCGAGGAGATCGACATCAACGCCCTGCTTGAGCAGATGGCGGAGTCGATGAACCTGCACGACGAGCGGCTGACCATCGAAGGGCACTGCAAGTGGCCCTATCGCGGCAAGCTGCTGGCGCTCAAACGCTGCATCGGCAATCTGGTGGACAACGGCATCAAGTACGGCCAGGAGGTGCGCATCATCATCATGGATGATGAGGAGATGCTGATTCTCTTCATCATGGATGAGGGCCCCGGCCTGCCGGACGATCAGTTCGAGCGCATCTTCGAACCCTATTACCGGCTCAGTACCGATCAGGCCGGCACCGGCCTCGGCCTTGGCATCGCCCGCAACATAGCCCACGCCCACGGCGGCGATCTGGTGCTGGAAAATCGTCCGCAAGGTGGCCTGCAGGCCACGCTCTCCCTACCAAGGCAGTAACCTTATGAAGTGGTTGTCTTTTTCTGTCATCGCCCTGCTCTCTGCTCCCGTTGCCTCCTCCCAGGTGGAAGTGCTGCACTGGTGGACGTCCGGCGGCGAAGCGAAAGCGGTCGAAGTGCTCAAATCCGAGTGGACCAAACAGGGCAACCAGTGGAACGACTTCGCGGTACAGGGCGGCGGCGGCAAGAGTGCCATGACGGTATTGAAGAGCCGGGCACTGGCCGCCAACCCGCCCGAAGCGGCCCACCTCAAGGGTTACGAGCTCAAGGAGTGGGCCGGGCTCGGCTTCCTGCGCGATCTCACCCCGATGGCCGAACACCTCGGCTGGTACAGTCAGATGCCGCCCATGGTGCGTGCTACCCTCAGCCAGAATGGCGCCCTGATGGCGGTGCCCACCGGCATCCACCGGGTCAACTGGCTGTGGCTCAACCGCAAGATCTTCGAGCGCAACAAGCTGACTCCACCCACCGACTGGGCCCAGTTTGTCACGGTCGCCGACCAGCTTAAAAAACGGGGCATCACCCCGCTCGCCATCGGCAACGAGCCCTGGCAGCTGGCAGTGTTGTTTGAAACGGTGGCGCTCGGTGAGGGAGGAAAAGAATTCTATCGCAAGGCGTTCCTCGAGCAGGATAGCGCCACCCTGACCGGCCCCGACATGGTGCGGGTGTTGACCCGCTTCCAGCAGCTGCGCGCCTATGTGCCGCAAAAATACTCCGGTCTGAAGTGGCATCAGGCCACCAATCTGCTGGAGAGCGGTGGCGCCGCCATGCAGGTGATGGGGGACTGGGTGAAGGGTGAACTGAGTGCCGGTAACTACCGACCGGGTGAGGATATCGCCTGTCTGCCGAGCCCGGGCAGCGCCGGACTATTCAGCTACAACCTCGACTCCATCGCCATGTTCAAACAGCGGGATCCGGCCCAGCTGCAGGCGCAAGGGGATCTTGCCCAGCTGCTGATGACGCCGCAATTCCAGGCAGAGTTCAACCGGGTGAAGGGATCGATCCCGGCGCTGACCAATCCCGACATGAGCAAGTTCGACCGCTGCGCCGTCCGCTCCTATCAGGATTTCCTGCTGGCGGAAAAGCAGGACAACCTGCTGCCCAGCATGGCGGAAGGGATGGCGACGCCGACCAATATGCGGCAGGCGATCCTCGATGTGCTGAGCAACTTCTTCAACGACCCCAAGGCCAACCCGGAGCAGACGGCGCTGCATCTGGAGCGGGCGATGCGCTCGACCCGCTGATCCGGGCACATTGCCAAACGGCAGAAATGACAAAGGCGGAACTGCTCCGCCTTTGTTGTTGAATCGTCATCCGATTCAGGATTGATCGTTCTCGTCCTCATCCTCGTCATAGTAATCGCTGAGCTCGATCCAGAGCCCCAACCCGACCATCACCATGGAGCCGAACCAGGTACCGGTATTCCCGATCGGGCTGCCCATCACTATCATGGCGAAGGACAAGAACCCCATGCCTGCATAGGCTTGTAATCTGCCGTAGGAGACCTGCATATTCACCTCCTTGTTGAATATGGTTCAATTTTTATATTACTCGTCCGGCGCAAGCTGGATAGGGCTGAATAACATTTCGGTTACATATGCTGGTTAATGGGTCGTTTGTTTGATTATTTTTTAGCCCTGAGTATCATTGGCAGCCGAATAGGTTGAAGGTTGATAATAGATGAGTGATTTATTCTGCGGCGCAACCCACGAGTTGGACGCAATCGGGCTTCGTTGCCCGGAACCCGTTATGATGGTTCGCAAGAAAGTGCGGCTGATGGCGGATGGCGAGACCCTGCTGGTCAGTGCCGACGATCCTTCAACCACCCGCGACATCCCCAGTTTCTGCCGCTTTATGGATCACACCCTGGTCGCCAGCGAGACAGAGCAGGCCCCCTACCGCTATCTGATCCGCAAGGGTCAATAAGCCCCCTTACCGGAGCACTCCATGACAACCATTACCCGAATCGGCACCACCCAGCGTTGGTCTGACGTGGTCATCCACAATGGCACCCTCTACGTGGTGGAAGTGCCCGTCAGCGAAGAGGCCGACATCCACCAGCAGACCCGCGAAGTGCTGGCAAGCCTGCAACGCCTGCTGGAAGCCAACGGCTCCGGCGTCGACAAGATCCTGATGGCCAATATCTATCTCAAAGACATTCAGGACATCGCTGCCTTCAACGAGCAGTGGGATGCCTGGATTCCGGCTGGCACCGCACCGGTTAGAGCCTGTGTACAGGCCCGTCTGGCCCACGAAGGCTACAAGGTCGAAGTACAGCTGACTGCAGCTGTCTAAGAGGCGCTTATCCCCACCCCTTCTCCCACGAGGGGAGAAGGGAGCAAACAACAAGGCGTCATTGCTCGCCACGGCGCCAATAGAAAGGCCCCGCCATCACTGGCGGGGCCTTTTCGTTACCGAAACCTGAACGACTTAGGCGGTCGGGGTCAGGGTAATGGTCACGCGACGGTTCTGGGCTTTGCCAGCGGCGGTGCTGTTGGTAGCAACCGGCTGATCCGGGCCTACGCCGGTGGTGGAGATGCGGCTACCTGCTACGCCCTGACCAATCAGCTGGGCGGCAACGGCATCGGCACGATCGCGGGAAAGCTTCATGTTCAGGTCGCGGGAACCGGTACTGTCGGTGTGACCGACCACGTTCAGGCGGGTCTTGTCGAACTCGGCAACGACCATGGCCACGCCGGAGAGGGTGTTGGCACCGGCCGCTTTCAGCTGGGAGCTGGAGCTGTCGAAGGTGACGTTGTTCGGCATGTTGAGGATCAGCTCATTGCCATTGCGGGTCACGCTGACGCCGGTGCCCTGCAGCTTCTCGCGCAGCTTGGCTTCCTGCACGTCCATGTAGTAGCCGATACCGCCACCCAGCGCCGCGCCAGCAGCAACGCCGGTCAGGATGCCCTTCTTGCGGTCACCCTTGCTGGAGGAGAGCGCACCTACGGCCGCACCGGCAGCGGCGCCAGCCAGCGCGCCCCAGGCACCTTTAGAGGTCTGGGATTCACCTGTGTAGGGGTTGGTGGTACAGCCGCTCAGGGCAACGGTCAGTGCCAGAGCAGGCACCAGGATCTTGGCTCGCATGAAAAAACCTCTGTGAAAACAATCCGGCACCATGCCGGGGGCCGGATTGTAACGCGCTGGCACGCCATTGTCTGACGCAAGCTTGAACAGATGGCGAGAGTGGTGTTTTTTTGGCCAATCGGCGGGTGGTCAGCGCGGTAACTGACACTCGGCATGGCAAGGACAGCTGACCAGATGATCGTTCACCATCCCCACCGCCTGCATAAAGGCGTAACAGATGGTGCTGCCGACGAAGTTGAAGCCGAGCTTCTTGAGCGCTTTCGACATGGCATCTGACTCCGGCGAGGTGGCCGGAATATCGCCGTTGCCCTGCCGCTGATTGACGATGGGGGCACCGCCAACAAAGCCCCACAGGTAGTCGGCGAAGTCGATCCCCTGCTCCTGCAACGCCAGATAAGCGCGGGCATTTCTGATGATCGACTGCACCTTGAGCCGGTTGCGGATAATGCCGCTGTCCTGCATCAACCGCTCTACATCCTGCTCGTCGAAGCGGGCAATCTGCACCGGATCGAAGTCGGCATAGGCGCGGTAATAGCTATCGGTGCGCTTGAGGATGGTGATCCACGACAGCCCCGCCTGCTGGCCGTCGAGGCAGAGCTTGGCAAACAGCTCGCGGGCGTCATAGACCGGCCTGCCCCACTGTTTGTCATGGTATTCAATGTATTCCGGGTCTTTGGTCACCCAGGCGCAGCGCAGTTCCATTTCCTCTCCCTCGTCATTTCAGCGGTTTGCCCGACCCTGCCCACTCTGCAGGCGGCACTGCTCACATCATATACCGGTCATCCCGCCCGACCAGCCACAGCGCAGCACCATCCCGCGAATCCGCTGCAATTTCGCCTATTATCCGACCATGCCAGACGGTATACTCCCTCGGTTCACATTCAGCAAATCTTGCTCTGATTTTCACTTCGCGCGAAAAAAATTATGCAAAAATTCGATGTCAAAACCTTTCAGGGCCTGATCCTGCAGCTGCAGGACTATTGGTCCCGCCAGGGCTGTACCATCATTCAGCCGCTGGATATGGAAGTGGGTGCCGGTACTTCCCACCCCATGACCTGTCTGCGTGCCCTGGGCCCGGAGCCCATCGCCTGCGCTTACGTGCAACCGTCCCGCCGTCCCACTGACGGCCGCTACGGTGAAAACCCGAACCGCCTGCAGCACTACTACCAGTTCCAGGTGATCATCAAGCCTTCCCCCGACAACATTCAGGAACTCTATCTGGGCTCCCTGAAAGAGCTGGGTATGGATCCCGAGATCCACGACATCCGCTTCGTGGAAGACAACTGGGAAAACCCGACCCTGGGTGCCTGGGGTCTGGGCTGGGAAGTGTGGCTGAACGGCATGGAAGTGACCCAGTTCACCTACTTCCAGCAGGTTGGCGGCCTCGAGTGCAAGCCGGTCACCGGCGAGATCACCTACGGTCTCGAGCGTCTGGCCATGTACATTCAGGGCGTGGACAGCGTCTACGATCTGGTCTGGTCTGACGGCCCGCTGGGCAAGACCACCTACGGCGACGTGTTCCACCAGAACGAAGTGGAGCAATCCACCTACAACTTCGAACACGCCGATGTGGAGTTCCTGTTCCACTGCTTCGAGCAGTACGAGAAGGAAGCCCAGAACCTGCTGGCACTGGAAAAACCGCTGCCGCTGCCTGCCTACGAGCGCATCCTCAAAGCCGCTCACTCCTTCAACCTGCTGGATGCCCGCAAGGCCATCTCGGTCACCGAGCGTCAGCGCTACATCCTGCGCATTCGCACCCTGACCAAGGCCGTGGCAGAGGCATACTACGCCTCCCGCGAAGCGCTGGGCTTCCCTATGTGTCAGCGCAGTGAGAACAAGCAAGGTTAAGGAACGGACATGGCACAACATACATTTCTGGTAGAGATCGGTACTGCTGAGCTGCCGCCCAAAGCCCTGCGCTCCCTGGCCGAAGCCTTTGCCGACAACTTCAAAGCCGAACTGACCAAGGCCGATCTGGCCTTTGGCGACGTCGAGTGGTTTGCCTCACCGCGCCGTCTGGCGCTGAAAGTGAGCGAGCTGGCTGGCGAACAGCCGAGCAAGAGCGTCGAGAAGCGCGGCCCGGCCGTGGCGCAGGCGTTCGATGCCGAAGGCAAGCCGACCAAGGCTGCCGAAGGCTGGGCCCGTGGCAACGGCATCACTGTTGAGCAGGCCGAGCGTCTGGTCACCGACAAGGGCGAGTGGCTGGTTCACACCGCCAAGGTCGAAGGCCGTCCAGCCAAAGAATTGCTGGGCGAACTGGTTAGCCAAGCACTGGCCAAACTGCCCATCCCGAAAATGATGCGCTGGGGTGACAAGACCATCCAGTTCGTGCGTCCGGTCTTCACCGTGACCCTGCTGCTGGATGGCGAGCTGGTGCCCGCTCACATTCTGGGTATCGACTCTGCCCGCACCCTTCGCGGTCACCGCTTTATGGGCGAGAGCGAGTTCACCATCGACAACGCCAGCCAGTACCCGCAGATCCTGCAGGAGCGCGGCATGGTGATTGCCGACTTCATGGCGCGCAAGGCCAAGATCAAGGCTGACGTCGAAGCGGCCGCTGCCGCCTTCGGTGGCGTGGCCGATCTGGACGACGCCCTGCTGGAAGAAGTGACCGCACTGGTCGAGTGGCCTGTGGTGCTGACCGCCAACTTCGAAGAGAAGTTCCTGGCCGTGCCGGCCGAGGCGCTGGTGCACACCATGAAGGGTGACCAGAAGTACTTCCCGGTCTACGACAAGAGCGGCAAGCTGCTGCCGAAGTTCATCTTCGTCACCAACATCGAGTCCAAAGACCCGAGCCAGATCATCAGCGGCAACGAGAAGGTGGTTCGTCCCCGTCTCTCTGACGCCGAGTTCTTCTTCAAGACCGACCTCAAACAAACCCTGGCCTCCCGCCTGCCGCGCCTTGAAACCGTGCTGTTCCAGCAACAGCTGGGCACCGTCAAGGCCAAGGTCGAGCGCATCGAGACCGTCGCCGGCTTTATCGCCGAGCGCATCGGCGCCGACGTGGCTCAGGCCAAGCGTGCCGGCCTGCTCTCCAAGTGTGACCTGATGACCAACATGGTCGGCGAGTTCACCGACACCCAGGGTGTCATGGGGATGCACTACGCCCGTCACGATGGCGAAGACGAAGCGGTGGCCGTAGCTCTCAACGAGCAGTACATGCCGCGCTTTGCCGGTGATGCCCTGCCGTCCGGTCTGGTTGCCTGCGCCGTCGCGCTGGCCGACAAGTTCGACACCCTGGCCGGTATCTTCGGCATCGGCATGCTGCCGAAGGGTGACAAGGACCCGTTCGCCCTGCGTCGCGCCGCCATCGGTGCCCTGCGCATCATGACCGAGAAGCAGCTGGATCTGGATCTGGTTGAACTGGTTGAAGAAGCGGTACGCGTCTACGGCGACAAGCTGACCAACAAAACCGTCGTTACCGACGTGGTCGACTTTATGCTGGGCCGCTTCCGCGCCGCCTATCAGGACGAAGGCATCGGTGCCGACGTGGTGCTGGCCGTGCTGGCCCGCCGCCCGACCCGTCCGCTCGACTTCGATCGTCGCGTCAAGGCCGTCAGCCACTTCCGCACGCTGGATGCCGCACTGGCACTGGCTGCCGCCAACAAGCGCGTGAGCAACATTCTGGCCAAGGTCGAAGGCGAACTGCCGACTGCCGTCAAACCGGAACTGCTGGTCGATGCCGCCGAGAAGGCGCTGGCCACCCAGGTTGCCGAACTGCAAGCCGAACTGGCCCCGCTGTTCGCCGCCGGTGACTATCAGGCTGCCCTCACCCGTCTGGCCGCCCTGCGCGAGCCGGTCGACACCTTCTTCAACGAAGTGATGGTGATGGCCGATGACGAGGCCCTCAAGGCCAACCGTCTGGCACTGCTGAACAACCTGCGCAACCTGTTCCTGCAAGTCGCGGATATCTCCCTGCTGCAGTGATCTTGGTTGGGTAAGTGATATTAAAAGCGGCGCCGTAAGGCGCCGTTTTTATTTAACAAGATAAAATGAATTTTCAGCCATCTATAGATGGTAAGATTTCATGACAATGACCTTCCTCTACTCGAATTGCCACATTACAGGTATGCTACCGAAGGCCTCCATTTAATCTGCCGGTAATAAATATGGATCATGTACAGACTTGGACACTTGCTGGTTTTCTCGCTGAACTGCAACGAATCACAGAGCATATGCCTGATCGACGTTTTGTTTTCATTCTTGGTGCTGGAGCTTCCATCCAGTCTGGTGTCAAGTCTGCTCATGCATTAGCTATCGAATGGATGGAAATAATCCATCATAGAGAAATTAGTAATTATAGTAACTTTGATGAATGGCTGGATAGTAACCCATTTAAACTTACCGACTGGGATTCGAATAATATAGCTCGTTTCTATCCATATATATTTGAACATTGTTTTTCAGGTGACCATGATGCTGGTTATGCGGCTCTGGAGAAAGTGATCGAATCTGGTAAGCCGAGTTTTGGTTATGCTGTACTAGCATGGATTATGACTAACACCAGTAACAATATGGTAATCACAACTAATTTCGATAATTTAGTTGCAGACTCTCTTTATTTATATGGGCAGAAAACACCACATGTCATTGGCCATGAGTCACTCGCCAGTTACTTAAAGCCATTGGGAGGTCGTCCGATGGTAGCAAAAATTCATCGAGACCTTTTTACCGTTCCTATAAATGACTCCCATGGAACTAGTGAACTTAAAGCACCATGGGTTAAAGCACTGAAAAGCGTGTTTAAATTTTATACACCAATATTTATCGGTTATGGAGGAAATGATGGTAGCCTGATGAATTTTCTTTCTGCTCTCTCACCAAATGATATTAGTGGAAGACCATTCTGGTGTTACTATGAGCCTGCGGGAAAACCTAATGGCGCAATTAATACCTTGTTAGAAAAGCATAAAGGAGTTCTTGTTCCCACTTCAGATTGGGACACACTGATGCTTTCTATAGGTAATGCATGGGGTTACCAGCATCAGAGCCAGATTGATGCTTTGGATAGACATATCCATTCTATGAAAGAAACACTGCAGCAACAAATATTGAAAACATCTCAAGATGGCAGTCCTGAAGTAAAAGAAAAACTAAAACCTATAGATAAAGATCCGCAAAATAAATCTTGGTTTGATTGGTCATTAGAAGCGCATGCCGAGGAAAACTTACAGACAAGACTAGCTATTTATCAGCAAGGTCTTCAGGAATTGCCTGACTCGCATCAACTACATAATTGGTATGCTTTTGAATTAAAAAGAAATAACTTTTATGATGAGGCTGAAAAACATTACATAAAATCTTTAGAAATTAATCCTGATTACTCCTCAGCACTTTATGGCTATGCACAGTTATTAAAATCTTTATCCAAACTAGCTGAAGCTGAAGTATATTACAAGAGGGCACTCCAAGTAGATCCTAGTGATGCCGACACCCATAACGGCTATGCTAATCTACTTAGCAGTACAGAACGCCTTTTTGAAGCAGAGGAGCATTACCAAAAAGCTCTTGAAACATCGCCAGACGTGAGCCTTTTTCATTGCAATTACGCTGATTTATTAACGAGTATGGGTCGTTTCTCCGAATCGGAAAAACATTATAAACGAGCCATAGACATCACTCCTGACGACCCATATTATCTGACTTGTTACGCTGATATGCTCAAAGATACTGGGGATATAGATGAAGCTAGGGTGATTTATAGAAAAGCTTTAAATATAAACCCAGAAGATATATTAGCACTCTATGGATATGCCGAATGCTTAAATCATTTAGGGCATAAGGATGAGGCAGAAGAATATCGAAAAAGAGCACAGTCATTGAAGAAGTCTAGTATGTAGGCTGGGTTAGGACAGCCAGCATCTTCGCGGCATCGTCGATCACTATCAGGCCCTCGGCTTCAAAACGGCGATCGATGACTTTGGCGCCGGTTACTCGGGCCTCAACCTGCTGGCCGATTTTCACCCCAACATCGTCAAACTCGATATGCACCTGCTGCGCGGCATCGACCAGGACCCGACCCGGCAAGCCATAGTGCGCCACTGTCTGGCGCTGTTTGCGGAGCTGAAGATCATCCCGCTGGCGGAGGGGATCGAGACCCGCGAAGAGATGGCCTGTCTGCGGGAGATGGGTATCAGCCTGATGCAGGGCTACCTGTTCGCCCGCCCCGGCTTCGAAACCCTGCCCGAGGTGGATTTCGCCAGCTTATAAGCCAGTCGGTCTGCACTGCCTCCCCCTCAGCCCACTCCCACCCGAATAAGAAAACGGACACCCGAGGGTGTCCATGTGCATACCCTGTGACCTTGCGCCATGGTCACACAGTCACCCTCCCCGGTTAATGGGTCAGCTGTGGCAACAGTTGCAGCAGGTGAGCCCGTATCGCCAGCGGCGTCTGGCTGACCCAGATCTCCAGCAGGCCATACGCGAGCAACGGCAGCACCAGCAGCAACAGGCAGAGCAGCCCCAGCAAACGGCTCGGTGCAAGCCGCTTCACCTTGCTGCCAAGGTGCAGGGCCTCGACCCGCTTGGGGCAGGCGGCCACGCAGCTCAGGCAGCCGGTGCACTCCAGGTTGCGTACCGCAATAAGCTGGTGCACCGCAATGCGCGATGGACAGGCCCGGCTGCACTTGTCGCAGTCATGACCCTGGCTTCGCAGGCAGCGGGCCGAGTCACGGCGAATGCGCAGCGGCGTCAGTAGCCCCAGCAGGGCTAGCCAGGCGCCATAGGGGCAAAGGTAGCGGCAGAATCCCTGACGAAAGGTCGCGGTAAGCAGCAACACCCAGCCGAGGCACAGACCCGAGATCAGGGTCAGGTTGAAGAAGAAAGCCCCCATCTTCATATCCGCCGCCTGATGGTAGGGGCTGGTGAAGTAGCCGGGCAGGGCAGCAGCCGGCACCGCCAGCAGAATGATGAAGAGCAGAAAGCCGAGCACCAGAAACTTCTGGGTGCGCAGGGCAAGATCCAACCAGCGCGGCGGGCTCCACTCCCCCGGCAGCAACCGGTGGCGCAGGCCATGTAGCCATTCCCCCACCAGCCCGAGCGGACAGAACCAGGCACAGAACGCCCGCCCCAGCAGCAGGGCCGACAGGGAGAGTACCAGTACGGTGACGGTGGCCGCCGGATGGTGGGGATCCACCAACCCCTGCGCGAACCAGGCCCGCAGCCCGAGGCCACCGGCGATGGGCAGGAAGGCATCCACCACGTCCGGGCGCACCAGCCAGGGGCTCATCCCCTGTCCCAACTGCCAGATATGCAGGCTGTATTGCATTGTGACCAGCCCCCAGCAGAGCAGCAGCAGATGGCGAGTGCCTGCCCGCAACTGCTGACTGTCGATCGCCCCGAACACGGGCAGCGGCCGCCTCTGATGCCGGAGGGCAAGCACGGCGGTGACCGTCCCCAGTGCGAGCCAGAGCAGGCTGTCCGCCGCCAGCAACCAGACCAGCCCCAGCAGGCCGAGCGCAAGACGCCCCGGCCAGCCGGTGCGCACCTGCCACGCCAACAACACCAGATAAACCATACCGGCCACCATGGTTATCGCTTCAATCACGCTCATGCATCCCCCACTGCCTACATCCGGATCCGGCAGCAAGGATAACTAACATTTGAGTTGATTATTTTGATCTGCATGGGCCGAGGGAGGAGTTATGGCCAATGCCTCCCTCGCAGGCTCTCCCCTCTTTCAACGACACGCTGCCTCATCAGCCAGGCACTAGCCGCGGGCACGGTGGAGGTGGTAGTCAACGTGATAGTCGTTGGCATTACGGAACATGATGGAGTAGTTGAGGAACTCTCCGCTCTCGCTGTATGAGAGTGAGGTGAGCCGCAGGATAGGGGCCCCCTGCTCGATATGGAGCAGCTCGGCAGTAACCCGATCCGCCAGCACGGCACTGAAGCACTCATAGTTACCCGCAATCGCGATGCCGCACTCCCGTTCGATGTAGTCGAATTTGGACCCTTCCAGATGGGCGACCGACAGATTGCGAAACAGTCTGACCGGCATATAGCTCTCTTCCAGCAGCAGAGCCCGACCATCCACCGAGCGGATCCGGCTGGAGTAATAGACGGGTTCATTCACCTTCACCCTCAGCTGACTGGCGATGGCCGGTGGCGCAGGCATGGTGCGAAATTCCAACACCTGGCTGGTCAACGTGCGCCCCTGCTCGCGCATCAGTTCGGTAAACCCGCTCAGACCTTTGGTCTCATGCTGAACATCCTTTTTCGTCACATAGGTGCCGCTGCCGTGGCGCCGCTCGACCAATCCCCACTCGATCAACATATCTACCGCTCTGCGGATGGTCATGCGGGAGACGCCATACTGTTCTGCCAGCGCTTTTTCGCCCGGCAACACATCTCCCACCCGACACTCGGCACCGTTTACCCTGATCCTGAGTCGATCAGCCACCGATTTATAGATCACTGCTAGACATCTCCTGTGGTCACAACGCCAACCATCTTATTCTTAAGCAAGTGGATAAATTGCATAAAAACAATAACTTAAATTTAAACTAAAGCTGCAAGAACATCACAAAACCAAGAGGTACAACAATATCGCAAAAGTTAGACATCTTTGTCTAAATAACTGCATGCGTCAGATCACATTATTCCAAGATATTTCATGAGGTCTCTTTTTATCGTTGCTAATTTGCATCAGGCAACACCGGCAAGGATTCGATTAGCTATTTCAACCAAGGGACAATATATGCTCAGTCAAATTCAACGTTTTGGCGGAGCAATGTTCACTCCTGTACTGCTTTTTCCTTTTGCAGGTATGGTAGTAGGCATTGCAATTATGCTGAAAAACCCGATGTTTGTCGGTGAATCACTGGCAAACCCACAAGGATTATTCTTCCAGATCATCCATATTATTGAAGAGGGTGGCTGGACAGTATTCAGGAATATGCCGCTTATATTTGCGATTGGCCTGCCAATCGGTCTGGCAAATAAGGCACAAGCCAGAGCCTGTCTGGCTGTATTGGTCAGTTTCATGACCTGGAACTATTTTATCAACGCCATGGGCATGACCTGGGGCAGTTATTTCGGGGTCGACTTCAGTCAGGATGTAGGGGGTGAAAGTGGCCTCGCCATGGTAGCGGGGATCAAGACCCTAGATACCAGCATCATAGGAGCCATCGTCATCTCCGGCATCGTGACGGCACTGCACAACCGCCTGTTTGATCGCCAACTGCCGGTCTTTCTCGGCATCTTTCAGGGCAGCTCCTTTGTCACCATTGTCGCCTTCTTCGTGATGATCCCCTGTGCCTGGCTGACACTGCTCGGCTGGCCAAAAGTACAGATGGGCATCGCCTCCCTGCAGAATTTCATGCTGGTCTCGGGTCCGGTCGGGGTGTGGGTATACACCTTCCTCGAGCGGATTTTGATCCCGACCGGCCTGCATCACTTTATCTACGGCCCCTTCATCTTCGGCCCAGCGGCAGTAGAGGGAGGCATTCAGCTCTACTGGGCGCAGCACATGCTGGAGTTCAGCCAGAGCACTCGCCCGCTGATTGAACAGTTCCCTCAGGGTGGCTTCGCCCTGCACGGCAACTCGAAGATTTTCGGTGCCATGGGGATTGCTCTGGCCATCTATGCCACGGCAGCCAAAGAGAACAAGGCCAAGGTGGCAGGCCTGCTGATCCCGGCCACCCTGACCGCCATTCTGGTCGGTATCACCGAGCCGCTGGAGTTCACCTTCCTCTTCATCTCGCCTCTGCTGTTTGCCATCCACGCCCTGCTGGCAGCCACCATGTCGACTGTGATGTACCTGTTTGGTGTGGTCGGCAACATGGGTGGAGGTCTGCTCGACCAGTTCCTGCCGCAGAACTGGATACCCATGTTCCACAACCATGCGGGAATGATGTTCACCCAGATCGCTATCGGATTGGTCTTTACCGGCATCTGGTTCCTGATATTCCGCGCACTGATTATCCGGCTCAATCTTAAAACACCGGGCCGGGAAGACAGTGAAATAAAGCTTTATTCCAAGTCAGATTATCAGGCAGCCAAAAAACAGCGTGGCAGTGATAGTGCAGCACAAATTATCGAAGCGCTTGGCGGAGTCAATAATATACGCAGCCTGAATAATTGTGCCACCCGCTTAAGAATATCGTTGGCTAACAGCAAACTGGCAGCAGCAGATGAGGAGTTTATTAAATTGGGTGCCCATGGGGTCGTCCGCCATGGCGATAGTATCCAGGTAATTATCGGTCTGCATGTACCTCAGGTACGTGAAAATATGGAATCGATTATGAACAACAGTCATCAACAATCGTCTTTAGTAATGGAGTCATGATCATGAAAAAATTCTCTGTAGTCATTGCCGGTGGTGGTAGCACTTTTACTCCAGGTATCGTTCTGATGTTGCTGGAAAATCAGCATCGCTTCCCGCTCAAGGAGATCAAATTCTACGACAACGATGGTGCCCGTCAGGAGATCATTGCCGAAGCCTGCAAAATCTTGCTGAAAGAGAAGGCTCCCGAGATCGCCTTCAGCTATGGCACCGACCCCAAAGCAGCGTTTAGCGATGTAGATTTCGTCATGGCCCATATCCGGGTTGGCAAATATCCGATGCGCGAGCTGGACGAGAAGATCCCGCTGCGTCATGGGGTGGTCGGTCAGGAGACCTGCGGCCCGGGCGGTATCGCCTACGGCATGCGCTCCATCGGCGGGGTGCTGGAGCTGGTCGACTATATGGAGCAGTACTCACCCAATGCCTGGATGCTCAACTACTCCAACCCGGCCGCCATCGTCGCCGAAGCGACCCGTCGCCTGCGTCCCAACGCCAAAATTCTCAACATCTGCGACATGCCGATCGGGATCGAGGGGCGCATGGCCCAGATTGCCGGTCTCAAATCCCGCAAAGAGATGCGGGTACGCTACTACGGCCTCAACCACTTTGGCTGGTGGACCCGCATCGAGGATCTGGAAGGCAACGACCTGATGCCGAAGATCAAGGGGCACGTTGCCCGCCACGGCTATGTGCCCAACAGCGCCAGTCATGCCGAAGCCAGCTGGAACGATACCTTCGCCAAGGCAAAGGATGTATGGGCGCTCGACCCGGATACCCTGCCCAACACCTATCTGAAGTACTACCTCTACCCGGACTATGTGGTGGCCCACTCCAACCCGGAACACACCCGCGCCAACGAGGTGATGGAGCACCGCGAGAAGCAGGTCTTCACCGCCTGTACCGACATCGTCAAGGCAGGCAATTCAGCAGCGGGCGAGCTGGAGATCGATGAACACGCCTCCTATATCGTTGACCTGGCAACCGCCATTGCCTTCAACACCCAGGAGCGGATGCTGCTGATCGTTCCCAATCGCGGCGCCATCCCCAACTTTGACCCGGAAGCCATGGTCGAGATCCCCTGCCTGGTCGGCAGCAGCGGGCCAGAGCCGTTGCAGGTGGGCAGCATTCCGCTGTTCCAGCAGGGCATGATGGGCCAGCAGGTTGCGGTCGAGAAACTGGTGGTCGAAGCCTGGGTCGAGCACTCTTACCAGAAGCTGTGGCAAGCGATCACCCTATCCAAGACAGTGCCCAGTGCATCGGTGGCCAAGTCCATTCTCGATGACTTGATAGAGGCCAACAAAGCCTACTGGCCGGAACTGAAATAAACCGCCCATAAACAAAAACCCCCTCGTGACAGAGGGGGTTTTTCGTGTTGGCAACGGGTGCGGATTAACGCAGCGGTTTGACCGAGCGACGGACAATCAGCTCGGGCTGTACCGTCATCGACTCCACTTCCAGCTCCTTGTTGCGGATCCGGCTGACCAGATGCTTCACCGCCAGCTGGCCCAGTTCGGCCTTCGGGTGACGGATGGTGGTCAGCGGCGGGCTGGAGAAGCGCGCCATCTCCACATCGTCGTAACCGATGATGGAGATATCGTCCGGCACCTTGACTCCGGCTTCCCAGGCTGCGCAAATCGCGCCGATCGCCATGGGATCGTCGAAGGCAAAGACCGCGGTCGGGCGAGGCTGCAGGGCCAGGATGCGCTGCATGGCATCGAAGCCGCTCTGGCTCTCGTAATCCCCTTCAAAGACCTGTTCATCTTTGAGGGTCAGACCGTGCTCGCCCAGCGCATCACGTACCCCGTCCAGCCGCTGCTGGGTGGTCGGCTTGGAGAGCTGGCCAGTGATGCAGACGATGTCGCGGTGCCCCAGCTCCAGCAGATGGCGTACGGCCATGCGGGCGCCGATGCGGGCGTTGTCGTTGATGACGTTGGCGAAATCGCACTCCGTCCCCCAATCCAGTACCACCTGCGGCACGTTCTTGTGGATGCGCAGCATGTCGCGCAACGGAGTGTCGATATCGGTCCCCAATACCAGCAGACCATCCACCCGTTTTTCCATCAGCATTCTCAGGTAATGCTGTTGGCGAGGCGGCTGGTTTTCGGTGTTGCAGAGGATCAGGCTGTAGCCCTGTTCGAAGCAGTACGCTTCAACCCCTTGCACCACTTCCGCGAAGAAGGGGTTTACGCTGGTGGTCACCAGCATGCCAATGGTCTTGGTCGAATTTATCTTAAGACTGCGCGCTACCGAGTTGGGCGCGTAGTTGAGTTCTGCCACCGCCTCAATCACTTTCTGGGTCGCGTCTTCGCTGACCCGCCGAGTGTGGTTGAGCACATGTGAGACGGTGGAGATGGATACGCCTGCGCGCGAGGCGACATCCTTGATAGTGGCCATCTCTGTCTCCTGACTGTCAAAGGCGGAACATTAGCAGATTTCCCGAATAAAGGCTTGGTTTTAACGGGCTCTGCCACGGAATTGTCAATGCCGGCTAATTTAGGCGCTCATTTCTGTTTGCGCAAACGATTAATGGTCAAAATGGGAGCACCATCAGAGTAAAATATCACCAGACTAATCCTCTGTGCTTCATCATAATCACCTCTGGTTACCAAGATGTTAAGGCGAAGAATCGATACTAAATTCCAATTAAACACAAATGACAGGTCATTTATTTCAAAATAAGCCCACCCCACCCCCTCTGGTTAGTATCTTTAACAGCTTGTTATTGCCCCGTGAGGAATGATAGAACCATACCTATAGCCGGATGCACGGGATGTCGATCCGGAATGGCACTCGTAAATGAAACAATCCACTGATTAAGGGACGAATCAATGCATAAGTTGAGCAAAATTACAGTAAGCGCAGCGGTTTCTTTGGCTCTGTTTGGATCGATCTCCATCGCACACGCGGCAGACACCATCAAGATAGGTATCGCAGGCCCGCTCACCGGCCCGGTTGCCCAGTACGGGGACATGCAGTTCACCGGCGGCAAGATGGCGGTCGAGCAGATCAACAAGGCTGGCGGCATCAATGGCAAGCAGATCGAAGCCGTCATCTATGACGATGCCTGTGATCCCAAGCAGGCGGTAGCCATCGCCAACAAGGTGGTAAATGATGGCGTCAAGTTCGTGGTCGGTCACCTCTGCTCCGACAACACCCTGCCCGCCTCCGACATCTATGAAGACGAGGGGATCCTGATGGTTACCCCCGCCTCCACCAACCCCAAGATCACCGAACGCGGTTACCAGCTGACCCTGCGCACCATCGGTCTGGATAGCGATCAGGGCCCGACTGCCGCCAAGTACATCATCGAGCAGGTCAAACCCCAGCGCGTGGCCGTTATCCACGACAAGAAGCAGTACGGTGAAGGTATCGCCTCCAGCGTCAAAGCCGCACTCGACAAGGCTGGCGTGAAGGTGGTGGCCTATGAAGGGATCACCGCCGGTGACAAGGACTTCTCCGCCCTGATCGCCAAGCTGCAGAAAGAGAACGTCGATTTCGTCTACTACGGCGGCTATCACCCTGAGCTGGGCCTGATCCTGCGTCAGGCTGGCGAGAAGGGGCTGAAAGCCAAGTTCATGGGCCCGGAAGGGGTGGGTAACAAGGATATCTCCGCCATCGGCGGCCCGGCTTCCGAAGGCCTGCTGGTGACCCTGCCGAACAAATACGATCTGGTACCTGCCAACGCCCCGCTGGTCGCAGCGTTCAAGGCCAAGGGTCAGGACTCCTCCGGCCCGTTCGTCTGGACCACCTATGCCGCGGTGCAGAGCCTGGCTGCCGGTATCGCCAAGGCGGGTGAAGATGACCCGGCCGCCGTTGCCGCCGCCATCAAGGCCGCACCGATCGATACCGTGATGGGCCCCCTGACCTGGGCACCTAACGGTGACCTGAAAGGCTTCGAATTTGGTGTGTTCCAGTGGCACGCTGACGGTACTTCCAGCCAAGTCAAATAATCTGCCGATCGGGGGTGAGTACGCTCACCCCCTCCTCTCTTTGCGGGCAAGTACAGGGAATGCAGTATGTCCGAACACCTCCTTTATCTCGTTCAGCAACTGCTGAACGGATTAACCATAGGCAGCACCTATGCGTTGATCGCCATTGGCTACACCATGGTCTATGGCATCATCGGCATGATCAACTTCGCCCACGGCGAGGTTTACATGATCGGCTCCTATGTCGCTTTCATGGTGATGGCGGGGCTCATGATGATGGGCATCGACAGCACCTTTCTACTGCTGGGGGGCGCCTTCCTGGTCAGTATCATCATCACCGGCACCTATGGCTGGAGCATCGAGCGAGTCGCCTACCGGCCACTGCGCGGTGGCAACCGGCTGATCCCCCTCATCTCCGCCATCGGCATGTCGATCTTCTTGCAGAACATGATGCGCATGGCTCAGGGCTCGCGGGATATCGCCATGCCCAGCCTGATCTCAGGTGGCTGGACCCTGGGGGGTGAGGATAGTTTTCAGGCCAGCCTCTCCTATATGCAGCTGATCATTTTCGTGGTGACTTTCATCACCATGCTGGCGCTGACCCAGTTCATCAGCCGCTCCCGCATGGGCCGCGCCTGCCGCGCCTGTTCGGAAGATATCAAGATGGCCAACCTGCTGGGCATCGACACCCACGTGGTCATCTCCATCACCTTCGTGCTGGGGGCTGCACTGGCCGCCGTGGCCGGGGTGCTGCTCGGCATGTATTACGGCGTCATCAACCCCTACCTCGGCTTTATGGCCGGTCTGAAGGCCTTCACTGCCGCAGTATTGGGCGGTATCGGCAGCATTCCGGGCGCCGTACTGGGCGGCCTGCTGCTGGGGGTGGTTGAAGCGCTCACCGCCGGTTATCTCAGCACCGAGTACAAAGATGTGATGGCGTTTGCCCTGCTCATCTTTGTGCTGCTCTTTATGCCTACTGGCATCTTGGGTCGTCCGGAAGTGGAGAAAGTGTGATGAAACATCAATTGATCCACGCCTGTATCGCCAGCCTGGTGCTGCTGGTGCTCTCCTTCTGGCTGCTCGGCTTCAAGCTGGAGACCGATGGCTCCAGCCTGCAGGTAGTGAGCCGCCTCGATGTGTCGCTGGCCTGGCTACTGGGGGGCGCCACCATTGTTTTCTGGTTCCAGATGCTGCGCGGCCAGATCGCCAAGCTGTTTCAGGCCTCCATCAGCGGCTTCTCGGTCGGCTTCACCAAGCTGGTGCTGCCGAGCCCGGAAGAGGCGCCCAAGCTCTATAACCTCACCGCCGTGCTGGTGCTGCTGTTTGCGGTGAGCTGGCCCTTTATGGCTTCTCGCGGCGCCATCGATCTCGCCACCCTCACCCTGATTTACATCATGCTGGGGCTGGGGCTGAACGTGGTGGTCGGCCTCGCCGGTCTGCTCGATCTCGGCTATGTCGGCTTCTACGCGGTCGGTGCCTACAGCTATGCCCTGCTCAACACCTACTTCGGGTTGAGCTTCTGGGAGTGCCTGCCCATCGCCGGGCTGATGGCCGCCACCTTCGGCTTCCTGCTCGGGTTCCCGGTATTGCGGCTGCGGGGGGACTATCTGGCCATCGTCACTCTGGGTTTTGGCGAGATCATCCGCATCCTGCTCAACAATATGACCACCCTGACCGGCGGCCCGAACGGCATCTCCGGCATTCCCAAGCCGACACTGGGGGGTCTGGAGTTCAACCGCACCGTCAAGGATGGGGGCTTTGATACCTTCCACAACTTCTTCGGCATTACCTACAACGCCAACCACAAGGTGATCTTCCTCTACCTGATGGCGCTGGTGCTGGTGGTGGTGACCCTGTTCGTCATCAACCGCCTGCTGCGCATGCCGCTGGGCCGCGCCTGGGAAGCGCTGCGGGAGGACGAGATCGCCTGCAAATCGCTGGGGCTCAACCCCACCATCATCAAGCTGACCGCCTTCACCATAGGCGCCACCTTCGCGGGCTTTGCCGGCAGCTTCTTTGCCTCGCGGCAGGGCTTTATCAGCCCGGAATCCTTCGTCTTTATCGAGTCGGCCATTGTGCTGGCGATTGTGGTGCTGGGCGGTATGGGCTCCCAGATCGGTGTAGTGCTGGCGGCCATCGTGATGACGGTGCTGCCGGAGCTGGCCCGCGAATTCAACGAGTACCGCATGCTGATGTTCGGCCTCTTGATGGTGTTCATGATGATCTGGCGGCCACAAGGATTGCTGCCGATGACCCGTCCGCATCTGGAGTTGAAGAAATGAGTACTCATCAGAAGTTAATGGAAGTCTCTGATTTGTCGATGCGCTTCGGTGGCCTGCTGGCCGTCAACGGGGTCAAGCTGGATATCGACAAGGGCGAGGTGATCTCCATCATCGGCCCCAACGGTGCGGGCAAGACCACCATCTTCAACTGCCTGACCGGTTTCTACTGCCCGAGCGGCGGCACCATCCGCTACAAGGGTGAGGAGATCCAGGGGCTGCCCGGCCACCTCATCGCCCGCAAGGGGATTGTGCGTACCTTCCAGCACGTGCGGCTGTTCAAGGAGATGACAGCGGTGGAGAACCTGCTGGTTGCCCAGCACCAGCACCTCAACACCAGCTTTATCGCCGGTCTGTTCAAGACCCCGGCCTTCCGCCGGGCGGAGCAGGAGGGGCTGGAGCGGGCCGCCTTCTGGCTGGATAAAGTAGGCCTCAAGGATCTTGCCAACCGCGCCGCCGGTAATCTGGCCTACGGTCAGCAGCGCCGCCTCGAGATCGCCCGCTGCATGGCGACCCGTCCCGAGCTGCTGATGCTGGACGAACCGGCCGCTGGTCTCAACCCGAAGGAGACCGACGAGCTGGACGAGCTGATCATGAGCCTGCGGGACGAGTTCGGGGTCTCGGTGCTGCTGATCGAACACGATATGAAGCTGGTGATGGGCATCTCCAACCGCATCTTCGTGGTCAGCCAGGGCACCCCGCTGGCCCACGGCAAGCCGGATGAGATCCGCAACAACCCGGCAGTGATCAAGGCCTATCTGGGCGAGTCGTAAGGAAAACAAGATGTTAGAACTTCGCAACGTATCGACCCACTACGGCAAAATTCAGGCACTGCACGATGTCAGCGTCGAGGTGAAAGAGGGTGAAATCGTCACTCTGATCGGTGCCAACGGCGCGGGCAAGACCACCCTGCTGATGACCCTCTGCGGCGAACCCAAGCCCAGCAGCGGCTCCATCTGGTTTGAGGGGGAACAGATCAGCTCCCTCACCACCGCCCGCATTATGCGCAAGGATATCGCCGTGGTGCCGGAGGGACGCCGCATCTTCGCCCGCCTGACGGTGGAGGAGAACCTGCTGATGGGCGCCTTCTTCGTCGACAAGGCCGAGCAGCATGGCCTGCTGGATCAGGTGTTCACCCTGTTCCCGCGCCTGCACGAACGCTTGCAACAACGGGCGGGCACCATGTCCGGCGGCGAGCAGCAGATGCTGGCCATCGGCCGTGCCCTGATGAGCAAACCGCGCCTGCTGCTGCTGGATGAACCCTCGCTGGGGCTGGCCCCCATCGTCATCCAGCAGATCTTCGACACCATCGAACAGTTGCGGCAGAAGGGGATGACCATCTTTCTGGTGGAGCAGAACGCCAACCAGGCGCTCAAGCTGGCCGACCGCGGCTATGTGCTGGAGAACGGCCACGTTGTGCTGCAAGACACAGGAGCCGCCCTGCTGGCCAACCCGGCGGTGCGGCAGGCCTATCTGGGCGGTTAACCCACTGCCCCGCATGCCATATCGACAAGGGAGCCGCTGGCTCCCTTATCTTTTGTGGGGTTAGTTTGCGCCCAAGCTTGCGGTACACTGGCCCGTAATCAACCTATTCGCAGGACATCCCGATGGACCAGTTTGCCCATATCAATGCCCATGATGCCCACCAGAAACTGAGCGCGGGTGAAGCCCGTCTGGTGGATATTCGCGACCCGCAATCCTTTGAAGCGGCCCACGCGGTCGGCGCCTTCCACCTCACCAATGGCACGCTGGTGCGCTTTATGAATGAAGTGGATTTCGATACCCCGGTCATCGTGATGTGCTACCACGGCAACAGCAGTCAGGGGGCGGCCCAATACCTGCTGCAACAGGGTTATGACGAGGTCTACAGTCTGGATGGCGGTTTCGAGGCGTGGCGCCGGGAGTTTCCCATCGAGGCAGGCGAGGCATGATCCAGCTGCTGGTGCTCGACAACGCCCGCATGGCACAGGCGCTGGTGGACTATCTGGCGACGCTGGGGATCTCCTGCGAGCTGACCCAGTCCGAGCTGGGGGTCACGATCTGGCTGGCGGACGAGCAACGCCTCGCTCAGGCCCAGCTGGAGGTGAAGCGCTTTCTGGCCGAGCCTGGCCACCCGCGCTATATGGAAGCCTCCTGGCAATCCGGCCGCGCCGATGCCCGCATCGACTACAGCAAGGGGATGACGGATCCCATCACCGATTTCCTTCATCAGGCGGGGCCACTGACGCTGGTGGTCATCATCGCCTGTCTCGCCATCTACGGGATCGAGGCCATCGGCCTGCCCATTTTTGATCAGCTGGCATTCCACCCGACGCTGGCCCAGTTCACCGACTGGCAGGCGTGGCGTTATTTCACCCCCGCCCTGATCCACTTCTCGGTGCTCCATCTGGTGTTCAACTTGCTCTGGTGGTGGTATCTCGGCGGCCAGATCGAGCAGCGCCTCGGCAGCGGCAAGTTGCTGATCCTGCTGCTGGTGGGCGCCGCCCTGCCCAATATCGCCGAGTTCTTTGCCAGCGGCCCGCTGTTTGGCGGCCTCTCCGGCGTGGTCTATGCCCTGCTCGGCTACTGCTGGCTGCGTAGCAAGCTGCAACCGGCCTGCGGCCTCACTCTGCCACCGGCGCTGATGGGCTTTATGCTGTTCTGGATGGTGCTCGGCTTCTTCGACATGCTCGGCACCAGCACCGCCAATATCGCCCACCTGACCGGCCTGCTGGTCGGCCTGCTGCAAGGCTGGCTGGATCGCAACCACCAGCCGACCTGATTTTTCAGCAGCCGCAGAAGCGAGAACGCCGCCCCGAAGGGCGGCGTTTTTTTACGCGATGGGCAGTTACTGCTTGATCAGGGTGTCGTCAGTCACCTTGACCGCCGCACCACCACTCATAAAGAAGCTGGCGAACTGGGTCTGGATCTCGGTGGTGACCGTGCCAGCCTGATCGAAGTTCTCGTCAGGAGCCAGCAGCGAGCTATGGCCCCCTTTCAGGAAGCGGGCTGCATGGTGACCCGCCGGGAGCACGCCGGAACCCTTCAGCTCTTGCAAACCCAGCACCCGGAACAGCGGCTCGGTGCCACCCAGCGGCGCAGAGGCGATGCTGTTGGGGATCACCTGATCCGGCAAGCTGAGCGCACCATCGCCAACAATTTCGGTGGCGAACAGCGGGAAGCTCTTGGCGACGCCACTGGCCAGATTGATCGGGTCCGCAGAGTCCAGCACTGACTGGGCGGCAAAGGTATAACTCTGCAAGGTGCTCGCCGCACCCGCCTGCGTGGCGGCATCCAGACTGGGCAGGAACTCGTTGACGAAGCAAGTGGCGGCAGCCGTTTTGCAATTCGGTGCATAGGCGGTAAAGCCCGCTTTCAGCGCCGGACTGCCCGAGGTAAGCACGCTCATCTTGATGGTCGGCCCGAAGCTCGGCGAGTTGAGCAACAACGGCGCGATGCCGCCACCCGGCATCGCCAGACCACCGGTATCGAACTTGAACAGGGCATCAGCCTGAGCACTGCCGGTGGTCTGGTTGGCGACAGCCAGCAGATTGGCCCCGGTAATGGCACCGAGTGAGTGACCGAGGAAGTGAACTTTCAGACCGGCACCACCCAATTGGCCACCCAATCCCTTGGCATTGGCCAGGCCGACAGCCAGTCGCAGCCCCAGCAGATCGGCAACACTCTGCTTCAGGTTGTCCCGCGCCACCGTCAGATAGTTGAGGTTCAGATAGGGGAGCGGGTTCTCCGATGTGGTCACCGTCGCCATGCTGTTGCTCAGGGCATAACCACGCTCGCCGTGCAGCGGATGATCGATCACTACCACAGCGACATTTTTGGCTGTTGGCGTCACTTGCAGACCAGCACCAATCTGGCCCAGCGCCAGCGCATAGGCGTTCTCCTTGATGGAGGTGACTCCGTGCTGATAGATGATCACATCAGTGACAGTGCTCAAGTTGATCGTCGGTGCAAAGATCCGCAGCGGTACCGATTGAACTTCGCTCAGGGTCGGCAACGGGTTGAAACGGCCGATATTGCGCTCGGCATCCAGCGGCTTGCCACCGGAGGTGAGAGTCACCCCGATCAGCTTGCTTGCCTCGGTCAGCAATTCACTCTGACGGCTCGGGTCGGCGATCAGCTCACCCAGCAATGCCGGGTCCACGCCCGCCCCGACCAGTCCACCGATCACCTCGGTATCGCCCGCTTTCAGCGCGTTGGCGATGGCATAGAGGCTGGGAATGGCGCCGTGCCAGGATTGGGTCTTGGCCTTGTCCCATGAGCCAGCTATCGCCGGGGTAGAGAGGAAGTAAGGGAGTTTGACGGTACCGGTATACACCTTGGTCAGCTGGGCAACCCCGTTAAGCGGCGTACCAACACCAAAGGCGGCAGTCAGTGCATCTTTCTGTTCCTGCGGCAAGAATGGCTCATTCGCCAGCTGGGTCAGAAAATCCACCCCGCCATTAAGACCATTGATGGTATAGGTTGCTGGCAGGCTGGTGTTGCCCTTGGCATCCTGTTTCCACAGCGCCGCGGCGTCCAGGCTCGGGCTCTTCAGCACGGAAGCGGCGGCACTCTTCACCGCCAGCAGCACATCGGCACCAGATTGGGTGGCAAACCAGTCGGAGAAGATCACCCGATCGCTGGTGATCCCGGTGGCCGCCTTGAACAGACCTTCCTGCAGCGAGATCAGGCCGTTGATGGTCTGCTCCTGAGTGGTTGCGCCAGCTGTCGATTTGAAGCTGCTGTAATCGCCGCCCGCCTTGAGCGGAGTGCCACGACTGTCCTTGAGG
Organism: Aeromonas sp. 603607; assembly: GCF_049171595.1. Lineage (NCBI taxonomy): Bacteria > Pseudomonadati > Pseudomonadota > Gammaproteobacteria > Aeromonadales > Aeromonadaceae > Aeromonas > Aeromonas sp. 603607. The sequence goes on from NZ_JAAKOV010000022.1 coordinate 36,637, forward strand.
GCATCGGTCGCCACGATCATGTAGTAAGAAGAGGGATTGAGCGGCTTGAGCGGAACCAGATTGAGCTTGCCGTCCCCGCCGGTGACCACAAAGTCGGTCCCATAAACCAGTGGCTTGCCGCCCTTGACTCCGTTGGGTTGCAGAGTATCAGGATCCAGCGTGAGCTCGAGCAGGTAGAGGGGCGCAACGGCAGAGGCATACTCGCTGGCCCCCGGTGCCGGCACAGAGACACCGGTCACGGTCGCCGTTACCAGCTGGACGGGTTGGGTGGTTGACCAGCCATCCAGGGTAGAGAGAGCAGATACCGGGTTCGACAGATCCTGGGTCTCGGTTGAAAACTTCAGAGTACCGTCGCTAGCACGGGGAGCCAGTACACTCGGGCGAAGACCACTGGCACCACTCAGGGCATAATCGAGGGAGCTGGTGGTGTCTCCCTTGTTGTCATCTCCACCACATCCGGCCAGCAGGGCGCTGACAACAGCTGCATAAATTAGCTTCTTCTTCATTTTTTATTCTCTTTTTATAAGGTTGTTATCCATCACAAGCCAACGGGGTCATCACGACCTCGACTGCAAGACGTTAACATAAAACCAACATCACATAAGACTCATGCCGGACAGTTCCGGCTCAGCTTTGTGGTGCATGTCATGGTTTCAGGTTAACAAAGGGGCGCAAGGGTAGCAGTTGTGGCCCCATCACCAGACCCGACCAGCCAGCGGGCACCATCACGACTAAAAAGCCGCCGCGATCTCGGCAAAGTGAGGGAATTGTCGGTAGAATGTCCGCCAACGCTTAAGGAGGACATCATGATCGACCCGAAGAAACTGGAAGAGATCGCCAAGCAGGTGCACAACTCCCTGCCGCCCGGCATTCGCAGCATGGGTGAAGAGGCCGAGAAGAAGATGCGTCAGGTACTGCAAGCCCAGCTGGGCAAGCTGGATCTGGTCAGCCGCGAAGAGTTCGACGTGCAGACCAAGGTGCTGCTACGTACCCGTGAAAAACTGGCCGCCCTCGAAAGCAAGCTGGCTCAGCTCGAGCAGCAGCTAGGCGCCAAAGGCGAATAACGAAAACCCCAGCTCGGCTGGGGTTTTTGCTTTGAATTGAACCTGTAAAAAACATCACACCTGAAGCAGATACCAGGCCCGCTTGCCGCGTGCCTTGGCCTCATACATGGCCCTGTCGGCCACCTCCAGCGCCTGTCGGAAGCTCAATGGCTCCTCCTCCCACAGGGCGATGCCGATACTCAGCCCCACCCGTTGCGGGCAACCGGGTTTGGGCACATAGCCATGCATCCGGCTGATCAGAGCGTCAGCCAGCTGTGCCAGGCCATGGCTCGACACATCCCGGTGCAGATGCACCACAAACTCGTCGCCGCCGTAACGGCCACATAGTGCCGAGCCCGGCATGATAAGGCGCAACCAGTCCGCCATCTGCTGCAACACCAGATCGCCGCAGGCGTGCCCCAGCTGGTCGTTGATCCCTTTGAAATCATCCAGATCGATAAAGAGCAGCGCCCCCGCCCCTTGCGGCTGCAGCTGAGCGAACGCCTTGCCAAACCCCTGCCGGTTGAGCAAGCCGGTCAGCGCGTCGCTGTTGGCGCGCTCCGCCAGTCGCTGCTCATAAGCCTTGCGCTGGGTGATATCGATATGGGAGCCCATGATCCGCAGCGGCTTGCCATCGCCATCCCGATCGACGACCCGACCCCGATCCCACAGCCAGGTGATCTCGCCTTGCGGATTGATAGTGCGGTATTCGGCTTCATAGAAGGGGGTTTTGCCCTCAAGGTGGGCAAAGTAGCTGCCCATGGCATGGGCGCGATCGTCGGGATGGAGCTTGGCGCTCCACTGATCGAAATGAGGGGCCATGTCACCGGCCTGAAAGTTCTGCAGGTTGAAGACGCGCAGCTCGCCAGTGGGAATGGTGCCCTGCCAGAGACAGATGCCGGTGCCATCGAGGGCGGCATTGAGCTTCTCCTGCAACAGGCCGTTTTCATGCTTCAAAGCGGCGATTTCTGCCTGCAAACGGGCCATTTCACCGCCATGAGGGGACGGGATCAGCGTTGCGACCCGCTCGACAGAGCAGGTCTCTCCCCTGTCATCCTCCGCAGATGCCCTGCCCTCTTCACTCAACACTGCGCCTCCTTGTGCTTGCTCTATGGATGATCTTGTCAATCCCTCACAAAGATGCCATCAGCTAGGTTCGATTAGTAGCTATTCATAGTCAAAATATTGAAAAATAATGGGATAACGCCGCGATAATCCAACCATTCAGGGCGATCCGGTACTGCGGCTGCCACAAAAACAAAAGCCCCCGGCAAAACCGGGGGCTGCGTCATCCAAGCGGGGATCCCGTCAGATAAATTCGTAGGCATCACCAAAGATGCGCTCCGGCTCGGCGCCAAGGATCTTGAACTCCTCACGCGCGGCACCCGCCATCTCGAAACGGCCGGCGACATAGATGTCGTAGTCGTGGAGGCTGACGAAGTCATCCATGATCGCCTTGTGCACCAGTCCGCTCTTGCCGGTCCAGTCGGCGTCAGGCTCCTGCACCACCGGAATAAAGGTGAGCGGCGCATAGTCACGCTCCCACTGCTGCATCTGCTCCAGTTCGTAGAGCCAGTGAGCCTGACGCACACCCCAGTAGAAGAACACCGGGCGCTTGCTGCCCGTGTCGATCAGGTACTCCAGAATGGAGCGGGCGTAAGAGAAACCAGTGCCGCCCGCCATCAGGATCAGCGGACGGGGGGATTCATCGCGCAGGAACGCCTTGCCAGCCGGCAATTCGACCTCGATCTCCCCCTGCTCACGCATGCGGGCCAGCACCTGACCGGCGTAGGCGTTCTCGGGAGTGGCACCAATTTGCAGCTCCAGCACGCCCGGGCGGGTCGGCGAGTTGGCGATGGAGAAGGGGCGCTTGTCCGAATCGCTCATCACCACCAGCAGATACTGGCCCGGCTTGAAGCTGATCGCTTGCTGCGGCGTCAGGGCCACATGCCAGATGGTGTCGACATATTCGCGCAGTTCCTCTACGCGGCATTTGATACGTTGCATTCTTGTCCTTGTGGCGGGCTCGCTCGGCCCGCTTCGCTCATTGTTTCACTATGGAGTGACGACCAGCAGCCCTGGCCCCGTCAGTCGAGAATACTCAAATCAGTGCGGATCGCATCACTTTTTGCAGCAAAGCTGTCATGTTTGCCTCATCCGAGGATATTGAGCTCATCCCAGATGGCATCAACCTTCTGCTTCACCGCCTCATCCTGAACTATGGGCTGACCCCACTCCCGATTGGTCTCGCCCGGCCACTTGTTGGTGGCATCCAGCCCCATTTTGGAGCCGAGGCCGGAGACCGGCGAGGCGAAGTCCAGATAGTCGATCGGCGTATGCTCGATCAAGGTGGTGTCCCGTGCCGGGTCCATCCGGGTGGTGATGGCCCAGATCACATCCTTCCAGTCGCGGGCGTTGACGTCATCGTCACACACCACCACGAACTTGGTGTACATAAACTGGCGCAGGAAGGACCAGACTCCCAGCATCACCCTCTTGGCGTGGCCCGGGTAACGCTTCTTGATGGTCACCACCGCCATCCGGTAGGAGCACCCCTCCGGCGGCAGATAGAAGTCCACAATCTCGGGGAACTGCTTCTGCAGCAGCGGCACAAACACCTCGTTCAGCGCCAGACCCAGTACCGCCGGTTCATCGGGCGGACGGCCGGTGTAGGTGCTGTGATAGATGGCATCGCGCCGCTTGGTGATGTGGGTGATGGTAAAGACCGGGAACTCGTCCACCTCGTTGTAGTAACCGGTGTGGTCGCCATAGGGCCCTTCCGGCGCCATCTCACCCGGCTCCAGATAGCCTTCCAGCACGATCTCGGCGCTGGCGGGCACCTCCAGATCGCAGCTGATGGCCTTGATCACCTCGGTACGGCTGCCGCGCAGCAGACCGGCAAAGGCATATTCGGAGAGAGTATCCGGCACCGGCGTCACCGCGCCGAGAATGGTCGCCGGATCGGCACCGAGTGCCACCACCACCGGGAATCGCTCGCCCGGGTGGGCCTCCTGCCACTCGCGAAAATCGATGGCACCGCCACGATGATCGAGCCAGCGCATGATCAGCTTGTTTTTGGCGATCTTCTGCTGGCGATAGATGCCGAGGTTCTGGCGCTTCTTGTAGGGGCCGCGGGTGATGGTGAGGCCCCAGGTGACCAGCGGCGCCACATCGCCGGGCCAGCAGTGCTGGATCGGGATCTGGTCGAGATCGACCGCATCTCCCTCCTGCACCACCTGCTGGCAGGGGGCGGAAGAGAGGCGCTTGGTCGGCATGTTGAGCACCTGCTTGAAGATCGGCAGCTTCTCCATCAGCTCCTTGAATCCCTTGGGCGGCTCGGGCTCCTTGAGATAGGAGAGCCAGACCCCGACCTGACGCAGAGCGCCCACATCGGGCTGCCCCATGCCCATGGCAACCCGATCCGGGGTGCCGAACAAATTGGTCAGCACCGGCATGGTGTAGCCTTTGGGATTTTCGAACAGCAGAGCCGGGCCACCCGCACGCAGGGTGCGATCGCTGATCTCGGTCATCTCCAGATAGGGGTCTATCTCGCGGGTGATGCGCTTGAGTTGTCCGTTTTGTTCCAGCTGCGCGATGAAATCACGCAAATCCTTGTATTTCATGCAAGTTCCCAACCGGGTTCAGGAGGTCACGCATTATAACCCTGGCTGCCCATCGGGTGTACCCGAATCAGGCAGCAGACTCGGTGCTGCGGGGGGGAGATCACGCTGGCCGAGGCGTCTGGCAAGGCCGGAGAGCAACTGGGGTTCATCCACCTCCATCAACAGACCGGCCACCAGCGCCCCGTATTGGCGGTTGGAGAGCTCGGCCAGCAGGTATTTCTGGGCTTGTGGCGGCAAAGGAGAGAGGGCGCTCAGCTGGCGCAGGGCCGGCTCTCTCAAACCGGGATTGCCGCTGGCGGCAATCAGCAGGGAGCTGGCCGTATTGCCATGATGGAAGCGGTTGATGGTGGCGAGTGCGCGCAGCGCATCCTGATCTGCCGGCCGCCGCCACAACATGCCATAGAGCGCCGGTTCACCTGTGCGCAGCAGCAGATGGAGCAACAGCTGATTGTCGGGCAGATAGATATTCCGGCTGGCCAGCGCTTGCGCCTCCCGCATCCAGATCGATTGCGGCAAGGCGTCGAGGGCCAGCAACAGAGCTTGCTGCTGCATGGCAATATCGGGGTTACTGCTGTAGTAGATGGACTTTAGCTGGAAGTTGCCCTGGGCAAGTTGCTGCTGATAACGCTGCACCAATGAGTGCAGTTGCCATTCGCCCAGCAACTGACGGGCCTGCGCGGCAAAATCGTAGACAGGTTGCTGCACCAGAAAACCGTCTACCTGCTGCTCCTGCAGCCACTCTGGAGCCTTGTCGGCCTGTGCCTCGACCCAGCGTTGCAACGCGGGGGACGCAGGAGCGGTAACCGGAATATCCCGCAGCAGCTGCAACAGCAGGAACTCCCGCTGCTCGCGGCTCAGGGTCGCCAGCAGAGAGTCGATGGCGGCAAATTGTCCTTGCTGCAGACGGCTCGCCAGATAGCGCTGGTGCGTTTGCAACGTCTCGGCTGTCACCGTAGCCTGAGCACTCTGCGCACAGACTGGCATTGCACTCAGCAATCCCAGCAATAACCAGAAAACAGGCTTCATGACGTCTCCATCCATGTGACATCGGGATCTCATACTACTAGGGCGACCGGAAAACAGATAAACAAAAACCGCGACCAGGGCCGCGGTTTCGTCATTTTCTGACCGGACTTACTTCTGCTGGCGCCGCATGGCGTCGAAGAACTCGTCGTTGGTCTTGGTCATCGCCAGCTTGTCGATGAGGAACTCGATACCGTCGATCTCGCCCATCGGGTGGACAATCTTGCGCAGGATCCACATCTTCTGCAGCTCGTCACCAGTGGTCAGCAGCTCTTCCTTGCGGGTGCCGGAGCGGGTGATGTCGATGGCCGGGTAGACACGCTTCTCGGCAATCTTGCGCGAGAGGTGCAGTTCCATGTTGCCGGTACCCTTGAACTCTTCGTAGATAACCTCGTCCATCTTGGAGCCGGTATCGATCAGCGCGGTGGCGATGATGGTCAGGCTGCCGCCCTCTTCAACATTACGCGCGGCGCCGAAGAAGCGCTTGGGACGGTGCAGGGCGTTGGCGTCCACACCACCGGTCAGTACTTTGCCGGATGACGGGATAACGGTATTGTAGGCACGGGCCAGACGGGTGATGGAGTCCAGCAGGATCACTACGTCTTTCTTGTGCTCGACCAGACGCTTGGCCTTCTCGATCACCATTTCAGCAACCTGAACGTGACGGGAAGCAGGCTCGTCGAAGGTGGAAGCGATCACTTCGCCCTTCACCATGCGCTGCATCTCGGTCACTTCTTCCGGACGCTCGTCGATCAGCAGAACGATCAGTTCACAGTCTGGGTGGTTGTAGGCGATGCTCTGGGCGATGTTCTGCAGCAGCATGGTCTTACCGGCCTTGGGCGGCGCCACGATCAGGCCGCGCTGGCCTTTACCGATGGGGGAAGCCAGGTCCAGTACACGGGCAGTGATATCTTCGGTAGAGCCATTACCCCGTTCCATTCGCAGACGTTCGTTGGCATGCAGGGGGGTAAGGTTTTCAAACAGGATCTTGTTGCGGGAGTTTTCCGGGCGGTCGTAGTTGACCTCATTGACCTTGAGCAGTGCGAAGTAGCGCTCGCCCTCTTTCGGTGGCCGGATCTTGCCGGAGATGGTATCGCCGGTACGCAGGTTGAAGCGGCGGATCTGGCTCGGGGAGACGTAGATATCGTCAGGGCCTGCCAGATAGGAGCCGTCTGCACTGCGCAGGAAGCCGAAACCATCGGTCAGGATTTCCAGCACACCGTCGCCAAAGATATCTTCACCACCCTTGGCGTGCGCCTTGAGGATTGCAAAAATAATATCTTTCTTGTGCGCCCGAGCCAGATTTTCCAACCCCATGGATTCGCCAAGCTTGACCAGCTCGGACACAGGAGTGTTCTTTAATTCAGTCAGATTCATAGTGGTGAAAGTCTGTAAGCAAGGATTGAAATGAGGAGACAGTCTGCTGGATTGATGCTGATCGGATTTGATTGCCAGGCTGTGGTTAGCAAAGAGTCAGGCAAAAAGGTTAGCAAACGAGCGATAAACTAGCACCAATCGGGATGAGCGTCTAGGTGATAAAACACAAGGAGCGCATTATTGCAATGCGCTCCTCTTTAATTATTACAGGTTGCCGTCCAGGAACTCTTTCAGCTGAGTCTTGGACAGTGCACCGACCTTGGTCGCTGCCACTTCGCCATTCTTGAACAGCAAGAGGGTCGGGATACCACGAATGCCGTACTTGGGCGGAGTATCAGAGTTATGGTCGATGTTCAGTTTGGCTACGGTCACGCGACCTTCGTACTCTTGGGCAACTTCTTCCAGGATCGGGGCAATCATCTTGCACGGACCACACCACTCGGCCCAGAAGTCGACCAGAACGGCGCCATCGGCTTTGATTACATCTGCCTCGAAGCTGGCATCGCTCAGCTGAACAATCTTGTCACTCATCTCCAACTCCAGTCAGTAATTAAGGCTTTATTGACATATCAACAAAGGCAATAGTTGCCCTATTTGAAATGATCCTGTTTATTATTGCAAGCCTAACCTGATAACCTACCGCCATGAGCAAAACACACTTAACGACCGACAAATTCGCCCAAATGGGCCTCGAACCCGAAGTTCTGGCTGGTCTGGAATCAAAGGGATTTCACTATTGCACCCCCATCCAGGCACTCTCCCTGCCACTGCTGGTAGAGGGCCATGACCTCGCCGGTCAGGCCCAGACAGGAACCGGCAAGACCATTGCCTTCCTGGCCGCGACATTCAACTATTTGCTGACTCACCCGCTGACCAAGCCCCGTCTGGTTAACCAACCTAGAGCCATCATCATGGCCCCCACCCGGGAACTGGCAGTACAGATCTATAACGATGCCGACAGCATCGCCGCCTCTACCGGCCTGAAACTCGGCCTCGCCTACGGTGGCGAAGGTTACGACAAGCAGCTGGCCGTGCTGGAGCAGGGCGTCGACATCCTGATCGGCACCACTGGCCGCATCATCGACTACTTCAAGTCCAAGGTGATCGATCTGAGCAACATTCAGGTCGTGGTACTGGACGAAGCGGATCGCATGTTCGATCTGGGCTTCATCAAGGACATCCGCTTCCTGTTCCGCCGCATGCCGCCCGCGACCGAGCGTCTGAGCATGCTGTTCTCCGCCACCCTCTCCCTGCGTGTGCAGGAGCTGGCCTACGAACACATGAACCACCCGGAACATGTGCAGGTAGAGCCGGAGCAGATGACCGGCGTGCGGATCAAGGAGGAGCTGTTCTACCCCTCCAATGAAGACAAGATGTTGCTGCTGCTCTCCCTGATGGAAGAGGAGTGGCCGGAAAAAGCGATCGTCTTCGCCAACACCAAGCATGTCTGTGAAGACGTCCATGCCTGGCTGGAAAACGACGGCCACCGCGTCGGTCTGCTGACCGGTGACGTGCCGCAGAAAAAGCGGATGAAGATCCTCGAGGATTTCACCAAGGGTGCGCTCGATATTCTGGTCGCCACCGACGTGGCCGCCCGTGGTCTGCACATCCCTGACGTGACCCACGTCTTCAACTATGACCTGCCCGACGACGCAGAGGACTATGTACACCGTATCGGTCGTACCGGTCGTGCCGGCAAGAGCGGTCACTCCATCAGCCTGGCCTGTGAAGACTATGCCTTCAACCTGCCGGCCATCGAGGAGTACATCCACCACGCCATTCCGGTCAGCAAATATGATCGCGAAGCGCTGCTGGATGACGTTACCCCGCCGAAACGGGTGTTCCGCAACCGTCAGCCGGTGAACCGCAACATGCGGGATCGCCAGGGCGGTGGCAACAGCAACAACCGTCGTCGTCCGCCGCGCAAAAGCTAAAGGATAGGCCCGTTGCACAACTCGCCTCTCTATGCCGCTATCGACCTCGGCTCCAACAGCTTTCATATGCTGGTGGTGCGCGAGGTCGCCGGTGCCTTGCGCACCGTCGCCAAGGTCAAGCGCAAGGTTCGCCTCGCAGCCGGGCTCGATCCGGAATTTCGTCTCAGCCGTGCCGCCATGGAGCGGGGCTGGGACTGCCTGCGTCTCTTCTCCGAGCAGTTGCAGGACATTCCGGCCGACAACATCCGGGTGGTGGGCACCGCAACCTTGCGGCTTGCCACCAACGTCGACGAGTTCCTCAGCGAAGCGGAACGGGTGCTCAACCACAGCATCGAGATCATCTCGGGCGAGGAAGAGGCCAAGACCATCTATGAAGGGGTCTCCTGGACCTCTGCCGGGGAAGGCAACCGACTGGTGATCGACATCGGCGGTGCCAGTACCGAACTGGTGATCGGCGAACATAGCGAAGCAAAACTGCTCAACAGCCTGCACATGGGCTGCGTCACCTGGCTCAACAATCACTTCGGTGATGGCGAGCTCTCTGAAGCCCGTTTCGAGCAGGCGATTGCTGCCGCCAAGGCGGTGCTGGAGAAGGTGGCAGAAGATTACCGCGCCCTCGGCTGGCGCACATGTGTCGGCGCCTCCGGCACGGTACAGGCGCTGCAAGAGATCATGCTGGCGCAAGGGAAGAGCGAACGGGTCACCCTGCCGAAACTGCAGGAGCTGATGGGTCAGGCCATCGCCTGCGGCAAGCTCGACCGGCTGCAACTGGAAGGGCTGGCGGCCGAGCGGCTGACCGTGTTCCCCTCCGGCCTCGCCATCCTGATCGCCATCTTCGAAACACTCGATATCGAGAGCATGACCCTCGCGGGGGGCGCCCTGCGTGAAGGACTGATCTACGGTCTGCTCGGCAACAATCACGACTGTGATGCCCGGGATCGCACCGCCGACAGCCTGATCAGCCGCTATCAGCTGGATAAAGAGCACGCCGAACGGGTGCGCGATACCGCTGTCGAGGCGTTCAACCAGCTGCAACCGGCCTGGCGACTCTCCAAACGCTACGGTCGTCCGATCTTGCGTTATGCCGCCCTGCTGCACGAGATCGGCCTCTGTATCGAATACAAGAAGGCGCCGCAACACGCCGCCTACATCATCGACAACATCGACATGCCGGGCTTTACTCCCGCGCAAAAGAAGCTGTTGTCGGCCCTGCTGTTCAACCAGCGGGACGAATTCAAGCTGGAACCACTGGAGAAACAGGGTGCCGTCACCGGTCGTCAGGCGATCCGGCTGGCCCGTATCCTGCGCATCGCGCTGATCCTCTGCATGCGCCGTACCCAGGGCACAGTGCCCAGCTTCACCCTGCAGGCAGAAGAGGAGTCACTGACCCTGACCCTGCCCAAGGGGTGGCTGGACGAGCACTACCTGCGCGCCAGCGAGCTGCGCCTCGAGGTAGAGCGCCAGCAGAAGATGGGCTGGCCCACCCGCCTGCTGGAAGCCTGATTGGGCCACGCCCAATCAGTGCCCCGGCGTTCCGACAATATCTTTCGCAGCCAACACTGGTGCTACTCAGGCCTGCACCTTGATGTTATTGGGCTGACGGGCAGATCCCGCCCTTGCGTCTGGGCCCAGCCTCCCCTTCATGACCAACGTTCGACTAGAGTTGGGGTGTCTTCATAACCAACCGGAATGGACGCCATGAAATCCTTGACTCTGATCGGACTGACCACCCTGCTCACCGCCTGCGGCGGTGGTGGCGACAGCAATAGCCAACCACAACCAGCCCAGCTCTCGCTGGCCTTCTCCGACGCCCCGGTGGATGCGGTCAGCAAGGTCTGCATCGCCGTCGCCAACATCAGCATCCACCCCGTCGCCGGCAACGAACAGATCTGGACCACCGCCAGTTTTCTCACCTCGGCCCAGGACGATGGCTGCACCCCGAGCGGCGAGACGATACCGCTCGACAGTGCAGACCGGCCGCAGTTCACCTACATCGACCTGCTGAGTTATCAAGGATCCGCCAGTCGCCCCCTGCTGTCCGGTCAGAGCGTGATGCCCGGTGACTACAGCCAGATGAGGTTGCGGATACTGGATGGACGGGAGGTCAGCAACCAATTTCTGAATGGCACCCCCTACTCCTACGTCAAACGGGATGATGGGGGGATCAAGCCGCTGGAAGTGCCAAGCAGCGAGCTCAAGCTGGATGCCTTCACCATCGCAGCAAACGGCCTCAGCGCCTTCACCACCGAGTTCGACCTGCGCCAGGCCATGGTGCTGCCCGGCCACGAGCAGTACTACAAGCTCAAGCCCAGAGGGGTGCGGCTGGTGAATAACACCCAGGTCACCATCGTCAGGGGCACGGTAGCAGCTGGCTTGTGTGGCGGCCTGCTGACCGACAAGGCTTTCGTCTACTTCTACCAACCCAGAAGTGACGACAACTACCCCGACATGGCGGACAGCGACAACGGCTTCTATGCCAGCGCGCCCGTGTTGCCGCAAAGCGGTGGCGGCTTTGGTTACGAGTTGGGATTTGTTAATCTCGGTAGCTACGATCTGGCGCTGGTCTGCAATGGCCACGAGGACGATCCGGCGCTGGCTGGCGACCCGCTGCAACTGGAACAGGTGCAGAAAGCCCAGGCGGTGGTGGCGCCCGCCACCATCATCAATTTCCAGTAACCGGCGACAAGAGGGCAACCCGCACATGAACACCTACCAACCCATCAGTTGCGATCTCTACGACTGGCTGGAGATCGCCGCCAGCTGGCAGTTGCCGGTCGCGCTGACCAGTCGGGACGGACGTCAGTGGGCGGATCGGATCCGCACCATAGAGGCCCGCGATGGAGTAGAGTATCTCCAGCTGCACAGCGGCGAGCAACTCAGTCTGGCGGATCTGGCGACCATGAGATTCAGCTGGCAGGGAGAGGAGAAGCTGATCCGCTTCGCTCCACCAGCCCAGTCAGACGGCCAATAGATGGCAAGAGGGCCAACCCCATCGGGTTGGCCCTCTTCTTTTACCCCTCGCGTGCGGCGTTATCCCGCCAGCGCCGCCATCACATAGACATCGAAGCGGTTGCTCTTGGTCTCGATAGCCATGCTGGGTTTGTGCTCATTGAGCCAGCCAGCATAGTCCGGTCGCTTCACCACTACCCGCTTTTGTGCCATCTTCAGCGCCGCAGGCAGCAGGGCATCGGCGTCAAGATCCGGCCCCACCAGCGACTGAAACACCCGCATCTCTTTTTTCACCAGCGCCGACTTCTGTTTGTGGGGGAACATGGGGTCGAGGTAGATGACGTCAGGCCGCTCGGTTAGCCCTAGCAAGGTCTCCACCGCCGGGCCGTGCAGCAACTGCATCCGCTCGCGCACCCAGGGGCCAATCTCCGGGTCTTCGGCGGCTCGAGCCAGACCATCCTGCAGCAGGGCGGCTACCACAGGGCTGCGTTCGATCAGGGTCACCTTGCAACCAAGAGAAGCCAGAACGAAGGCATCACGCCCCAGTCCGGCAGTGGCATCCACTACGGTCGGTGTGGCGCCGGCCTTGAGCCCCACTGCCTTGGCGATGGACTGGCCACGACCGCCGCCAAATTTGCGGCGATGGGCGACGGCCCCTTCGACGAAATCCACATAGACGGCCCCCAGCTTGGGCTCATCCAGCTTGCGCAACTCCAGCCGCTCCGGGGTAAAGACCAGAGCAAACAGGGGAAGGTCGATTTGGCCAAGCTGGCTGGCCAGCGCGTCTGCCTGCGCGGCCTTGGCGGGGTCTTCGAGGAGGATTTGCATGGTCTCTGGATGCGTTCTAAGTTCAGTGAAGCGAGTGTACCACAACCCCCCTCATATCCCGGAGAATCCCATGCAGCTGCTGATAGCCCTGTTGCTTGCCGCCCAGAGCAGCACCAGTCTCAAGGTATGCGGTGTAGACTGGCCCCCCTTCTCCTACGCCGAACAGGGCAAACTGATGGAAGGGATATCGGTGGAGATCCATCAGGAAGCAACCAGACGCCTCGGAATGACCCTAACCCTGCTCGAACTGCCGTGGGGGCGCTGCGAACAGTATGTGAGTACCCAACTGGCTGATGGCATCCTCGACAATGCCCCCCTCCCCGGCTGCTACCACTCTGATCTTGCTACCGCCTTCTATCCGCTGGCCGCCTATGTGCGCAGTGACAGTCCGCTACAGAACTTCTCGTGGGAGATGGCCAAGGGGCTGAAAGTAGGGATGGTCAGGGGCTATGACTATACCGACAAGATCAGGAACTTCACCGGATGGGACCCCATCAAGGCCCATTCAGACAAGCAGTTGCTGCTGTTGCTTGAGAAGAGCCGGGTTGACCTCATCATCCTCGACTACTTCTCGGCCCCCAGCCTCTCCAGGGAGCAGGACGTCAAGATCCGCCCCCTCACCCCCTTTATCGACTCGACACCGCTCTACCTCTGTTTTGGCAAGCAGAAAGCAGACCTGTTGCCTGCCTACAACAAGGCGCTGCAACAGATGCTGGATGAAGGGGTACTGGATCGCATCTATCTGCGCTATCTCGGCGAGAATTACCGGACACTGCAAACGAAGCAGGCAGAGATGACATCGAAGGAGTAAACCCCCTAACTGATCTGCAGAAACATCCCCTTGTCATTGAGCTGCAGATATTCGGTGAGATCGTCATAGGCCAGCGGGCGGCTGAGCAGATAACCCTGGGTGAAGGCACATCCCTTCTGACAGAGGAAGTTGAGTTGCTCGCGGGTTTCTACCCCCTCAATCACCACCTGCATACCGAGGTTGTGCACTATGTTGATGATGCCGTCCAGCAGCATCCGATCCTGCTCGTTGAAGGGGATATGGCGCACAAAAGAGCGGTCGATCTTGACCAGATCCACCGGGAAAGAGCGCAGATAGTTGAGGGCCGAGTAGCCGGTACCGAAATCATCGATAGCCAGCTTGCAACCCGCCTCGCGCAGGGCATCGATCCGCACCCTGTGCTGATCGCTGCTCTCCATCAGCAGAGATTCGGTGATTTCGATGACGATGTCGGCAGGATCGAGCCCGAAGTGCTGGATCACCTTGAGCCACTCGCTCGCCTCGGGGTCGATAGTCTGGAACTCCATGGTGGAGCGGTTGATCGACATCTGCAGATCAGGGAAGCCGGACTGCTGCAACCGAGCCAGATCCCGGCATGATTGCCACAACACCAGCGCACCCAGCCCCTGAATCAACCCCGCCTCTTCCGCCAGCGGGATAAACTCGGCTGGCGACACCTGTCCCCACTGGGGGTGATACCAGCGCACCAGCGCCTCAAGCTTGGCGACCCGACCGCTGCGGTTGTCCCAGATGGGCTGGTAGGCCATGGTTAACTGCTCCAGCTTGATCGCCTCCGCCAGATCCTGCTGCATCTGGTGGCGCTGACGCACCTCTTCCCGCATTGAGGAGCAGTAGGTACCGATCAACCGCCCCTGCCGCTTGGCGGCAAACAGCGCTTGTTCGGCGTTGCGCAGCAGCTCGTCACTCTCGCTACCATCGACGGGGCAGAGGGTCATCCCCACGGTTGCCGTAACATAGAGATGCTGGTTGGCCAGCATGAAGGGACGGGTAAAGCTACCGATAACCTGCTTGGCAAACACCTCGGCCTGACGACGGGTGACGATGCCTGGCACCAGAAAGGCGAACTCGTCACCACCGATGCGGGCCACCAGGTCCTCGGTGCGCACCCGGCTCACCAGCCGGTCCGACACCTCCCGCAACAGGGCGTCACCGGCATGGTGATCCATGCTGTTGTTGACCGCCTTGAAGTTGTTGAGGTCGAGCACCATCAGGGCGAAGCGCTCGCCCCGCTCGCAGAAGCGGCTGAGACAGCGACTGAACAGCCAGCGGTTGGGCAGGCTGGTGAGGTTGTCATAGTTGGCCTGTGCGGCGATCTTCTGCTCGGCCAGTTTGGTTTGGGAGAGGTCGCTGAAGATGGCGATGTACTGGCTGATCCTGCCCCCTTCCCGCAGGGTGCTAATCATCAACTGCTGTGGATAGAGCTTGCCATTCTTGCGCTTGTTCCACACCTCACCACGCCATACCCCCACCCGCTCCAGCGCGTGGTACATGTCGGCATAGAAGGTCTGATCGTGCAGCCCCGACTTGAGCAGGCTGGGGCGCTGGCCTCGCACCTCGTCACTGCTGTAGCCGGTGATCTGCTCGAAGGCCGGATTGACCGAGATGATGCGGCTATCGGCATCACAGACCAGGATCGCCTCGGAGAGATTGTCATAGACCCGGTGGGAGAGCTTGAGCTGCTCCGCATGGCGCTTGAGAGGATCGATATTCTCCAGCAGCACCATCAGGTAGTCCGGCTGCTGCTGCTTGTCACGGATCAGGGTGACGGTTACCCGCCCCCACAGGATCTGCCCCCCCTTGCAGAAGTAGCGCTTCTCCCGGGTGAAACTGCTGCGCTCGCCACGGCGGATCTCTTCGTAGCAAACGAGGCTGCCCTGCCAATCCTCGGGATGGTTGATGTCGGAGATGGATCGCTGCAGCAACTCGTCAAGGGGATAGCCAAGCATCTGCTCGATGGCCGGGTTGGCCCAGAGGATACGGCCAGCCAGATCCAGCTTACCGATCCCCACCGGAGCCTGGAACAGCATGCTCTGCAATGCATGGGACGGTTCAGGCAGAGGGGGGGGCAGCTGTCGTTGCAGCATCAGCGCCAGCTCGCGACCCGCCAACGGAGCAAGCAACCGGAGCAACCCCATCACCTTGCTCATATTGGCCTGCGGCTGACGATAAAGCAGGGCGCAGATACCTATGGTCTCGCCATCTGCATTCCTGAGGACAATCCCGGCATAGGCCTGAGGTTGCCACTCCTGTGCAAGGGGAACGTTGGCAAAGAGCTGAAGCAGACGATCGCTGAACCAGGCTTCCCCCTCCTGCCAGGTAATGGCATCGGGAGAGTCAGTCAGTGGCAGCGTCAGGGCATCGGTGTCAAGGGAGGAGGGATAGACGGTCTGAACCGTCAGGTGGGTAGCATTTGATTCCCTGCTGGCGATCAGGACGACATCAGCCATCACAGCAGCGGCGATTTCACTCACAAAGGTATCGAAATATCCCTGACCGCTCGAATGAGCCAGACTGGAGATGATTTGATAGACGGAATCGAGTGCTCGCCTCATGGCAAGTGGCTTTCTCTCCTTGAAGGTTAGAACACGACTCTACTGAAGAGCCGTGGGCAGTGCAAATATGCAATCAGCAAGATATTAAAAAGCCTTGAAAAAAGGGACCAAAAGGTCCCTTTTTGTCGCAGAAATCACGACTCGATCCCACTATGCCGCAAAACAGTGTACCTGCTTGAAGCTCACACAGGCGGCGGGTCAGGAATCTCAGGCAGCGATCCCGCTGTGTCGCAGCAGTGCATCCACCTTGGGCTCACGGCCACGGAAGGCTCGGAACAGCTCCATCGGCTCCTTCGAGCCCCCCTTCTCCAGAATATTCTTCAGGAAGGATTGGCCGGTGGCCGGGTTGAAGATCCCCTCCTCCTCGAAGCGGGAGAAGGCATCGGCAGAGAGCACCTCGGCCCACTTGTAGCTGTAGTAGCCCGCCGCATAGCCGCCCGCGAAGATGTGGGAGAAGCTGTGCTGGAAGCGGTTGAACGCCGGTGGCGTCATCACGGCCACCTGACTGCGTACCTCGTCCAGCAGCGCCGGGAGCTGTGCCGGATTGGCCGGGTCAAACTCCTGATGGAGACGGAAGTCGAACAGGGCGAACTCCAGCTGGCGCAACATCTGCATCGCCGCCTGGAAGTTGCGGGCGGTCAGCATCTTCTCCAGCAGATCGGCAGGCAACGGCTCGCCGGTCTCGTAGTGGCCGGAGATAAAGGCCAGCGCCTCGGACTCCCAGCACCAGTTCTCGAGGAACTGGCTCGGCAGCTCCACCGCATCCCAGGCCACGCCGTTGATACCGGCCACGCCGGCCACGTCGATGCGGGTCAGCATGTGGTGAATGCCGTGGCCAAACTCATGGAACAGGGTGACCACTTCGTTGTGGGTGAACAGCGCAGGCTTGCCATCCACCGGGCCGTTGAAGTTGCAGGTCAGGTAGGCCACCGGTTTTTGCAGCGAGCCATCCTGACGGTAGCGACGACCCAGACAGACATCCATCCAGGCCCCGCCCTGCTTGTGCTCGCGGGCGTAGAGGTCGAGATAGAAGCTGCCGCGCAGCTCGTCGTCGGCATCGAAGATGTCGTAGAAGCGCACGTCCGGGTGCCAGGTGTCGATGCCGAGGCGCTCGCGCACCTTCATGCCGAACACCCGCTTCACCACTTCGAACAGCCCCTTCACCACCTTGCTGGCGGGGAAGTAGGGACGCAGCTGCTCGTCGGAGATGGAGAATTTGTGCTGCTTGAGCTTCTCGGCGTAGTAGGCGAGATCCCAGGCTGCCAGCTCGCTCTGACCATGCTGCTCGGCGGCGAAGGTGCGGATCTCCTCCAGCTCAGCCCTGCCTTGCGGCAGGGATTTAGCCGCCAGATCGGTGAGGAAGCTCACCACCTGTTCGGTCTTGTCCGCCATCTTGGTGGCCAGGGAGAGCTCGGCATAGTTGGCAAAGCCCAGCAACTGAGCCAGTTCGCGGCGCAGGGTGAGCAGCTCGCTCATGATGGCGGAGTTGTCCCACTTGCCCGCATTGGGGCCCTGATCGGAGGCGCGGGTGGTGAAGGCCTCATACATCTCGGCCCGCAGCTCGCGGTTGTCGGCATACATCATCACCGGCAGGTAGGAAGGGATATCCAGCGTGAACAGCCACCCCTCTTTGCCCTTGAGCTCGGCCATCTGACGGGCAGCGGCACGCACGCTCTCGGGCAGACCGGCCAGCTCGGCTTCATCGGCCACCAGCTTGTGCCAGCCCTGGGTTGCATCCAGCACGTTGTTGCTGAAACGGGAGGCCAGCTCGGAGAGGCGGGCCTGAATTTCGCCGTAACGCTGCTGCGCCTCGGCAGGCAGACCGATGCCGGAGAGGCGGAAGTCACGCAGGGTATTCTCGATCTCCTTGCGCTGGGCGCCGCTCAGCAGCGGGAAATCATCGCTCTCGGAGAGGGCCAGATAGGCCTGATAGAGCCCTTCATGCTGACCGACATAGGTCTGGAATTCGGAGAGCAGCGGCAGGCAGGCATCATGGGCCTCGCGCAGCGTTTCGCTGTTGAGTACGGAGTTGAGGTGGCTGACCGGTGACCAGATCCGTGACAGACGGTCATTTACCTCTTCCAGCGGGGCAATCAGGCTATCCCAGGTATGGGGATCACGCTGGGCCAGCACATCGCTGATCTTCTGCTTGCAGTCAGCAATCGCCTGAATCACGGCTGGCTGAACCTGCTCCGGCTTGATCTGGCTGAAAGGGGGCAGCGAATCCATTGTCAGCAAAGGGTTATTCATCCCGGTTACCTCTTGTTTGGTCTTGAACAGACCGCTTTAGCAGCTCTGTATGGCTTTCTAACATGTGGCCAAGCCACGCAATAATCAAGCGGGAATCCGCCACAACCCTGTACTTTTCCAGCCATTGCGACCCGGATCTCTGCCATTGCCGCTGTTTTGTCATCAACAGTCAGTAACAGGATGAATCTGTGAGCTTTTTTGGCTCTTACCGCTACTTTCAAGGGGCAACAAGTAGCCATTTACCGACGCCACCGCTGCTTGCCAGGCACTGTAATGGTCAATCAGGGGAACTGACTGAATGTGGGCGGCGTAACAAATTATCAATATATTTCAGTTAATTAGAATCAAAACCAACTATTGATTAATTTATTTTCAAGCATCTATCATAGGCAGCCTGCCATGCAGGTCACTTGATTCTCTGTGCTGCACAGAAATCGGGTGAAAAAGGCAAAGTGACCCGAAAGGGCGCGACGCAAAGCCACCGGTCTAAGGGAAAACACCTATGACAGCGGGGCTGCCCCCGGGGACGTCCGGTCACAACCGACGCCCTATTTGCACCGTACGGAGAGACAATGAACAAACTCAAATTATCCCTGCTTGGCTGCCTGCTCGGCATGGGCACCCCCATGGCATATGCCGCCAGTGCCGGTCAGGCGATGGTCAACCCCCAGTCCGGCGTAGTGGTCGGCTACTGGCACAACTGGTGTGACGGCTCGGGCTACAAGGGCGGTATCGCCCCCTGCGTCAAGCTCGATCAGGTCAACCCGCAATACAACGTGGTCGATGTCTCCTTCATGAAGGTCTATGGCAGCGATCCCATCCCCACCTTCAAACTCGACCCGGCCATCGGCATGAGCGAAAGCCAGTTTATCGAGCAGATCGCCGAGCTGAACCGTCAGGGCCGTGCCGTGCTGCTGGCGCTGGGCGGTGCCGATGCACACATCGAGCTGCGCAAGGGTCAGGAGCAGGCCTTTGCCGACGAGATCATCCGTCTGGTGGAGACCTACGGCTTCGACGGGCTGGATATCGACCTGGAACAGGCCGCCATCACCGCCGCCGACAACCAGACCGTGATCCCGGCAGCCCTGCGTCTGGTCAAGGATCACTACCGCGCCCAGGGGAAAAACTTCCTCATCACCATGGCGCCGGAGTTCCCCTATCTGACCCAGACTGGCGCCTACATCCCCTATATCCGCAATCTGGAAGGCTACTACGACTGGATCAACCCCCAGTTCTACAACCAGGGTGGCGACGGTATCTACACCGATGGCATCGGCTGGATTGCCCAGAACAACGATGCCCTGAAAGAAGAGTTCATCTACTACATGGCGGATTCGCTGAGCAACGGTACCCGCGGCTTCTACAAGATCCCCCATGACAAGCTGGTGTTCGGTATTCCGACCAACATTGACGCCGCCGCCACTGGCTATGTGCAGGATCCGCAGAAGCTCTACAACGCCTTCAACCGCCTGAAGAGCGAGGGGCAACCGCTGCGTGGCGTGATGACCTGGTCCATCAACTGGGACATGGGCCGCAACGCCGCCGGTCAGTCCTACAACGAATCCTTCATAAAGAGCTACGGCCCCTTCATCCACGATCAGGAGATCACGCCGCCGGTCGACAACGGCAAGCCGGTGTTCAGCGGCCTGAGCGATGCCCGCATCAAGCAGGGCACTGCCTTTGATCCGCTGGCCGGGGTCAGCGCCAACGACAAGGAAGATGGCGACCTGACTGGCCAGATCCAGGTGGAAGGTTCGGTAGACAGCCAGCGCATCGGCCTCTACCCCCTCACCTACAAGGTGAGCGATCGCGACAACAACGTCACCGAGCAGGTACGCACCATCGAGGTCTACAGCATGAAGCCGGTATTCAGCGGCGTCACCGACACCACGCTGGAGCTGGGTACCCCCTTCGATCCGATGGCTGGCGTCAGCGCCCATGATGAAGAAGATGGCGACCTGACCGCCCAAATCAAGGTCAGCGGCAGCGTCGACAGCAGCAAGGTCGGCCGCTACACCCTCACCTATCAGGTGAGCGACAGCGCCGGTCAGCAAGTAACCCAGCTGCGCAACGTGACCGTCAGGGAGCAGGGCGCCGTCTGTGAAAACAGCTGGGATGCCAAGAAGGTCTATGTGGGCGGCGACATCGTCAGCCACAACGGCAAGAACTGGCTGGCAGGCTGGTGGACCCAGAACGAAGAGCCGGGCACCACGGGTGACTGGGGCGTCTGGCGCGTACAGGGCGACAGCGACTGCGGCGGCACAACGCCACCCGCCGAAGGCAGCAGCGACTTCACCGTCAGCGCCATGGCGAGCGAGTACACCATCGTCAACGGTCAGGTCAGCATCCGTTTCAACGTGACCACCGCCAACCCGGTACAGATCACCGCGACTCTGGAGCAGAGCGGCCATAGCCACGGCACCACCAGCGGCCAGGTGAACGGCACCAGCACCCTGGTACTGCAGGGCAGCAACGTCACCGATGGCAGCTACGACGTTGTGATCACCGGTCTGGCTGACGGCCAGCAGCCGGTGGTACAGCGCTTCCCGGTTGCGCTGACCGAAGAGAACAGCGGCGGTGGCGAAGGTGACTACCCGGCCTATGCCCCCAACACCAGCTATCAGGCCGGTGATCGGGTCAGTAATGCCGGTGGCAACTACGAGTGCAAACCCTGGCCCTACAGCGGCTGGTGTGGCGGCTCGACCAGCCACTATGCGCCGGGTACCGGCAGCGCCTGGAGCGATGCCTGGATCAAGCTCTGACCTTGCCCCAACCACTAACGGGGGCCGACAGGCCCCCGCCCATATCTTGCCCGTCGGCCACGCTGCCGATGGGCAGGATGCACTGACCCGGACGGGTTAGCCCCTCTCTTTTACATGCTTGCCAACCACCCAAAAACATCCAACAACAACCAAGATAAGGAAATCACCATGCCAAGAACCACCAAGCTTGCCACCCTGCTCGGTCTGCTGCTGTCGGCCCATGTTGTGGCCGATGAGCGCGAACAAGCCTATTTCAAACAAACCTATCAGGAGCACTACGAACAGATGACGGCGCGCCTCGCCGCGCTGCATCAGAGTGCGGCTGACGAGCAGAACGTGATCATCAAGGATGGCAAGCGCCACCTTGCCATCAACGGCCTGCTCTACCCGCTGACGGCGGATAACCACATCCTGTTCGATCTGCCCAAACCCCACTTTTTCGACGAAACAGCCATTCGTAACGTCTTTGATTTCTTCGATGAGGAGTGGGAGCTGACCTGGTACGACGGTGGGGTCGTTGCGGTCAACAAGCGCTTTGGCAACTATGACTACGGCAACGGCTGTCTGCTGGAGTACTTCCCCCACGGCCAGATCCAGAATGGCGAACGCACCCGTGTGGTGA
This sequence comes from Aeromonas sp. 603607, assembly GCF_049171595.1. NCBI lineage: Bacteria > Pseudomonadati > Pseudomonadota > Gammaproteobacteria > Aeromonadales > Aeromonadaceae > Aeromonas > Aeromonas sp. 603607. Next base: position 58,411 of record NZ_JAAKOV010000022.1, read on the forward strand.
TGGAGACCAGCTCCTGCAGCGTCAACTCGTTTGCCACCTCGCTGCAATATCTGGACAAAGGCGAGGAGCTGACGGCCGACCAGCTGGGGCTGGACGCCAGCCTGATCACGGCGGTCGAGCGCTATCAGGATCGGCTCTATGTCAGCCAGAACGGCAATCCGGGCCATGTGGCCATTATCGATATCCCGAGCCGCCAGCAGATTGGCGAGATCCGCGGCACCGAAACCGGCAGTGCCACGGCCTACAACCAGGTCAGTGAATTGTTTGTCCGCAACAACCTGCTCTACGTGGTCTCGCGCTACTCGCACCGGGTCGATATCTTCGATCTGGCCGATGAACATCGCCATGTCACCACCCTGGGAACCGGTCGGGATTCCGGCAGCAACAGCCTGCACCGCGCCCAGGCCGTCTTTGCCAATCAGGATTACGTGCTGGTGGCCGATGCGCTGAGCGAGATCAAGGTCTACCGCCAGCAGGATGTGACGCCGGAGAACAGCCTCAAGACCCCCATCGCCGGTCGGCTCGCCTTTGAAGGAAAATACAGCCACCGTCTGGTGCAACTCCATCAGGTGGGTGACTATCTCCTGGCCCATACAGCCGGCAAAAACTACTACATCTATGACTTGCGCAAACTGGCTGATGCCATCGCCAGCAACACCCCGCTGGCGCCTGAGCAGGTGATCGCCGACAGCAATCTGCAAAAAATCGACATGGATGACGATCGGCTGGTGGTGAACTTCAAGGACCGCATCGAGTGGCATGATGCCGATACCCTGATCGCCAACGACTTTCAGTTCAAGAACCCGACCTTTACTGTTCGGGAGATCAACCAGCAGCCCGTGGCGGCGCTGAAAGATCTCCAGCTGGCGGGCTCGGCACTTGTCACCGCCAACGAACGCGGCCTGGGTTTCAACCAGCTGCTGAGCAAGGAGATCAGCTTCACGGCCGACGAGCAGTTGCTGGCTCGCCCGCTGATCTTCGATCAGCTGATGCCGGCCGCAGTCAGCTACATACTGCGCAATGACGAACCCTACGAGGTGCTGATCGATCGCGCCCAGCGTTCGGTCAACATCAATTCGCTGGTCAAGACCGAGCTGCTTGATAACGACACGGTGCGCATCACCAACTATGCCGCCAGAGAGCTGCATGACATCAATATCGAGTCACGCCTGAACGGTATCAACAAGTGGCTGATCCTGGGCCAGCTCGATCGCCTGCCCGCCTATGCCCAAATCACCCTGCCACTGAGCGCCTTTGGCGAGCAGGGACGCTTCAACAGCGCCAGCCGCGATGGCGTGTTTGATCTCAACAACCTGCTCGACAACAGCATCAATCTGCCCGCCCAGTTCGAGCACAGGTTCAGCTCCAACTCGGATCCGTTTGCCCAGAAGCTGGCACGCCTCAAGCCAAGCTGGAACGTGCGCTTCGCCACCAACACCAGCGGCTCCTGGCGCCCCATCAATGCCCTCTACGCCCGCGAGTGGCTGATCATCGCCACCAACCTGGCCTACATGGTCTCGACCGAGGAGTTCAAACACGTCTGGTACAACTTCAAGGCGGTGAATGGCTACGAGATGTTCGGCAATGGCGGCAACAGCTATGTGCCGAACGGGATCTTTACGGCCGCCGATTATGACTACTACTACCACAGCCTGATGAAGCGCCCCTACCTCAACCTGGGGATCACCGCCATGGGGGGCGGGCTGGGGAGTGGTGGCATCACCGGGGTCGATACCTTTAACTTTGTCAGCCACTACTACGGCAGTTGGGGTATCATTGCCCACGAATTTGGCCACGGCTTCGATGGGAAGTCCTACAGCCATGAGAGCGCGTTTGCCCGTGGCAGCCACGGCTGGCATCCGCTGATGACGGGCATGGCCAACTACCATATCCGCAAGGGCGACCTGCCCTATCTGGACGATGATCTCAACGGCTTCCACAAGCCAGAAAACGACATCTATCGCTACAACTCGGTCAGCCAGGGGGCTCGCAAGCACCGCGCTGACAGCCACATGTACTATACCGACCACTACTTCATGCAATTCTCCACCATGCCGCAAGGCTGGGTAGCCAACGGCAGCGACTTCAGTGTTGGGCAACTGGCGGCCCTGAACAATCAGGAGCGACTGCTGATGGGCTGGATCCCCAAGGAGTCGGAGAAAGGCAATCTCTGCCGATTCACCTTCCAGGATGGCGAGCAGTACTACGGCTACGTCGAACAGCAGGCAGATGGTCTGCTCTGTGATGCCGGATCCCTGATCCGCTATCGTCAGCCCGATGGCCAGTTTGTGCCGCTGGTCTCGGCCATCAACCAGTTTGACTGGCTGTCACTCCACCATAAGAGCAAGCTGGACCAGCCAGTGCTGCACCAGAATGGTCGCCAGCTCTGCTACAAGAATGTGGCAGGCTTTTACGGTATCGGCTTCGTCAATGACAACAAACAGTGCACCCAGTTGCCCAACGTCTATCAGACCAATGGCAAGCACTGGCTGACCAGCTCCGGCTGGACCGGTCTGACCTACCTGAGCGGAGACTTCATTCTGCCCACTACCGGTAGCAGCAGTGACTTCACCGTCACCGATCTGGCGGCCGAATATCTCATCGTTAACGGCGCGCTCGACTTCAGTCTGACGCTGACTACCGCCAACCCGGTGACCGTCACCGCGACCCTGTTGCTGGGTGGCAATCCGGTCGCCACCGGCAGCGCCCTGATCGATGGTCAGGGATCCCTGCAGCTGGCACAGTCGGGCCTTGCGGCTGGCAGTTACGAGCTGTTGCTGGCGGGCATGGCTGAGGGGAGCAAGCAGGGCTTCGAGCGCCGCTTCACCCTGGCGTTGGTGGAACAGGCACCGGGTGGTGACAGTGACGGTGGTAACGGCAGCTACCCGACCTATGTTGCGGGCACCGCTTATCAGAGTGGCGAACGGGTCAGCAATGCCGGTGGCGACTACGAGTGCAAACCCTGGCCCTACAGCGGCTGGTGTGGCGGCTCGACCAGCCACTATGCACCGGGTACCGGCAGCCACTGGAGCGATGCCTGGATCAAGCTGTAATTAGCCGGTCATAAAAAAGGGAGCCGATGGCTCCCTCAGCCACTATGCATCAACCGCGACCGGCACTGCCTGGAGCGATGCCTGGATAAAGCTGTAATCAGCTATCAGTAACGAAAGAGGGGAGCCATCGGCTCCCCTCTTTTCTATCCGTTACACGATCGGACACATCAGCTTAACGGGCATCTTCCTTCAGCCATTGCGCCACGCGCTTGGCGAAGTAGGTAAGGATGCCGTCGGCCCCGGCCCGCTTGAAGCAGAGCAGGGACTCCATGATGCACTCCTTCTCTTTCAGCCAGCCGTTCTGGATCGCCGCCATGTGCATGGCGTACTCGCCGCTGACCTGATAGGCGAAAGTCGGCACGCCGAACTGATCCTTCACCTGACGAACCACGTCCAGATAGGGCATGCCCGGCTTGACCATCACGCTGTCGGCCCCTTCCTGAATATCCAGCGCCACTTCGTGCAGGGCTTCGTTACTGTTGGCCGGATCCATCTGATAGGTGGCCTTGTTGCTCTTGCCGAGGTTGCCGGCAGAGCCAACCGCATCGCGGAATGGGCCGTAGTAGCAGGAAGCGTACTTGGCGGAGTAGGCCATGATCTGGGTGTTGATGAAGCCATTCTCTTCCAGCGCAGCGCGGATGGCGCCGATGCGGCCATCCATCATGTCGGACGGCGCCACGATATCGACCCCGGCCTCGGCATGGGAGAGCGCCTGCTTGATCAGGATTTCGGTGGTGATGTCGTTCAGCACATAGCCTTCGTCATCGATGATGCCGTCCTGCCCGTGGGTGGTGAACGGATCGAGCGCCACATCGGTGATCACCCCCAGCTCCGGGAAGCGGGCCTTGAGGGCACGCACGGTGCGCTGAGCCAGTCCGTTCGGGTTGTAGGCCTCTTCCGCCATCAGGCTCTTGCTCTCCAGCGGGGTCACCGGGAACAGGGCAATGGCAGGCACGCCCAGCTCCACCAGCTCGGCAGCCTCGATCAGTAGCAGATCGATGGAGAGACGCTCCACCCCCGGCATGGAGGGAACGGCTTCCCGACGGTTCTCCCCCTCCAGCACGAACACCGGATAGATGAGATCGTTGACGGTCAGTACGTTCTCGCGCACCAGACGACGGCTGAAATCATGTTTGCGCAGACGGCGCAGGCGGCGGCCCGGAAAGGTGCCCGGAAGAGTTGTAGCCATGAATCACTCCTGGAGAGGAAGTTGGAAGAACGCGGCGGAGGTGGCCCGGGTGTGGGCCAGCAAGGCCTCGGGCGCTTCACCACGACAGGCCGCCACCACCTGGGCGATGTGCGGCAAAAAAGCAGGTTCGTTGCGTTTCGGGCGCGGTTTCAGATCCCGCGGCACCAGATAGGGGGCGTCGGTCTCGATCATCAGGCGGCCGGCCGGAATGCGGGCCACCTGCTCGCGCAGCAGCTGACCACGGCGCTCGTCGCAGAGCCAGCCGGTCACCCCGATATGCAGCCCCAACGCCAGACACTCGTCCAGCTCCTCGTCGGAACCGGTGAAGCAATGCAGCACTGCTCCTGGAAGTCTGGGCAACCAGGGACGGAGGATCTCGATAAAACGGGCGTGGGCATCGCGGCAGTGGAGAAACACCGGCATCCCGAGTTCGGCGGCCAGCGCCAGCTGGGCGTCGAATACCGCATCCTGCACCGGACGGGGGGAGAAGTCGCGGTTGTAGTCGAGGCCGCACTCGCCGATGGCCACCACCTGCGGCAAGGCTGCCAGCTCGCGCAAGGCGGGCAGGGTCGCCTCATCGACACTCTTGGCATCGTGAGGATGCACCCCGGCGGTGGAGAAGCAGTAGCCCGGCCAGCGGGCGGCCAACTCGGCGCTCTCGCGGCTGCCAGTCAGATCGGTACCGGTGAGGATCAGCGCCTCCACTCCGGCGGCACGGGCACGGGCCACCAGCTCAGGCTGTTCACCGGCGAACTGGCTGCTGGTCAGGTTTAAACCGATATCGATCATGGAATGAGACGTTCCGAACAAAAGGAATACATATCAGGTATTTGAAAACCATCTACCGAATGGGGTCTTACCATACGCCTCGAACGGGAGCATGAAAAGAGGAAGGGAGCCTCAGCTCCCCTCGTTCTGCTATTCCTGCGGACTTCGTCATCCTCTCGCCGTCCGGCAAACAGGTGACGAACAGAGCCTCAGCTCTCCACATCCGGTTGTTCCTGTTGCTCTTCATCCTCTTTCTTCACGTAGAAGCGGGCGAAGAACAGACCTATCTCCCACAGCGCCCACATCGGGATGGCGAGCAGGGTCTGGGAGAAGACATCAGGCGGCGTCAGCAGCATGCCGACCACAAACACCCCGACAACGACGTAGGGACGTTTCTCCTTCAGGTTTTGCGGTGTGGTCACGCCGGTCCAGCAGAGCAGTATGGTAGCCACCGGAATTTCGAACGCCACCCCGAACGCGAAGAACAGGGTCAGTACGAAGTCCAGATAGCTGGCGATATCGGTCGCCACCGTCACCCCGGCAGGGGCGGTACTGGTGAAGAAACCGAACACCAGCGGGAACACCACGTAGTAGGCGAACGCCATACCCGCATAGAACAGCAGGGCACTGGAGACCACCAACGGCATGATCAGGCGCCGTTCATGCTGGTACAGACCGGGGGCGATAAAGGCCCAGGCCTGATAGAGCAGATAGGGGATCGCCACGAAGAAGGAGACCACCAGGGTCAGCTTGATCGGCGTCAGGAAGGGGGTCGCCACATCCGTCGCGATCATGCTGGTCCCTTCCGGCAACTGGCTGAGCAGCGGCTGGGCCACGAAGTCATAGATGTTGTTGGAGAAGTAGATCAGCGCCAGAAACACCACGAGGATGGCAGTAATGGAGCGCAGCAAACGGGTTCTCAGCTCAACCAGATGGCTGATCAGGGGTTGTTCGGCCTGACTCATGGCTTCACCTCCCCTTTTACTGCGGAGTCGCTGACCGGCACCGGCTCGCTCTCCCGCTGGCTGTTGACCGGCGGCACGTCGTGGCTCAGCTGCACCGCAGGCTCCACCGGCGTGGCAGGCTCAGCCTGGGCGACCGGCTCGGGGCGCGGCGGACGGATCTCGTTCTCCACCTGATAGGGGCGATTGACCGACTGGGCCGCCGCCTTGAGCTGTTCGATGGACTCCTGCAGCTCGGGGCTCAGGTTGCTCATCTGCAACTGTTCGGCCTTCTTGAGGTCGTTGTGCAGCTCTTGCAACTTGAGCTCCTGCTCCAGCTCGGACTTGACCGAGTTCGCGGTCGAACGAATGAGGCGGATCCAGTGGGTAGCCGTGCGGATGGCAACCGGCAGCCGCTCGGGCCCCAGTACCACCAGTGCTACCACACCGATAACGACCAGCTCCCAAAAACCGATATCGAACATGGCTTAGGCCTGGTCTTTGTCTTTCTGTTTGGCGGTCTCACTGCTCTGAGTGGCCGCTTCGTTCAGCTGTTTCGGGGGAAACTCGGCATCTTTCTGCTCGGCCTTGGCATCAGCCGGCTCGTCGGAGAGGGCTTTCTTGAACCCTTTGACCGCCGCGCCCAGATCACCGCCAATGCCGCGCAGTTTCTTGGTACCGAACAGCAGCACGACGATGACTGCGATGATCAACAATTGCCAAATACTGATACCACCCATGATTTTCTCTCCAGAACAGGCGCCTGACGGCGCGGTTGTTGATTAATGGGAACGGGTTCGCAACCAGCCGACCAGCCAGCAGAGGGCTGCACCGGCGAGACTGGCTTGTCCCCACTCAATGTGTTGTTTTTGGGTCAGCAAGAATACACCCGCCAATAGCAGGCTGGCTCCAACCCCTAAGAGGTAGCGGGCCTGCCCCTGCCGACGGCTGTGACGGCGGAACTCGGCAAACATCTGGTCGAAATGACGCTGCTGATGACGGGTCTGACGCAGGGTCTCATAGACCAGCTCCGGCAGCTCCGGCAGCTTCTCGGCCCAGAATGGCGCCTTCTCCTTGATGGCGTTCAATACCGACTTTGGCCCCACCTGTTCGTGCATCCAGTTCTCGAGGAACGGCTTGGCGGTCTGCCACAAATCGAGCTGCGGGTAGAGCTGACGCCCCAACCCTTCCACATAGAGCAGGGTCTTTTGCAGCAGCACCAGCTGCGGCTGCACCGTCATATGGAAGCGACGTGCGGTGTTGAACAGGTTGAGCAGCACGTGACCGAACGAGATCTCGGAGAGCGGCTTCTCGAAGATGGGCTCCAGCACGGTGCGAATGGCAAATTCGAATTCATCCACCTTGGTGTCTGCCGGTACCCAGCCCGACTCCACATGCAGCTCCGCCACCCGACGATAGTCTCGGTTGAAGAAGGCGAGGAAGTTCTCCGCCAGATAGCGTTTGTCTTCCCGATTGAGGGTACCGACGATGCCGCAGTCGATGCCGATCCAGAGCGGGTTTTCCGGATGTTCGTAAGAGACGAAGATGTTGCCCGGGTGCATATCGGCGTGGAAGAAGCTGTCGCGGAACACCTGAGTGAAGAAGACCTCGACCCCGCGCTCGGCCAGCAGCTTCATATTGGTGCCGTTGGCTTCCAGCGCTGGAATGTCGGAGACCGGAATACCGTAGATGCGCTCCATCACCAGCACCTGCTCGCGGCAGAGGTCGGTGATGATTTCAGGCACATAGAGCGCCTCGGAGCCGGTGAAGTTGCGGCGTAACTGGATGGCGTTGGCCGCTTCGCGCATCAAATTCAGCTCGTCGAGGATGGTCTTGCGATACTCCTCCACCACCTCGATGGGGCGCAGTCGCGCGCTCTGGGGCACGAAGCGGGCCACCAGACGGGCCAGCGCCTGCATCAGTCGCAGGTCGGCCTCGATGACAGGCTCGATGTCGGGGCGGATCACCTTGATGACGATCTCGCGGCCACTCTCCTTCAGGCGGGCAGTATGCACCTGCGCGATGGAGGCCGACGCCAGCGGCGTCTCGTCGAAGTCGTCAAACAGGGTTTCGATGGGACAACCCAAGCTCAGCTCGATCTGCTGGCGCGCCGCCTGACCACAGAAGGGGGGCACCCTGTCTTGCAGCAGGGCCAGCTCTTCGGCGATATCCGGCGGCAGCAGGTCGCGGCGGGTCGAGAGCATCTGGCCAAACTTGATGAAGATGGGGCCAAGGGCCTCGAAGGCGAGGCGGATGCGGGCACCGCGGCTGAGATCCGGTTGTTTGTTCTTGAGCCAGAACAGGGAGCGACGGGCCAGACGACCCGGCCAGGGTTGATAGCGGGCGGGCACCAGTTCGTCGATGCCCTGCTCCAGCAGGATGGTGATGATGCGATAGAGGCGTTTGAACTCCTTCGGGGTCATCAGGTCACCTGCTGTTCAAAGCGGGCCAGCCGCAGTTCGACGGCCTTGAGCTGCTGGGCCAGCACCTCGACGTCATCGTTGAAACTCGCCACTTCCAGCGGGCCGGGGGCGAGGCGGGCCTCTTCGGTCAGATATTCCGCCAGCTGGCTGCGGGTGCGGCACAGCTCGCGACCGACCAGGCGACGCGCCTGACGGGCACCACTGAACAGGGTGTGGGCCAGCACGTCGCCGGTATAACGCGACAGCTCCTCCTCCCAGTCGATATCCAGCTCACCCAGCAGCACGCTGAATGCCTGCACCAGCTGGGGATCACCGCTCAGATCCAGCTTCTCCTCGCGGATATAACGGGTCAGGGCGGACGGGTCTTTCAGCAGACCAAGGGCGGTCAGCGACAGGCTGAGCACCGCATCGGCATCCCCTTCATGCTGGGCCAGCACATCGAGCCGACGCTCGGAGAAGACAAACCAGAGCGGCTTGAGTTCACGCAGCTCCAGCTTGAGCACCTTGCCCACCAGTTTGCGCAGCCGCTCCGGGCTCTGTTTGTCCAGCGCCAGCAACTGGTTGAGGCTGGTTTCGATCACCGCGGTGACCATGGCATCCATCGGCATAGGCAACCTTAAAACTTGTAACCGCGGTGCAGGGCGACCACACCCTGGGTCAGATTGAAGTACTCCACCTGCTCGAAACCGACATTTTCCATCATGCCAGCCAGGGTCTGCTGATCCGGGTGCATGCGGATGGACTCTGCCAGATATTTGTAGCTTTCACTGTCGTTCGCGACGATTTCGCCCATTTTCGGCAGCAGTTTGAAGGAGTAGAGGTCATAGAGCTTGGCGATCACTTCGCTGACCGGCTTGGAGAACTCCAGCACCAGCAGACGGCCACCCGGCTTGAGCACCCGGAACATGGAGGCGAGCGCCTTGTCCTTGTCGGTGACGTTGCGCAGGCCGAAGCCAATGGTGATGACGTCGAAGTGGTTATCCGGGAAGGGGAGAGCTTCGGCATTGGCCTGCACATAGGAGACGTTGTTGGCGACCCCCAGATTGCGTAGCTTGTCGCGGCCCACTTTCAGCATGGAGTCGTTGATATCCGCCAGCACCACCTGACCGGTCTCGCCGACGATGCGGGAGAACTTGGCGGTCAAGTCACCGGTACCACCGGCCAGATCCAGCACCTTCTGGCCCTTGCGCACACCGGAACAGTCGATGGTGAAGCGCTTCCACAGGCGGTGGATGCCGAACGACATCAGATCGTTCATCAGATCATACTTGGCTGCCACCGAATGGAAGACACCTGCTACCAGAGTTTCCTTCTCGGTCGCGGCCACGGTTTTAAAGCCAAAATGCGTTGTCGTTGCTTGTTCTGACATCCCTTAAACACCCATAGAGCAAAGAATGGCCGCCAGTTTACCAGAGCCACTGGCGTCCGGACACCTTAAACCCGGCTCGCAACCAACTGCATGCCCAGCACCACCATGGCAAGACAGAGGAAGAGATTGAGACCGATATTGAGCAGCGCTTTCAGATAGGCTCCATGTTGAGCCAGCACTACCGTATCGAGGGCAAAGGAAGAAAACGTGGTCAGGGCACCGAGGATCCCCACCATCAGCAGCGGCTTCATCGGGTGTTCTACCACATGACCATGACTGATGAGGGCGAATGCCACCCCCATGATGAAAGAGCCCACCACGTTGACCACCAGAGTCCCGTAAGGAAAGTGGCGCCCCAGCAGCAAGGCCATCAGTTCGGCAATCCCAAAACGAAGGCAGGCGCCGATGGCGCCCCCTGCAGCAACATAGAACCAGGTTTGCATGGTGTCACTCCCTCAGGGTCAGGCCGCCATTATGTCGCAATGGCGGCCCTTGTGCCCAGAGGCGGAACTAATCGTCATCCAGCCTGATTGAAATCTCAGCGGCGAAAATCGATGGGCTCTGGCTGACCCAGCACGATCTCGGTCTGGGCCGGGCGGGTCTGGGCAATCACCTTGCCGTGGCGGATCGAGTAACGCACCGGCACCTGACGGCGCACCGCATCGAAGCCGTTGTCGGCAGGCAGGATCAACAGGTTGGCCGGTTTGCCCACCTCGATACCATAGCGATCCTGCACATTCAGGGTGCGGGCGCTGTGGCTGCTGATCAGCTTCAGACCGTCGTTGATCTGCTCGTAACCCATGATCTGGCAGACATGCAGCCCCATGTGCAGCACCTGCAACATGTTGGCGGTGCCCATGGGGTACCAGGGATCGAACACGTCGTCGTGACCGAAGCAGACGTTGATGTTCGCCTCCAGCATCTCCTTCACCCGGGTAATGCCACGGCGTTTGGGATAGGTATCGAACCGCCCCTGCAGGTGAATGTTCACCAGCGGATTGGCCACGAAGTTGATATCTGCCATCTTGAGCAGCCGAAACAGGCGGGAAGCATAGGCGCCGTTGTAGGAGTGCATGGCGGTGGTGTGACTGGCCGTCACCCGATGGCCGATACCCCGCTCGTAGGCCAGGGTCGCCAGCGTCTCGATGAAACGAGACTGCTCATCATCGATCTCGTCGCAGTGCACATCGACCAGAACCTGATACTTCTCGGCAAGATCGAAGATGTAGTGCAGACTTTCGACCCCATATTCCCGGGTAAACTCGAAATGGGGGATCGCGCCAATCACGTCGGCACCCAGCTTGAGCGCCTCCTCCAGTAGTGCCTTGCCGTTGGGGTAAGAGAGAATCCCCTCCTGCGGGAAGGCGACAATTTGCAGCTCGACCCACTCCTTCATCTCCTCCCGCACTTCCAGCATCGCCTTGAGCGCCACCAGATTGGGGTCGGAGACATCGACGTGAGTACGGACGAACTGGATGCCGTTGGCGATCTGCCACTTCAGCGTCTGGATGGCGCGCTGTTTCACATCCTCATGGGTCAGCAGCGCCTTGCGCTCGGCCCAGCGCTCGATCCCCTCGAACAGGGTGCCGGAGAGGTTCCAGCTCGGCTCACCGGCCGTCTGGGTGGTATCGAGGTGAATGTGGGGTTCGATAAAGGGGGAAATCGCCAGACCGCCCTCCCCGTCCAGCACCCGACCGGCGACGGCATGTTCGTCATGGGGTTCGATGGCTGTGATGACCCCATCCTGACAGCGGATCTGCCAAAACCCTTCCCGATCGGCCAAACGAATATGTTGAATCAGCATTTGTTAGCTTCCTGTACCAGAACCGGCCGCTGGGTGAGGCGAACCAGAATGAAATAGGTGAAGGCGGCGCCCAATACCGCGTTGAGTGGCACTATGCCCGGCAGCCACTTGCCGACAGCCACCCCGACTGCCGTGGCAACCAGCGCCTGCCAGCGGACCGTCTCGAACTGCTGATCGGCAAATTGACGGTAACGCTCACGATTGAGCAGGAAATCCATGATGATAATGCCACCGATCGGCGGAATTGCCGTACTCAAAAAGGCCAGCCAGCCGACAAAATTGTTGTAAAGCCAGAGGGCGCAAGCCGTACCGATAAGGCCGTTGATCACGCTGAGCGGCTTGCTCTTGAGGCCGGTAATGTTGGCAAAACCGAGGCCGGAGGCATAGAGCGCGTTGTCGTTGGTGGTCCAGATATTGAGGCCCAACACCAGGATGGCGGGGATCAGCAGTCCCTGCATCAGCATCACTTCCGAGATATCGGCCTGACCGGTCACGGCCGCACCGGCTGCGCCGAAGACGAACATTAGCGTGTTGCCCAAAAAAAACGCCACCATGGTAATCATGACGGCGCCCCAGGGTTTGCGACCAAATCGGACAAAGTCGGCGGTCAGGGTTCCTGCACTGATAAAGGAACCGACCACCATGGTCAGCGCCGTGGTGAACTCGATGGGATTGCTTGGTTGTACCTGCTGCAGTGCAGCCATGCCACCGGTCGAGGTCACCGCCAGCCAGACCGAGTAGCCACCGAGCAGTGCAATGGCCGGTACGGCCACAAAGCTCAGCACCATCAGGGCAGAGATCCCGAAGTAGACGGTCACCGTCATCAAAATGCCCGAAATGGCGATCAGCCAGTTCACATCTATGCCGGTCGCCTTCTGCACCGGCAGGGCAAACATCGCCACGCCCACGCCAAACCAGCCGACCTGAGTACCGCCCAGCAGCAGGGATGGCAGCCAGGAACCTTTCACCCCAAACGAGTAGCGCGCCAACAGATGGGTAGAGAGACCGGTTGAGGCACCGATATAACCGAGACAGGCTGTGTAGATACCCAGCAGCAAGTTGCCGAGCAGTACCGCCTTGATGAAGTCATCAAACACCAGCCCGGTGCCCAGCGCACCACCGGTCCACATGCTGGCAGAGAAGAAGGTCAGGCCTAGCATCACCAGCATCAGCGACAGCACACCTTTGCGCCCTTTGGCGGGTACCGCCCCCAAACAGTATTCGTTATCCTGCGCCATGCTCTCTCTCCACGTAATAGGCAAAACGCGCCGGATTTTACATGTAAAACGTTTTACGTCAATCAATCATGGTTAAATCTCTGGATAAAACCATCAATAGCAGTCAAATGAGTAACACATTAGGACTCAAACCAGCAGATAAACAGTGTCGGCTGCAAGCAGAAGGGGTTGCGGGAATAGGGAATGTAAGGGGATATCAAAAAATGACGGATGCAAAAAAGCCTCCCTTTTCAGGGAGGCTTTCTATTTAATGGTGCTGATACCCAGAATCGAACTGGGGACCTCATCCTTACCAAGGATGCGCTCTACCGACTGAGCCATATCAGCACACTAACCGGTAAAGACCACGCTGGGCGTAATCTTGAAATTGGGTGCCTGGCAGTGTCCTACTCTCGCATGGCGAATGCCACACTACCATCGGCGCTACCGCGTTTCACTTCT
>NZ_JAAKOV010000023.1:0-67013 GCF_049171595.1 Aeromonas sp. 603607
ATGGTGCGCCCGAGAGGATTCGAACCTCTGACCACCTGGTTCGTAGCCAGGTACTCTATCCAGCTGAGCTACGGGCGCCCTGTTTTAAAACGATAAAAAAAGCTTACTTATCAGTAAGCCTTTTCCAAAGTGTCGACTTGCTGATGGTCAACACATGACTCTTGCTTGAGTCGTAATATGGTGCGCCCGAGAGGATTCGAACCTCTGACCACCTGGTTCGTAGCCAGGTACTCTATCCAGCTGAGCTACGGGCGCAAATGGCGGAGAAGGGGGGATTCGAACCCCCGATGCGGGTATAAGCCGCATACTCCCTTAGCAGGGGAGCGCCTTCAGCCTCTCGGCCACCTCTCCGTTTGCGGGGCTGATAATACTTCACAGGGATTTTTAGTCAAACACTTTTTTGGAGAAAAAAGTGCGTTCGCTCAGCATTTGGCCAAAGCGTGGAATATTCAAACAATATCGGCACTTATCCCGCAGTTTCGCGCCCTGCAGGGCGATTTCAGGGGGCCGGAAAAACAAAAGGCGACACATGAGGTGTCGCCTTGTCACAGCCATGAAAGTGGCTTAGAAGCCCGGTTGGCCCGGAACTTTCTCGGCCTGGATGCGCTGGTAGATCTCTTCGCGGTGTACGGAGACCTCTTTCGGCGCGTTAACACCGATACGGACCTGGTTGCCTTTAACGCCCAGTACGGTGACAGTCACTTCATCACCAATCATCAGGGTTTCCCCAACACGACGAGTCAAAATAAGCATTCGCTTGCTCCTGTATCCTGTTTTGTTTTTATATCGATATGCGACATTATCTAACAAAGATACCGATATGGTAAATGGTTGAAACTAAATCAATCAGAGATTGTTAGCCCAAAGGCTGCTCTTGCGGTGCCTGATCCAACCCGAAAGCCGCGTGCAGGGCTCGCACCGCCAGCTCCAGATACTTCTCGTCAATCACCACAGAGATTTTGATTTCAGAGGTCGAGATCAACTGCATGTTGATCCCCTCCTCGCCCAATACCTTGAACATGGTGCGCGCAACACCGGGATGGTTCCACATGCCGACACCGACAATGGAAACCTTGGCAATTTCGCCATTTCCCTGCACACAGGAGGCGCCAAGTTCGGTGGCGGTCTCCTCCAGCAGTGCCCGGGCGCGGCGATAGTCGTCACGATTCACCGTGAAGGTGAAGTCGGCGGTGCCATCTCCCAGGGTGTTCTGCACAATCATGTCGACATCAATGTTGGCGTCGCTGATCGGATTCAGGATCTGCGCGGCAACGGTTGGTCTGTCCGGCACGCCCAGAATGGTCAGGCTGGCCTCGTTGCGGTTAAAAGCGATCCCGGATACCAGGGGAGCTTCCATCCTATCACCTCCATATGTGATTAAGGTTCCCTCTCCATCGATAAAGCTCGACAGCACCCGCAGCGGGACGCGGTACTTGCCCGCAAACTCCACCGAGCGGATCTGCAGCACCTTGGCGCCGAGACTGGCCATCTCCAGCATCTCCTCGAAGGTGATGGTGTCGAGACGACGCGCCTTGGGCTCGATGCGCGGATCCGTGGTGTATACCCCATCCACATCGGTAAAGATCTGGCACTCATCGGCCTTGATGGCCGCCGCCACAGCAACCGCCGTGGTATCCGAACCGCCGCGGCCCAGCGTCGTGATAGCGTTATGCTCGTCACGGCCCTGGAAACCGGCGATCACCACCACCTTGCCCGCAGCCAGTTCGGCATGAACCAGCTCGGTGTCGATGTGGGTGATGCGCGCCTTGCCATAGGCGGAATCGGTATGAATCCGCACCTGATCACCGGTCATTGAGACCGCGGGACAACCGCGTTTGTTCAACGCGATCGCCAGCAGCGCTATGGTGACCTGCTCACCGGTGGAGACCAGTACATCCATCTCCCGCCGGTTGGCATCAGGATCCAGTTGCTGGGCCATGCCCAGCAGCCGGTTGGTTTCGCCCGACATGGCGGAGACAACCACCACCACGTCGTGTCCCTGGGCGCGGGTCTGCTCGACCCGCTCAGCTACCGCCTCGATCCGCTCCAGTGTGCCGACCGAGGTGCCGCCGTACTTCTGTACATAGAGTGCCACAGATCACCTCGCCCGATTACAGGCGCTCTTCCAGCCAGGAGTGAACGGATTGCAGCGCTGCCGGCACCGCCTCAGGCTGGGTACCACCCGCCTGTGCCATGTCCGGACGGCCACCGCCCTTGCCACCCACCTGCTGGGCAACCAGATTGACCAGCTCACCGGCCTTGACCTTGCCGGTCAGGTCGTTGGTGACGCCGGCGATCAGGTTGACCTTGCCGTCGGCACAGGTGGCCAGCAGTACAACACCGGACTTCATCTGGTTCTTCAGCTCGTCCAGCATGCCGCGCAGGGATTTCGGATCGGCCCCTTCCAGCGCTGCAACCAGCACCTTCTGACCGTTGATCTCGATCACCTGACCCAGCAGGTCGTTACCGGCCTGAGCGGCCAGCTTGGCCTTAAGCTGCTCCAGCTCGCGCTCCATCATCTTGGCCTTGTCCAGCATCTGGCGAACCTTGTCGGCGATGCAGAACTGGTCACCTTTCACCAGTGCAGCAGCCTCTTCGATCTGCTCGCCAACCTGATGCATGAAGTCGATGGCAGCTTTGCCGGTCACCGCTTCGATACGGCGCACGCCAGCAGCGATACCGCTCTCGGCGATGATCTTGAAGAAGCCGATATCACCGGTGCGCTTGGCGTGAGTACCGCCGCACAGCTCGGTGGAGTAATCGCCCATGCGCACCACGCGCACGTCGTCTTCATATTTTTCACCAAACAGCGCCATGGCACCGGCGGACTTGGCCGCTTCCAGATCCATCAGCTGGGTGGTGATTTCGTGGTTGGCGCGGATCTGGTTGTTGACCAGCTCCTCGACCCGGCGAATGGTCGCCATGGTCAGCCCCTCGAAGTGGGAGAAGTCGAAACGCATGCGCTCGGCCCCAACCAGAGAACCTTTCTGGGTGACATGCTCGCCCAGAGCCTGACGCAGGGCAGCGTGCAGCAGGTGAGTCACGGAGTGGTTCAGGGCGATGGCCTGACGACGGTCAGCGTCAACCACGGCTTCCACTTCGGCGCCCTTCTCCAGGGTGCCCAGCTCCATGTAACCCTTGTGGATGATCGCCTTGCCCGCTTTCAGGGTGTCGGTCACGGCAAAGATACCGTCGTCCACTTTCAGGGTACCGCTGTCGCCGATCTGGCCGCCGGACTCGGCGTAGAAGGGGGTCTCTTCCAGCACGATGACCGCTTCGTCACCGGCGATAAGACCGCTCACCTCTTCCACACCCTTGTAGATACCGACCACGCGGGTACGCTCGGTCAGAGTCTTGTAACCGGTGAAGGGGGTCTCGAAGTCGAGCTTGAGCATCTCGTTGTAGTTCACGCCGAAGCTGGAGGCCTCTTTGGCACGAGCACGCTGCTTCTCCATCTCGGCCTTGAAGCCCTCTTCGTCGATGCCGATCTCGCGCTCGCGCACCACGTCGGCAGTCAGGTCGGCCGGGAAGCCGTAAGTGTCATAGAGCTTGAACACCACCTCGCCCGGAATAACCTTGGCATCACCCAGGTTGGCCAGAGCGTCTTCCAGCAGCAGCAGACCGCGATCCAGGGTGCGGACAAACTGCTCTTCCTCGATACGCAGCACGCGCTCGACCAGCGGCAGCTGGGCGATCAGCTCGGCAGCGACGTCTTTCATCTGCACGGCCAGCTCGGCAGCCAGTTTGTAGAAGAAGACATCGGTCGCGCCCAGCTTGCGACCATGACGCACAGCACGGCGGATGATGCGACGCAGCACATAGCCACGACCTTCGTTGGACGGCATCACGCCATCAGCCACCAGGAAGGCGCAGGAGCGGATGTGGTCAGCGATGACGCGCAGGGACTGGTTGCTCAGATCGGTGGTGCCGACAATCTCGGCCGCTTTCTTGATCAACGCCTGGAAGATGTCGATTTCGTAGTTGGAGTGCACACCCTGCATGATGGCGGAGATACGCTCCAGACCCATGCCGGTATCCACGGACGGACGCGGCAGCGGCTCCATGGTGCCGTCAGCCTGACGGTTGAACTGCATGAAGACCACGTTCCAGATCTCGATGAAACGGTCACCATCCTCTTCCGGTGAGCCGGGACGGCCACCCCAGATGTGATCGCCGTGGTCATAGAAGATCTCGGTGCAGGGACCGCACGGGCCGGTATCGCCCATCGCCCAGAAGTTGTCGGAAGCGTAAGGGGCACCCTTGTTGTCACCGATGCGCACGATGCGATCGGCCGGGACACCGACCTCTTTTTCCCAGATGTCGAAAGCTTCATCGTCAGTCGCGTAGACGGTCACCAGCAGGCGATCTTTCGGCAGCTGCAGCACCTCGGTCAGGAAGCCCCATGCAAACTTGATGGCATCCTGTTTGAAGTAGTCGCCGAAGCTGAAGTTGCCCAGCATTTCGAAGAAGGTGTGGTGACGAGCGGTATAGCCGACGTTTTCCAGATCGTTGTGCTTACCACCGGCACGCACGCAACGCTGGGAAGTCGTCGCGCGATTGTAGGCACGCTTGTCTGCGCCAAGGAACACATCCTTGAACTGGTTCATACCCGCGTTGGTAAACAACAGGGTCGGGTCGTTATGCGGTACCAGCGAGCTGGAGGAGACAACCTGGTGCCCCTGGGAACGGAAATACTCGAGAAACGCAGCGCGAATCTCTGACGTGGACATATACATGGAAAATCCTGCTTGATTCGAATACGGACTTTTAACCGCATTAATGTAAGTTTTCTGCGGGGTAAAGTAAAACGGACAGGGCCGCCACGGGCGAAAAAGCGCACATAAACGGGCCAGAAAAGAGCGCCACTGCTCACAGTGGCTTTTTTCACTGTTGAGAGGCAAAAAAGCAGCGCATAAAGAGGGATGAGATGAACAAAAGGCTGCTTTTTCGGGATTGTGCGCGCAAGCTACTGAGCCGGCAGGAAAAACATACAAAAAGGAGAGCTGAAACGACGTTTGCCACGCAGTGGCGTTACTCTTCCCGCTCCTGCAGGGCAGAGATAGCGTAACGTGCCTGATCCTGGGTAAAGCCGCGCCCCAGCAGATATTTGAGCCACTTCATCCTCAGCTTGAAATCTGCCAGATCGGCCACCCGGGCGCGCCGTTCGAGCAGGGCAAACGCCAGTTCGAACCAGTCCAGCTCCGGCTGATCGAATGCGGCATCAATCTGCATATCGTCGAGCCCCTTGCGGCGCAGATCGAAGCGGATCTTGATGGGGCCATGGCCCTTGGCGGCACCGGCCCGTACAGCCATACCGCCGTAACGTTCGTCATTGACCCAGTTGTAACCGCGGCAGTAGTCGACCACCGCCTCGATCACCTCTTCATTGAAGCCCTGCTGGCGCAGCCGGTTGGCCAGCTCTGACTCGGCACTCTCGCGACGGGCCAGACTGCGCATGGCATAAGCACGGGCAGCGGCCAGCTGTTCGGCAAAGGTCGGTTCGGCAGGCTCGACCGGTTCGGTAACGGATTCATCAACCATCATAAATAACAAGGCCGGGTATCTACCCGGCCTTCCTTTGTTCCTTATTCGAACTCTTGTTCGCTTTCGGCATCGAACTCGTCTGCCTCAACCGGTGCAGCCTTGTCATCGACAGGCACTGCGCCGGAGAGCAGCAGCTCGCGCAGGCGGGCTTCCACTTCGCCAGCCATCACTTTGTTCTCGGCGAACAGCTTCATCACGTTGGCCTTGCCCTGGCCGATCTTCTCGCCGTTGTAGCTGTACCAGGCGCCGGCCTTGTCGATCAGCTTGTGCTTGACACCGAGATCCACCAGCTCGCCCTCTTTGGAGATACCGGCGCCGTAGAAGATCTGGAATTCAGCCTGCTTGAAGGGCGGGGCCACCTTGTTCTTGACCACTTTGACGCGAGTCTCGTTACCGACCACTTCGTCACCTTCCTTGATGGCGCCGATACGACGGATATCCAGACGCACGGAGGCGTAGAACTTGAGCGCGTTACCACCTGTGGTGGTCTCCGGACTACCAAACATAACGCCAATCTTCATCCGGATCTGGTTGATGAAGATGCACAGGCAGTTGGCGTTCTTGATGTTGGCGGTCAGTTTGCGCAGCGCCTGGGACATCAGACGAGCCTGCAGGCCAACGTGGGAATCACCCATCTCCCCTTCGATTTCCGCTTTCGGCGTCAGGGCCGCCACGGAGTCGACGATGATGACGTCAACCGCGTTGGAGCGAACCAGCATGTCGCAGATCTCCAGCGCCTGTTCGCCGGTATCCGGCTGGGAGATGAGCAGGTCGTCGACGTTGACGCCCAGCTTGGCAGCGTAGATAGGGTCGAGGGCGTGTTCCGCATCGACGAAGGCACAGGTTTTGCCTTTCTTCTGGGCTTCGGCGATCACCTGCAGGGTGAGGGTAGTTTTACCGGAAGATTCCGGGCCGTAGATTTCGACGATACGGCCACACGGCAGACCGCCGATCCCCAGCGCCACGTCCAGCGAGAGGGAACCGGTAGAGATGGCTTCGATATCCATGGTCTTGCTGTCGCCCAGACGCATGATGGAACCTTTGCCGAACTGCTTTTCAATCTGACCCAGCGCAGCCGCCAGTGCCTTCTGTTTGTTCTGATCCATGCCAATCTCCGCTGGAAATCGTGAGTAAGAAGTGAAGTTGGGCTAAGTATACTGTCTATTCATACAGTATCAAGCCCAATTTATCTGAGCAGGGCCAACAGACCCGACAAGGCCTGTCTCACCGCCTGCTGGCGTACCTGTCGGCGATCTCCGTCGAAGCGGGCCAGCAGGGAGTGGTGACGGCCGTTGCGGTCGGCCCAGGCGAACCAGACGGTGCCGACCGGCTTGCCCTCGGTGGCGCCGCCGGGGCCAGCGATGCCACTGATAGCAACGCTGATGGAGGCAGACGAGTGCGCCAGCGCGCCACGGGCCATCTCCAGCACCACAGCCTCGCTCACTGCACCGTGCTGTTCAAGGCTCTCGCTGCTCACCCCCAACATCTGCTGCTTGGCCTCGTTGGTGTAGGTGACAAAACCACGATCGAACCAGCCGGAGCTGCCCGCGATGTCGGTGATGGCGCTGGCCACCCCGCCGCCGGTACAGGATTCGGCGGTCGCCGCCAGCCAGCCCCGCTGGCCAAGGGCCCGTCCCAGCTCGATGGCAAGGTGCTCTATCTCTGCCTCCAGTTTCATCACGACTCCTTCTGATCCGCTCAAGGGGCACATTATGCGATCCCGCTAGCGCCGCCCGCAACCACGGCAGACCGCCCTTGCCTGCCGCAATGTGAGGTGCCGCACCGGCGTCATGCCTTCAATAGTGCAGAACAACCGCGCCCAGAACACCCGCTCCCCCGTCGCGGCGCTTATGTGTAGAATGGCGCCATCAAGCTCAAGGCTCATCACCGCAGACACTGGCCCGCAGAGGCCCCTTCTGGAACAGAACATGACCGCACAACACCAAGCCAGCGGCGCCACAAGCTCCGCTCCCGGCGCCAATCTGAGCGCCCACACGCCCATGATGCAAGGGTGTTTACATGTTGATTTTAATGTGCTTTTTTTGAAATTTATCTATCTTTCTACGCTTTAACCTACGCTATGAACACCCTTCATGATTGAGCCTCTTTTACCAATCCTGCACCCACATCCCCAATGAAGGGCATTGTCCAAACATAACAACCAGTATGCTGCTTAACAGCGCACACAAATAAAAACACGACTACATCCTATTCAATGAAATTTCAAACCTATATCACCTACATGAGTTAGCAGGCTGAATGTCTGCATTTCACAATTCCTGGAGGAGATATGGCTCACCTGATCGACACCATGGCCTACACCGGCCAAACCCCTTGGCATGGCCTTGGCAATGTCTTGCCCCCGCAACAATCTCTCGATATCTGGCTGCAGGCAGCCGGGATGGATTGGACCATCGAGCAGAGCGACGTGATGTTTAACGTCGCCTCCGATGCACTGCATATCCGTTCCTGCAGCGATAGCAAGGTGCTGTATCGCTCCGATACCCTCACCCCTCTGTCGGTGGTCTCAAGCCGCTACAACGTGGTGCAGCCTCACGAGGTGCTGCACTTCTATCAAGACCTAGTGGAAGCCGGTGGCTTTGAGCTAGAAACAGCAGGCTCGCTCAAAGGTGGCCGCAAACTGTGGGCACTGGCTAAGACCGGCCAGGATCTAAAACTCAAAGGTAATGACTTGGTAAAATCCTATCTGCTGCTGGCAACCAGCTGCGACGGCACGCTCTGCACCACGGCGCAGTTCACCTCGCTGCGGGTGGTCTGCAATAACACCCTGCAGATGGCACTGCGTGGCGCTACCGGCGCCATCAAGGTACCCCACTCCACTCAGTTCGATGCGGCGACCGTCAAAGAGTCGCTCGGACTGGGGCTCTCCCATTGGGATGAGTTCAAAGTCCAGACTAAGGAATTGGCACAACGGCCCGTCGCCCCCGAAGAGGCGCTGCGCTTTTTCAGCGACCTCTTGGCGCAACCGCTGGATGAGGAGAGCATCATCCTCACCAAGCCGGTGCAACGACTGCATGAGCTCTATCAGGGCGCAGCTATGGGCTCAGAGCTTGCCAGTTCCCGCAATACCGCCTGGGGGCTGGTCAATGCGGTCACCGAATACGTGGATCACCACCGCCGTGCTCGCAGCCAAGATCACCGGCTCGATTCCGCCTGGTTTGGTCAGGGCGCCCAACTCAAATCCCAAGCCTTGAATCAAGCTCTCACCCTACTGCAGTAATTCCGTTTCCCCATTCAAACCGCATAACGACCTCACCCGGATTGGCGCAAGCCAATCCGGGCGTAGGCGTTTATGCCGTTAACAAGGAGTCGTCATGAAAGCAAAAACCAAATACGGCCAAGCCCTGCGGCTGGCCTCCACGACCCAGTTAACCCGCGAGCAGTGGCTCGCTATCCGCAAACTCGGCATTGGCTCCTCCGATGCCGCCGTGGCAGTGGGGCTCTCCCCCTACAAATGCCCGCTCAGCCTGTGGCTGGAGAAAACCGGCCGCAAGGAACCGGAAGATATTTCCCACAAGGACGCGGTGCTGTGGGGCATTGAGCTGGAACCGGTGCTGGCGCAGGTCTACGCCAAACGCACCGGCTATAAGGTGCGCCGGGTCAATGCGGTACTGCAGCACCCCGAGCAACCCTTCATGCTCGCCAACCTCGACCGGGAGGTAATCGGCCATCCCGATGGGCCGGGCATTCTGGAGATCAAGACCGCCAGCTATCACAGCGCCCCACAGTGGGAGGAAGGGGTGCCGGTGGCTTACCAGTGTCAGGTGCTGCATCAACTGGCCGTCACCGGCCATGCCTGGGCTGAGGTGGCAGTGCTCATCGGCGGCCAGGATTTCCGGATTTACCGCATCGAGCGCGATGAAGAGAAGATCCAGGATCTCACCGAGCGGGAAGCACAGTTCTGGCAAATGGTGCAACAAGACCAACAGCCTGAGCCTGATGGATCCAGTGATGCCGCCAATGCCCTGAGCTGGCTGTTTCCGCGTGACGATGGCCAGACGGTGGATCTCTCCGATTCCCCCGAGTTCAACCAGCTGTTTGGCGAGCTATTGAGATTGCGCGAGCAAAAGGAAGCCGTCGAGCTGCAGGAGTCACAACTCAAACAGCGGCTGCAAGCCACTTTGGGTGAAGCGACAGCCGGGCTGTTTGCCGACGGCAAGATCACCTGGAAACGCAGTAAAGACCGGCTGGCGCCGGATCTCGATAAGCTCGGTCAGGATCATCCCGACCTGCTCACTCGTTACGTCAAACCGGTGCCCGGCGTGCGCCGTTTCACCATTCAACCCTTGAGGCAAACACAATGATCAAAGGACTGGCGATAACCCCGCCCGTGATCGGGCGGGTCTGCATCGGCAAGCTGGTGCAAAAACAAGATAAGTGGGTACCGGAGAAGGACGACAGTTTCACCCTCACCACCCAGATACAACAAAAAGGGGGATGGTTGCTCCATCCCCTGCATCAACACTACTCATCGCAAAAAAGTAGCCAAGGGCAGGAGCAGACCAAGATCCGCGCCATTCCGGTACGGGTGCTGTTCAACGATAGCGACTTGAATCTGCGGGCGGAATATAGCGCCTTTGACCGTCAAACCGGCAGGCCGTTGTGTGTCGGGAATGGGGAGGTGGCGAGACGAGTGGGGGCGCAAGGCATGGAGGAAGTCAGCTGCCCTGGACCAGAGCGCTGCGCCTTTGCAGGGCAACAGGGCTGCAAGCTGTACGGTCGACTGAACCTGTTTGTGGAGGGGCAAGGGGATGAGCTGGGTAGCTTTATCTTCCGCACCACCGGCTACAACTCGGTGCGCACTCTGGCGGCTCGACTGAAGTACCTGGAGGCTGTGAGCGGGGGCCATACCCGCTATCTGCCGCTCACTCTACGGCTGCGGGCCAAGAGCACCACCCAGTCCTACCGCACCCCGGTCTACTACGTGGATTTAACCTTGCGGGAGGAAACCAACCTGACCGAGGCAGTCAGGCTCGCACAGGAGGCGGCCCAGCGTGACCAGGAGGCAGGCCTTGCAATCGACCAGATGGAGCAAGCCGCTCGTGAGCTGCTGCGTAACGGCCAGTTTGAGGATATTGATGAAGAGGTACCGATGCTGCTGGAGGAGTTCTATCCCGAAACCAACAGCGACGAGACGGCGAATGGTAACGCTGGTGTGGAGGCGACTACTTCGCATGCCGCACCGCAAAGCCAAGCAACCAGAACGCCGCAGAGGCCGCAACCAAGAAGGAGTCCACTCACCAACAAATTGGGGAAAGGGAACCCATCCCCTCCCCAGTGAATGGCGGGTGATCAGCGGGGACGCGCCAACCGCTCCACCAACCGTTCTACCGTTTCCAGCAACAGGGTTCGGTCAGCATCATCGAGCCGAGCCAGTTGCTGGCTCAGCACAATGCCCTGCTCGGTCGGGCGGTTACTGGTCTCACGCAGAAAGTCGGCTAGCTCACAACCAAACAGTTGAGCGAGCTCCGCCAGCCGCACCACGGTCGGCACCACAATTCCCCGCTCCATTCGAGAGACGGCTTCCATCCCGATATTGAGGTGTTCAGCCACATGCTCTTGCGTGAATCCGGCTTGAGTACGCTTGTGGCTGATCGCCTTGCCAACGCTCTTGGCTAACAGCTCAAGGTTGATATCTGTCATGGGTCCTCCAGTCAACCTCTATGGTTGACCATGGACCCATTGACGATAAGGACTCAAAAGGTAGACTAAAGACTTAATGAGTCCATAAACGGCAATTGGTGCTGATTTGACACAGATGCGAGGCCCTCAACCAATAAACCAGCGTGACCAACTCGCAACAGGTGGGCTCCATAAGACCCTTTTACTAAACGACCAAGGAAACAAAACATGGAAAGACTGACTTATGAAGATCTAGGTACTGACAAGCTGGCCTCACTGATCCGTGCACGAAAATCTTTCGAAGTCGTGGGGCTATCTGGGCGTATGAGCGCCGCTGTGACAAAACTTGAAAACAGCATCGAACCTGCCGGGCTGAAATGCCGGGTGTATACCAAGGGCCGGATCGCCGCAGCAGGGGCCAGCGTCTTTGGCGGTATTACCGGTCTAGCCGGGATCGCATCTGCCGTCACCATCGCGGCACATAATCTCGCCACTTACAATCCAGACTATGAAATCGTTAAGCACTTGGTGGATAACTCACTCAGCGTGCTTTACAAAAAATAACCACGTTAATGGCTCATCTAAATCCTTGAGCCTTTAGGAGTCACAGGGATGAAAAAACTCTTCATTACCTCAACAGTACTGCTGCTGTGCGGCAACGCCATGGCGTATGGCGAGGCCGGACGCTGGAGCAGCGGCTGGGGTCAGGGCACCAGCGAATACACGGCGGTGGTCAACGAGCAAAACAACCTCTATATCGCCTGTAATGACACCCGCAAGGTCAGCATGACGGCCACCGTGCAGGGCAAGGAGTACGGCTCTTATGCTGGGCAGGCTTTCTCCATCGTCGTCGATGGCAGCCAATACGATGCGCCCTATGAGACCGAGTCCCGTGTCGGTGAGAACAATTTCTTCGACATGTGGGGCAAGCTACGCAAGGCCAAGTCGATCAGAATTTTGACGGCTGACGGCAAGCAGCTCGCACTGCCGACCCAAGAGGTGGCATCAGTTCTGCCCGCCACCAATACCCCCGAGTTTGACTGCTTGATGTGGGACCAATAGGTCACACCCATTCCCATCCAAGAGGAGGCATTTGCCTCCTCTTTTTATTTCTGCCATTCACCCACTCTTGAAGGAGACGCACTATGCCCCCCTGCATTCCCCCTGAATGCGAGCCGTTCGATCACCAAGGCTTTTGGCACAAACTCTGGGCCTTTGCCAAACGTGCCGGTCGGCCCTTTATCGAGACCTGCCTGTTGCTCTACTACACCAGCCAAAAGGATGATCTGCCGCTTTGGGCCAAGCTCCTGATTTACAGTGCGCTGGCCTACTTTATATCGCCCATTGATGCGATCCCGGATGTGTTGCCGATGGGACTCACCGATGACATCGCGGTACTGAGTGCAGCTCTCGCCAGCATTGCCGCCTTTATTGATGAACAGATCCGTGCCCGTGTGGCCAAAAAAATGCGCGAGCTGTTCGACCAAGATTAACCCCCACAAGGAGTACACCATGGCCATTCCCTTTTTCCGGGAGGGCTTTGCCCTGCCCGTTGCCCAAGCTTTGCTGGTTCTGCTCAACCAAGAAGTCGCTAAAACCGAGCTCGACATCGAGCGCTTAACCCAACTGACCTTCAACTTTCGTAACCCCGGCTACAGTGCCGCTCAAGGCGGCGTGCACCCAGTCGAGATCCGGCTGATCCGTGGGCTCGATGGCTGGCTGTTCGATTACGTCACCGACTTCAGTTATCAAGGGCTGGGCTCGGATGCCGAGCTCAGCAAGGAGCTCGATTTCAACTTCCTTGATGGGGAACACACCATGCTGGGCTGGGGACCGCTGCGGCTGGCCGAAGCGCGGGAGCTGTTCGATATCTGGCAGAGCAACTTCATTGCCTACTGCCGGTTAGAGTGTTTCAGCGTCACGGTCGCAGGAGATTAGGAGGACACCATGAGCCAAGAATTAGCACTCTCCCACTACTCACGTCAATGGTTGGGACACGTCTCCACCAGTGCCAAGCTAACACCCACCCGCAGTGGTCAACGCTGGTTGCTACATCTGACCCCAAGAAGTCAACAAGCCAGCACCGTCACCTTGCAAGTGCGCTGGTCTGGTGTGCAGTGGCAACTGCTTTCCATCAGCAATGCCGAGGACTGGCACACCATGAGCCAGCCAAGGGATGAAATCTGCATCGACCCCAAGCGACGTTGTTTCTGGCAATGCCAAGCAGGGCCGGTGCCGCTCAGCGAGCAACCCCGCGTGCTGGCCAACTTTCTGGCAGACCTGCAGCGCATCTGCATCCATCGTGGCTATGCCGTGGAGAGTGACCCCATCCCTGACAAGGAGACCGAAGATGATTAACGCCGTGATCGCCATCGAGCTGGAGGCTTACCTTGAGCACAATGGTCAATTTGAAGTGGTGCATGAACAGGGCCAGCCGGTGGACGGTTACGCCCTCTACCTGCGCTATGAAAACGAACAGGGCGATGTACTGGCGCAATGGCTGTGCGATCACCCTGACCACAGCTGGCTAACCCAGCTAGGCGCCCTGCTAGCGACCAGTTACCACATTCCGCTGCACGACTACACCACTCACACACTGGCGGCCTGAACACAGCCAACCAAGCCTGCGGTCACGCCCCATTCAGTAACTCATTAACCAAATAGCTCGCCTACCCTGCCGCATCCAACGCGGTGGGGCGATGGCGTATGGAGCCTAATCATGTTGCATCACAAACTAATCGCCGGGGAGCCCCCCGGAACCTACTGGGTGACTGACCTTGTCACCGACGATGACCTGCTCACCATCGCCCAAGCTATTGCCCGGCAGAAACTGGCCAAGGGGGAAGCTATTACCGATAAACACGTGGCCCATCAAGCCCTGCAAGGGCTGCTGCAAACACGGGATCGCGAAGTTTTTGCGGCACTGTTCCTCGATAACCAACACCGGATACTGGCCTACGAGGAGCTGTTCCTTGGCACCCTGTCCGCTGCGACCGTCTACCCCCGCGATGTCGTCAAGCGAGCACTGCATCACAATGCTGCCGCCCTGATGCTGGTGCATAACCACCCGTCGGGATACCCGGAACCCAGCCGGGCAGATATCGAGATCACCCTGCGCCTACAGAATGCCCTAGCACTGGTGGATATCCGGATTTTGGATCATCTGGTCGTCGGTACTGAGGGTGTGGTGTCGCTGGCAGAACGAGGGAATTTGTAACTACCACGCCGGTCAGGGAGCCCATGGAGGAAGAAGGCATGGTCAGCAGTGAGCTCTACAACGACTTACCATCATTAGGAGTACACAGAAAATGGGAACCATAGGGAGTTGGGGATTACACACCCAAGTTCAACCACGTTTTGGCGCACGTGCAATTGTTGAACGAAGCAGGGTTTCCCTGCTTTGGGATCGCTGCGGCGTCTATGGCGATGCTGACGAGCAATGGCATACCGACATTGATACCGTTATACCGAGTTTTATTGAGCGCCTTAGCAAGCTCTTTCAACAAGGAGAACTACTGAGTGACCAAGATAAATTGGTGACGTTGCAGCAAGGGGAATGGGTATGTCTGGCTAATCCCAAAGCCAGCTACGGATATCTCTATCTGGATGTCTACCGGCAGGAATGCGGTAATGTTCAAGCCACAAAAAGATAAATCTGAGGCAGAGGGTGAGCATGTAGCTCACCCTACCTGAGACTTCTTTTTTTGGCTGACTACTGAACCCCTAATGCCTTGTAGACGGCATCCACCGGATCAGCATAAAAGCTGATTTGAAACTTGGAGAAGATCTCCGCCGGTACGGTTGGAATATCCGAGGCTGACGCCATCGGCAGTAATACTCGTTTTCCGCCACTGTCCATTGCCAGTTGCAGACTGCCAGCCAAATCCTCAACCGGATTGACCACACCGCCTAGCGTCATGTCACCCAGCACCACCATCTGCTCCTGCACCGGCTTGCCCATCAGAATGGAACAAAACGCCACCAGCGCGGCCAGACTGGTTTTGGTGCTGGGGCCGGAGTTATGTAGCTCGACCACATGCAAATGGTACTCATGCTCGGAGAACTTGGCCGTTGCGCTGACCCGATTCAGGTTGCCTTTGAAGTAATCGAAACCGACCCGGATCGCCTCCTTCGCTGGCGTATTGGAACCTAGGCCTGAGGTTTAATGCTTGCCGTTATCTGGCGCCATCCGTGCCCACAAACGATACGCCGTCACTGATATTAACCTTTGGCGTCGATTAGGCAAAGGCTGGAAATCACTGAGCAGTGCACCCAGAACATATTACAACTGTAATGCGTATAGGAATAAGTTTGAGGAGTAGGGAATATACGATATTAGCATGGTGTATCACGATGACTTAGAAGAACGTCATCTGCTATTGCATAATGTGCTGAACTATTTGCTCAAATTTGATGAAATGCTACTGACTGTGATGTATGAGCTCTTCAGAAGCATAGGTAAAATGGAAGTGCCCCGCAGAAGATGGAAAGGTGGTAAACCACGTTTTCTGCAGTGATATCAAGGCGGTAAGATAGCGCATATTTATAACATATGCGTACCCCCTCTTGAAATACAGAACCCGTGATATGGTGCATCACGGGTTCTGAGTAGTTAGAAGTTAGCTAAGAATGTTTAAGTCTAGTATGGGACTAAAAAGACTCGACTCCCGCTCAGAGTATATGCACGGAGGCGGTGTTAGTTGTGCCGCTCGGTACCAGAGCACCGGAGACCATCACAACCACGTCACCTTTCAGACCCATGCCAATTTCCAGCGCGGCTTCTTTACCGATGCGATAGAAATCGTCGGTAGAGGCGATGCTGTCAACCACGTGAGCAACCACACCCTTGGTCAGTACCAGCTGGGCAGCGGTCTTCTTGTTGGTGGTGATGGCCAGGATCCAGGCTTTCGGGAAGTACTTGCGAATGGCCTTGGCAGATTTGCCGCCTTCGGTGGCAACCACGATCAGCGGGGCGTCCAGCTTCTCGGAGGTCTCGACCGCGCCTTTGCAGACCGCTTCGGTGATGCGCAGCTTGTTGCTGTCGTTGACAGCAGACAGGTTGGACGGCATCACGGCATCGGTACGCTCGCAGATGGTGGCCATGATGGTCACGGCTTCCAGCGGGTACTTGCCCTTGGCGGACTCACCGGACAGCATGACTGCGTCGGTACCGTCCAGGATGGCGTTGGCCACGTCGCCAGCTTCGGCGCGGGTCGGACGCGGGTTCTTGATCATGGAGTCCAGCATCTGGGTGGCGGTGATGACCACTTTGCGGGCTTTGTTGCACTTCTCGATGATCATCTTCTGGGCGAAGATAACCTCTTCAACCGGGATCTCGACACCCATGTCGCCACGGGCAACCATGATGCCGTCGGAGACAGCCAGGATCTCGTCGAAGTTGTCCAGGCCTTCCTGGTTTTCGATCTTGGAGATGATCTGGATGTTCTCGCCGCCGTGGGCTTTCAGGTGCTCACGGATTTCCAGCACGTCTTCTTTCTTGCGAATGAAGGAGGCGGCAACGAAATCAACGCCTTGCTCGCAACCGAAGATGAGGTCGCGCTTGTCTTTCTCGGCCAGGGCCGGCAGCTTGATGGAGACGCCCGGCAGGTTGATGCCCTTGTTCTCGCCCAGGTCACCGTTGTTGAGCACTTTACAGATCACTTCGCGCTCGGTGATTTCGATGACGTCCAGGCCGATCAGGCCGTCGTCAACCAGGATGCGGTTGCCGACGCGCAGGTCGCTGGCAAAGCCGGCATAGGTGACGGCGACTTTGTCTTTGTTGCCCACCACGGTCTGGTCGGTGGTGAAGGTGAAGGTCTGGCCGGCGACCAGGGAGACGTCGTTGCCGCCTTCGAGCTTGATGGTGCGGATTTCCGGACCCTTGGTGTCCAGCAGGATGGCTGCGTGCTTGCCGGTTTCGGCCATGACAGCGCGCAGGTTGCTGATGCGACCACCGTGTTCGGCGTAGTCGCCGTGGGAGAAGTTCAGGCGCATGACGTTCATGCCGGCATCCAGCATCTTACCCAGCATTTCTTTGGATTCGGTCTTGGGACCGATGGTGCAGACGATTTTGGTCTTTTTCATGTCAGTCTTCATGGTGCTGTTGTCATCTCTTCAATGTGAAATAGTCAGCGGGTCGGGGCAAAGGCGGCCAACGCCGGCAGTCCTCTGCCCTCCCGATCAAACAGGGCCTGGTTCTCCCAACCATTACCGAGGGGTTCGTCTATCCCGAGGAACGCCATGCCAGCCTGACTGGCCCAGCTGTCACCGGTGACCCGGATCCAGCCCGGCTCCCAGTAGACAAACCCGAGCCCGAGCCGATCCGGCACTGCGGCAATAGCGGCACGCAAGGCATCGAGAAACGCCAGTTGCCCCTCGGGCGTCGCAGCAAACCCGCCGCGCACGGCCTCCTGCTCACCGAAGGCATTGCGAACCGCGTCCTGGTTGACGGTATCGTGCCCATAGGCGGTCTCAACCACCAGCAGCGGGAGTCTGATTTGGGTGGCAAGGCTGTTCATGGTGCGCGAGAGGTCACCCAAGGATCCGTGCCAATAGGGGTAGAAGGAGAGACCCACCAGATCGAACGGCACATCGCGCGCCTGCATCGCCTTGAACCAGCGCAGGCACTGAGCCTCATCCCCTCCTTCAGCAAGATGCAGCATCAGTCGTGGGGTGATCCCCCCCTCGCTGCCAGCGCGGATCCCGGCGATGGCCGCCTTGAGCAGCTGGGCCAGTCGATCGAACCCCTCCTCTTCTTCCTGCCGGTGTAGTTGCCCCAGCGGCCACAGCATGCCGTTATTGAGTTCGTTGCCGACCTGTACCATTTGCGGCGGCACCCCAGCCTCGCGCAGGCGCTGCATCACGGCGGCGCTGTAATCGTGCAACATCGCCGCCAGTTCTGCTTCCGACTTGCCTCGCCAGGTCCGTGGCGTGTACTGCTTGCCCGGATCGGCCCAGAAGTCGCTGTAATGAAGATCGAGCAACCAGGGCAAGTTGAGAGCCCGGCTTCGCTGCGCCAGTGCAATCACCTTTTCCAGATCATTGTTGCCACCACCAAAGGGTTCCCCCTTGGCCGAGCGGGGATCGACCCACAGCCTCAGGCGCACCAGGTTGAGGCCACGCTCGCGCATCAGGGTTAGCAAATCCCCCTGTCGCGTTTCGTCCTGATAGTGAACGCCCAAGTGCTCGAGTTCGGCCAGGGTGGAGACATCCGCCCCTCGGATGGCCAGGTTGTGAGGAGCGGCTCCAGCCCCTGCACTGATCGCTCCCAGCATGACCAACAGTGGCCAGCTCAGCGGGAGGTACATGCTAGTGTTGCTCCGGCTCGTGCAGCTCGAACCACTGACCGAGCTCGCGGCGCAGGTTGTCCGAGCGCTTGCCGAAGATGGCCTGCACCTCGTCACCGATGATGATGACGCCGATGGCACCGAGACCTTGCAGCGCCTCGCTGTCGACCTGCTGCAAGGCATTGACCTTGACCCGCAGCCGGGTCAGGCAGGCGTCAAAGCTCACTATGTTGTCGTGCCCACCAAAGGCAGCGATGAGCGCGGTGATGGCCGCCTCGTCCAGCCCGGAGAGCGGCGCCTCGGTCGATTTTTCCTCCTTGTGGCCGAGGGCGGCGGCGAACAGCCGCTTGAAGTCCTGCATCTTGACCATTTGAATCTC
Source organism: Aeromonas sp. 603607 (assembly GCF_049171595.1). Taxonomy (NCBI): domain Bacteria; kingdom Pseudomonadati; phylum Pseudomonadota; class Gammaproteobacteria; order Aeromonadales; family Aeromonadaceae; genus Aeromonas; species Aeromonas sp. 603607. Next base: position 18,853 of record NZ_JAAKOV010000023.1, read on the forward strand.
CTAAACATAAAAAAAGAGGGCGAAGCCACTGGCTCCGCCCCGCAATCAACGGGCGCGACGCAGCACTCGGCAGCCGAATGGAGGCAGCACCAGCGAATCGCTCAGCGCCTCACCGCTCACCATGTCACTGTGACCACCCGGCAGAGTGACCAGGCGCTCGGCGTTGGCGAAGTTTTGCACGAACACGAACTCCTGCTCACCATCGCTGCGACACTGAGCTGTGACCCCCTCCGGCAAGGCTGGCAAAGCACGCGGCAGGGCCAGGGTCTCGATGAGATGGCCAAAGAAGTCGCGTTGGAACGCCAGATCATTTCGCGAGGCGACATAATAGGCGCGACCTGTCCCGTGCTCGTTGACCGTCACCGCCGGACGTCCGGCATAAAAGTCACCGTCATAGCTGGCCAGGGCCCTCGCGCCTTCCAGGTGGATGAGATCGCAAAGGTGAGTGACTTCGTAAGGGCCGCAGAGTCCGGCTTCGTTGCCAGCAAGACCCGAGACGGCGTTACGTTCCTCGTCATAGAGACCGTCTATCTCCTCTGCCCAGATCCCAAGGACCGGGCGCAGCGGCCCTGGGAATCCCCCCAGGTGACAGAGATCGGTCTCGTTGACGATGCCGCTCCAGTAAGTGGTAACAAACTGCCCACCTCGTTTGACAAAGGCGTCAACCCGTTCGGCAAAGCCATCGCGCACCATGTAGAGCATCGGGGCGATAACCAGGTCATAACCATCCAGCGCGCAGTCGGCATTGATGACATCCACCGCAACTCCTGCCTCCCAGAATGGGCGGTAGTGCTCGGCTACCGTCTTCTCGTAGAAGAGGCCGGCATTGCGCGGCCCCTGGGCATTGTCCATGGCCCAACGGCTCTCCCAGTCGAAAATGATGGCCACTTTGGCCTCGACGCGACTGCCAGCGACCTCTTGCAACTTGGCCAGGATCTCGCCTAGCGCCTGCACCTCGCGGCCCACCCGGGTATCGATGTGACCAACGTGATCGACCACGGCGCCGTGGAACTTCTCGACCGAACCACGGCTCTTGCGCCACTGGAAGTACTGCACCGAGTCGGAGCCGTGGGCTACCGCCTGCAAGGAGGAGAGGATATGCATTCCCGGCTTCTTGAGCTTGCTGATGGGCTGCCAGTTGGTCAGGCTCGGGGTCGACTCCATCAGGAAGAAAGGTTTGCCTCCCTTGAGAGTGCGCATCAGGTCGTGATACATGGCGGTGTACGCCGCCAGGGTCGAGTCATCGCCACTGTTGTGCCAGAGGGGGTAGCTGTCCCAGGAGATGAAATCGATCTCCTTGGCCAACTGCCAGTAGTCATAGTCGTAGAAGTACTCCATGAAGTTGGTGGTGGCCGGCAGGCTCGGGTTGGCCGCCTTCAAGGGCTTGATCTCCTCGGCACAGAAATCGCTCACCTGGGCGGTATTGAAACGCTTCCAGTCGAGGTTTAGGCCGTGGATCGAGCTCTCGCCGATGGGAGACGGGGATTCGATCTGTGACCAGTCGGTGTAGGTATGGCTCCAGAAGCTGCTCCACCAGGCGTGATTGAGCGCTTCTATGCTGCCATAACGAGCCTTGAGCCAGTCACGAAAGCGCTCCTGACAAAGCTCGCAGTGGCACTCGCCGCCGTACTCGTTGGAGATGTGCCAGGCGATGACACCTGGATGATGGCCGTAGCGTTCGGCCAGGGCACCGTTGATAGCGCGCACCTTGTCACGATAGACAGGCGAACTCATACAGTGATTGTGACGGCCACCGTGCAGTGCCTTCACACGTTCCTTGCTGACCCGCAGCACCTCGGGATAACGCTGGGAAAGCCAAGCCGGGCGAGCACCACTTGGTGTGGCGAGGAAAACTGACACACCGTTTTCGTGCAAGCGATCGAGCACCGTATCGAGCCAGCCGAATTCATAGCGCCCCTCTTGTGGCTCCAGGGAAGACCAACTGAAGATGCCGACCGACATCACGTTGCAGCGGGTCTGCTTCATCATCTCGAGATCGCGCTCGAACACCTGGGGATCATCCAGCCACTGATCCGGGTTGTAATCAGCACCATGCAGCAGAGCGGGCACCCGTTCACTGAGCGGGGGAAACTTGAACATCACACATCTCCTAAAACGAGGGGGCGCCGGCCATGGCCGGTCGCCCTATCGGTTGAAACCGGGTCAGTTGAATACCTTGATCGAGGGGAGCACATGGCCGGAGCAGTCAAACAGCGCCTGGTTCTCCCGGGCATTGCCCTCTTTCCAGTCGTCGTTGTTGTACTTCATCCCAGCCTTGGTGGCCCAAGTGGCACCATGGGTTGGCAGCCACGCAGGCTCCCAGTAGAAGACTCCCTTGCCACGCCCGTCCGGTACCGCCACCACGCTCTTGATCAGATCGCGCAGGAAGTCGGCCTGCCCCTGTACGCTGGCCGGGTAACCACCGTCGCTCGCCTCCTTGGCAGTGAAGTTGTTCTCGGCGTTGTCGCAGTTCTCCGTGGTGTAGCCGTAGGCGGCCTCGACCACGATCACATCCTTGCCATAGCGCTTGCTGATGTCATCCATGTTGGCCTTGAGGGCACTGATGGGGCCATTCCAGTAGGTGTAGAAGGAGAGTCCGATGATATCGAAGGGCACCTCGCGCTTGGCGACTTCATCAAACCACCAGACGAAGGTGTCGTTTTTGGTGCCCTCAGCCAGATGCAGCATCACCTTGATATCTTTGCCGTGCTCTTTCACAGCACGTACACCAGCCTTGAGCAGTGTGGCCAGGCGATCAAACTCCCCACCGTTTTGCCCCCAGCTCTTGCCCTCTGGCCATAACATGCCACCGTTGATCTCGTTGCCGACCTGCACCATGTCAGGCATCACACCGGCTTTTGCCAGGGCATCCATGCTTTCCTTGGTATGGGCGTAAACGGCATCCGCCAACTGCTCGACTGACATCGTACGCCACGCCTTGGGCTTGTTCTGGCGGCCCGGATCCGTCCAGAAATCACTGTAGTGGAAATCGAGCAGGAACTTCATACCAAGGGCCTTGGCACGCTTGGCAAGCGCTATCGTTGCAGCCAGATCGTTGTTACCACCGCCGTAAGGCTTGCCGTCCGCATCCTTGGGGTCTACCCACAGGCGCAGGCGAATGTAGTTAAAGCCGTTCTCCTTGAGGATTGCCATGGCGTCCTGTTGCTTGCCACTGGCATCAAAGAACTTGCCACCAAATTTCTCTACTTCGGCCAACATGGAGACATCAGCCCCCTTGATGAACTCCTGCGGTACAACAACTGGTTGCACCACCACATTTTCGGCAGCCACGGCGGGGGCATGCATACCCAACATGCCGGTGGCGAGCAGCGCCGCCATCACCAGCGTCTTCTTGATTTTCATGTCGAACGTCCTGTTTAACGGATTAACCTTTGGTCCCACCTGCGGTAAGACCGGAAACGAAGTACTTCTGCAAGGAGAGGTACAAGATGGCCACCGGCACCGCGATGAGCACAGCTCCCGCCGCATAGGTGGTGTAGCTGGCCCCCATCTTCTGGGCGACCAGGTTGTAGAGACCAATGGGCAGGGTGAACTGATCCGGGGTGCGCAATATGGTGCTGGCCAGGATGAAGTCGCCAAGCGGGCCGGTGAAGGAGAACAGTGCAACCACCGCAATGATGGGCTTGGAGAGCGGCATGATGATCTCGATAAAGATGCGGAAGTTGCCCGCCCCGTCCATGCGCGCCGACTCGTCGAGATCCTTGGGGATGGCATCGAGGTAACCCTTCATCAGATAGGTGTTCATCGGGATCATGCCGCCCACATAGACCAGCACCAGCGCCAGATGGCTGTTGACCAGACCCAGCATCTGGGCCAGCACGAAGATGGCGATGAGGGCCGAGAACTGGGGCACCATCTGCAACAACAGGAACAACATCAGGCCATTTTGCCGCCCACGGAAACGAAAGCGCGAGAAGGCATAGGCAGTGAAGCTGACGCTGATGAGGGTCAACACCATGGTCAGGAAACTGATCTTCATCGAGTTCCAGTACCAGGCGGCATAATCGATGCGACCGTCAAACAGCTCCTGATAATGAATAAAGGAGAAGTTTTCCGGGATGATCGAGGTGTTGAGCAGGCTGCTGCCCGGATTGAGAGAGGCTCCAACCGTCCAGATCAGGGGATAGATGATGATCACCGCAACCATAGCCAGCAGCAAATAGCTTAGGGTCAGACGGATGGCATTACTCTTTTTCAGACTGTGTTTGGCACTCATGGCTGGATCTCCTTACACCATGTCGTCTTGCTTGAACGAATTGGTCGCACGGAACTGCCACAGGGCAATGCCGACCACGAAGATGGAGAGCAGAATGGTGATGCTCGCTGCAATCGCATACTGGGATGACGACATGGTCAGCTTGTAGATCCAGGAGACCAGGATGTCGGTGCCGCCGGCATTGGAACCAGCCACCGCAGGTCCACCGTTGTTGAACAGGTAAATAATATTGAAGTTGTTGAAGTTGAAGGTGTACTGGGTGATGAGGATCGGAGCGATCGAATACAGCACCAGGGGCAGCGTAATGGTGGTCAGCTTGTGCCATGTACTGGCACCGTCGATGGTGGCCGCCTCGTAGAGATCATCCGGGATAGCCTGCAACACCCCAGTGGTCATGGCGAAGACGAACGGGAAGCCAAGCCAGGTCTGCATCAGGATGAGGGCCGTCTTGGTCCAGAAGGGATCTGTCATCCATGCCTTGGGGTCGATACCCAGAGAAGCCAGAATACCGTTGTTGATGACGCCAAAGGTCTCGTTGAACATGCCGGCGAACACCAGAATGGTGACAAAACCGGGCACTGCCCACGGCAGGATCAGGATGGTGCGGATGAGCGGCTTGAAGCGCAGATCCTTCTGATTGACCAGGATCGCCAGCAGCACCCCGACCGAGCATTGCAACGTGGTGGCGATCAGCGTCCAGATCACGGTCCACTGCAGCACGTCGAGCAAGGTCGAACGCCACAGATCGAGCTTGAAGATGTTGATGAAGTTCTTCATCCCCACCCAGTCCACCAGCTTGGCCGGCGGCGTGTGGTAGAGATCGTAGTTGGTGAAGGCGATGGAGAAACCAAAGATGATGGGGAACACCACCACGAACACCAGCAGGATGAAGCCCGGGGTGATCATCAGATACGGGAACCCTTCGCTCAGCAGCAACTGGTATTGCTTGCGCACACTGGTCAGCGCTACGCCACGATCCCGGCGATCGCCGTTAACATAGGCGTCGCGGACGCTCCAGTAGTAGATGGCGCAACCAAAGATGGCCACCAGTACGCTGATAACCCCCTTGGCCAGGAGGAAGACGGAGTTGTCCCGGGGCAACTCGGTGCCGAGGGTAAACAGCCCCCAGAACCCTTGAGATAGAAAATCATGGAATACGCCGAAGAAGCAGGCCATGACGGTGAAAAACAGGGTGCCCTTGACCCATTGCCGGTTATACCACTGACCGAGTCCCGGGATCAGCGAGAGCAGGGCGGCCACCTTGGCATGATGGGTTCTTGTACCGATCTGGGTAAGCGATCCGGAATCGACAACCACAATGTACCTCCTTTCCATTAAGAGCCCGGGCGGCCACGAATGCCGCCCGGCCCGAATTGGGCCTGCGCCCAACTTGTGTTATTGCTGCGCGTGGTTGACTTCGATCTGCATGTTGATGTTCTTGACTGCACCTTCCAGTGCCGCCTTCACATCCTGCTTGCCAGTCACGCCAAGCTGCAGTGCACTGTTGGCAGGGGTCCACACCTCTTGCATCTCGGGCACGCTCGGCATCGGAGTGGCGAAACCGGCCTGAATGGCCACGGCACGGGATTTCTCGTCATCTTTGATGAGCGGATCGTCAATCAGCGCCTTGAGCGGCGGGATCTCGCCGGTCTTCTCGAAGCGGACTTTGGCGTACTCAGGCTGGTTGATGAACTCGATGAACTGCTGCGCCAACTCTTTCTGCTTGGAATAGGTAGAGATGCTGTACCCTTTCACGCCGAGGAAGGAGCGCATATGCTCGCCATTGGGCAATGTCGGCAGCGGTGCGACACCGTAGTTCACCCCCGCATCCTTGTAGGGCTGGAACGACCAGGGTCCAGTAATGACGGCAGCAGCCTTCTTCTCGGTGAACAGGGAATCGATGGCGTTGGCACCGGTCTCACCCACGATACCGGCCGGGAAAAGTCCTTCACTGTAGAAACGCTTGAGGAAACTCACTGCATCGACCGAGCCCTGGTTGGCCAGGCCCACGTCCTTGACGTTGAGCGAACCGTTGGGGTTCTGGCCGAAGATATAACCCCCCATGGCTGCGACTACACCGTAGGAGTAATAAATCTCGTCAAACTTGGCGAGCAGGCCGTATTTGTTCTCCCCGCGCAGGGTCTGTGAAGCCTTGATCAGCTCGTCAAAGCTCTCGGGAGCCTTGGGTAACAGGTCCTTGTTGTAAACCATGACGATGGTCTCCACCGCCTTGGGCAGGCCATAGAGCTTGCCTTCATAAGTCTGGGCATCCACCGCAGGTTTGGTGAAACCAGCCAGATAGTCGGCCCCCGGCTTGATCTCGCTGATCAGCCCCTGTACCACGGCAGTACCAACCTGATCATGCGGCAGTACCAGCACATCCGGACCGATACCGGCCGGGCCATCCAGGCGCAGCTTCTCGATCTGCTGGGCATAGGGAGTTTCGAGGATCTTCACCTTGACGTTGTGCTTGGCTTCGAACGCTTTGACAGCCTCCTCAATGCCGTTTGATTTCTTGATGTCTTCCCACACCAGAAGTTCACCGTCAGCGGCACGGGCTACCTGGCCCAACCCCATAACGCCCAAAGACAACAACATTGCAGCAGTCAATTTGTTGATTTTCATATGATTTCCGTGTCCCTAACTCAGGTAAAAGCAGGTCTTCTCAGACCACGTAGGCAAAGTGAGTGTTACGATTCCATCCAGTCGGTGTAACTTCTGAAGCTTGTTACCAATTCGGGTGTAAAACAAAGCACAACCACATTACACGCCGGACTGGTCTGGCCTCTATGACACAACCTCACTACCACCTAATGCAATGAAAAATAAATGGTTTAATCCCATACATCAGATCCGGAGCAATACGCTCTATCACTTGATTTTTGCTTTACACAGCTCTTCGAGTGCACTGGAACAGCAAAAAAGGTAACGATTACACCGAATGGCTCTACGGTAAGCGGTGCTTGCCCAGCCTGCCAGTAGCACGTACCAAGGCTGTGATCTCATGCACAAAAGAAACAGCATTTTGTGCAACCGATTACACCTGACTGATATAGTCCTCCCAAAGCCACAGAGTGAAACGGTGTGAAACGCCTTCTCCCTCCCAGGGCAAAGAAGCCGCAGCAGGGGCATGACTGCCCCCAGCATTTGCAGCTAAGGCATTTATTATCAAGGAGTTAAAGCTCATGGCGAGTATCAGGCTGAACAATGTGATCAAGCGTTTTGGCAGCAATGTGACCCTACATAATGTGAATCTGGATGTAGAAGATGGTGAGTTCACCGTCTTTGTCGGTCCTTCCGGTTGTGGTAAATCCACTCTGCTGCGCATGATCGCCGGTCTGGAAGAGATTTCGGACGGCCACATTGCGATTGATGAGCAGGTGGTCAACGATGTAGCCCCGGCTCATCGCGGGGTGGCCATGGTGTTCCAGTCCTATGCCCTCTATCCCCACATGACGGTGGCCGAGAACATGGGCTATGGCCTGCGGGTCAATGGCGTGCCGAAAGAGGAGATAACCCACCAGGTCAGCATGGTGGCCAAGACGCTGCAGCTCTCCCACCTGCTCGATCGCAAGCCCAAGCAGCTCTCCGGCGGCCAGCGCCAGCGGGTAGCCATCGGCCGTGCCATCGTGCGCAACCCCAAGGTGTTCCTGTTTGACGAGCCGCTCTCCAACCTCGATGCCGAGCTGCGTGTCGAGATGCGCCTGCACATCGCCAAGCTGCATCAGGAACTCAAGACCACCATGATCTACGTGACCCACGATCAGGTGGAGGCCATGACCCTGGCCGACAAGATAGTGGTGATGAACTATGGCAAGGTGGAACAGGTCGGCTCGCCGATGGAGCTCTACTACAAACCCTGCAACCGCTTCGTGGCCGGTTTTATCGGCTCACCCAAGATGAACTTCCTGCCGGCCCGCGTACTGGCCTGGAGCCCGGAGCAGATCCGGGTCAAGGTAGCCGGCCAGCAGGAGCTCACCCTGCCCATCCTCACCGAGCGACTCGAGCCGGGCAGCGAGATCTCCCTTGGCCTGCGTCCCGAGCATGTGGTGCCGGGCGCAGAGGGGATCCACCTCGCCTTTACCTGCGAGGTGGTGGAACGTCTTGGCAACAGCACCTACCTGTTCGGTCAGTGCTGCGGCACCGACGGCTTCAAGCTGCTGCTGGCAGGGGATGGGGAGTTTCATCCGTACCAGAAGATGGATGTCTTCTTTGCCCCGCAAAATTGCCTTGTGTTCAATGCCGAAGGGCTCAGGATCAGCCGCTGAACGCGGCTACTGCATGCCCCGATCCATTTTGCCCCCGCCAGTCGGGGGCTTTTTTTATCCCCGGGCGCGGGACACAAAATGAGAGCGGGCTCGCAACCCTGGACAAATCCCGTACAAGGGTGCCGAGAAAGAGTGTAAAAGATTCACAAAACAATGAAAACGTTACACTAAAAATCAGAATCAGGTGCCCTCCCTTATCGCCGCCTTATCTTTTAACGAGGTAAGACACTGATAAAACATGACTTATCACTTGTGTCATCAGGCTGGGTTGACTCAACACCATATGTAATCGATACCATGAACTTGCGCACTCGTCACCTTTCCATCATCCAGCGCCTGGCGCTGGGCTTTGCCGTCATCCTGTTGCTGCTGCTGCTCTCGGTGGCCCTCTCTCTCTACGCCGGCCAACGGCTGGCCGACCAGGTGGGGCTGCTCGCCAGCCATACCGCGCCGACCCTGGTGCAGAGCCGCGCCGTGACCCGCGATCTCTTCACCCTCGACCGACATCTGGGCAACGCATTGTTGCAGACCGGAGAGGAGGAGCTGGGCGCCGCCCGCGAGCAGATGCAGCAATGGCAGGCCCGTTTCGACCAGGATCTGGCCACCTTGGCTCGACAGATAGCGGGGGAGCCGCAACAGAGTGCGCGCGTCGAGAGCCTGCGCGAGCAACAGGCCGCCTACTGGCAACTGGCCCAGCAGTTGGTCGATGACTATGCCCACAACCGCCTCGAACAGAGCAAGCTGGCGGCCGACACCCGCCTTGGCGAAACGGCGCGCCAGCTTGCCAGCGCCCTCGATGTGCTGCTCGCCCCTCTGGGCAGCCACCCCGCCGTGCTGCTCAAGAGCCGCCTGCTGGCAAACCTGGAACAGCAGGTCAGCGCCACACAGGAGATCCTCAAGCAGCAGGATCCGGCCCCCGTTGCCGCACGTCTGGCTGCCAATGCACGCGCCAGCGAACAGGCGGCGGCACTGCGCCAGGAGCTGGCACGCCAGCTCGCCGGCCAGGAGGATGCCTTCGGCGTGCCCCTGAGCCTGGAACGCGGCACGGGTGCCAGGTTCGATACCCTCGCCACCCTGCTGGCCGGCCCCGAGAGCCTGCCGGCACGCCACCTGGCGCTGGTCGAACAGAGCATCATGTTGCGCAACCAGAGTGTGCAGGCCAGCCGCCTTATCGACAGCCTGCTAGGCGATCTGAGCGAGCTTGACGCCGCGATCGACGCTCAGCTTCGCCACAGCACCGCCGGCAGCGGCGCCATCCTGCTCTGGCTGCGCCTCGGGCTGTGCGCCGGCCTGTTGCTCTCCCTCGGTCTCGGCGCCCTGGTGCTGTGGCACCTGGTGCGCGCCATCCGCCAGCCACTGCACCACATCCTCACCACCCTCAAGGCCCTGAGTCAGGGAGACATGCGCCAACGCGTGCCGCTACTGCGCAACGACGAGTTCGGCCAGCTTGCGACCGGCATCAACGCCCTGGCCGACGAGATGAGCGGCATGCTCGGTCAGATAGTTCAGGCCGCCGATGCCCTCGGCCGCATGGCCGGCCAGAACCAGCACGCCCAGCATCACGCCCAACTTGCCATCGGCGAGCAGCGCAACGAAACCACAGGGGTCTGCAGCGCCATGGAAGAGATGGACTACTCGGTGCGCGAGGTCGCCGGCAGCATAGGCCAGACCGAGCAGACCCTCGGCAACATAGCCGCGGCGGCCCACGCCGCCAGCCTGCGTGGGGCGGCGACCGGTCAACGGCTGCAGCAACTGGCTGACGAGTTGGCGGAGTCGCGCCGCAGCGTGGAACAGGTGCAGACATTGAGCGTCAGCATCGGTGACATCCTCGCCCTGATCGAGCGCATCACGGAGCAGACCAATCTGCTGGCCCTCAACGCCGCCATCGAGGCGGCCCGCGCCGGCGAACAGGGGCGTGGCTTTGCCGTGGTGGCCGACGAGGTGCGTCAGTTGGCGCACCACACAGCAGACTCCACCACCCGCATCCAGGGGATCATCGACGATCTGCAGCAAAGCACCCGCGGTGCGGTCGCCACCATGCTGCGCTGCCACGACGCCATGGCCCAGAGTCGCACCGACAGCGACGCGGGTTGCGCCACCCTAGCCGAGCTATCCCAGGCGCTGCAGCAGGTGGCCGAGCAGAGCAGCCGTATCGCCAGCGCGACCCTGCAGCAACAGCAGACCAGCGCCGAGATCGCCCGCAACATTACCAACATCGCCCGGATTGCCGACGACAACCAGGGCGCCCTGGCCAAGGTGGCACAGACCAGCGACCAGTTGCAGCAGCTATCGCAGCAGCAACTGTCGCTGACCCGCCGCTTCACCCTGCAGAGCGCCTGATCACACACCACAGAGAGGACCATCCATGTTCAAGAAGACACTGTTGCTGACTACCCTGATCGCCTGCCTCCAGCCCGCGCTGGCCAACGAGGAGGATCCCCTGGCCCGCCCGCTGTTCCTGCGCGGCGAGATGAACAACTGGGAGGCCCCGGCAGACCAGCAACTGGTTACCCAGCAAGGGGACTTGCTGTCGGTCCAGGTGGCCTTGCAGGCCAGTCACGGCGCCTACAAGTTCAAGATTGCCGACGAGAAGTGGAAGGCCGACACCACCTATGGCCAGTTCGACCCCGCCGCCAAGGTCGAGTCGGACAAGCCGGTGGTAGTCAAGGCCGGCTGGCAGTGGAGCGACATGAAGTTCACCCCGCCCAGCGACGGCAAGTATCGCATCACCCTGGATCGCCGCGATCCCCAACACATCCAGGTCACCGTCTCCCCCGCCGGGTGATCCTAGGGCCGCCGCAAGGCGGCCCCAGCCTCCGCCGGGATGGCGCCGCACGGCGACGCCATCCCGGCGCGGGACTGCCTCCTTGTCGCCACCCTACACACATCCAGACAGGAGATAACAACAATGAAGAGACATCTGCTTACCACCCTGCTGCTTGGCGGCGCCCTGCTGTTTCATGGCCAGGGAGAGGCCATGGTCAAGGGAGCTGACGTCAGCTGGCTGACCCAGATGGAGAAAGCCGGGTACAAGTTCTATAACGACGCCGGCCAGCAGCAGGATCTGTTCAAGACCCTGAAAGAGCACGGTATGAACACCATCCGGCTCAGGGTATGGGTCAATCCTGCCGATGGCTGGAACAACATCAGCGACGTCATCGCCAAGGCCAAGCGGGCCAAGGCGGCCGGTTTCGATCTGCTGATTGACTTCCACTACAGCGACAGCTGGGCCGATCCGGGCAAGCAGACCAAGCCGGCGGCCTGGCAGAGCTACACCTTCGAGCAGTTGATGTCGAACGTCTGGTGGCACACCTATAACGCCCTGGTGGCCCTGAAAAATGCCGGCATTACCCCCAAGTGGGTGCAGGTGGGCAACGAGACCAACAATGGCATGCTGTGGGAAGAGGGGCGAGCCTCGGTCAACATGAAGAACTTTGCCTGGCTCATCAACAGCGGCTATGACGCGGTCAAGGCGGTCAACAGCGGCACCAAGGTGATCGTCCATCTGGCCAACTGCGAGAACAACAGCCTCTATCGCTGGATGTTTGACGGGCTGAAGAGCAACGGGGCCAAGTGGGATGTGATAGGCGCCTCCCTCTACCCGACCCAGAGCGGCAACGGTGACTGGTTCACCCTAGACAATCTCTGCTACGACAACCTCTCCGACATGGTGACCCGCTATGGCAAGGAGGTGATGATCGTCGAGGTGGGCATGCCGTGGGATGACCCGAAAAACAGTTACGACACCATTGCCGACCTGCTCAACAAGATGACGTGGATCCCTGACGGCAAGGGACTCGGCGTGCTCTACTGGGAACCACAGAGCTACAAGAACTGGCAGGGCTACAGCCTGGGTCTGATGGACAACAGCGGCAAACCCACCTATGCGCTGGATGCCTTCCTGTTGCAATAAAGATGTAACGTTACACAGAGGCGCGGTGAGTCGTGCGCCTCTTCCATCTGCCGCCTGGACATGACTTAGCCCGTCTCTTCGCCCTTTCTCGCCATCGCTTATCATCCCGCCTCCACCACTCCGCGCCCTCCGGCACCATCACCAAAACATGGCCACCCTCTCCCCGAGGCAGACTCGCGGACGACACCTTCGTCGCCGGGATTCGCAACGATGGAGCCCCGATGACGACGTCAGCACGACAAGGCGCGCGTTCAATGCAAAATAAAAAAGGGAGCCCAAGCGGGCTCCCTGCGGGGTGACGAGTCGGGATTTACCACCAGGCTTCAGCCTGCACGCCGAAGTTCCAAGTATTATCATCCTCACCGCCGTTGAAGGATTTGCCTTCGCCATCTTTCAGATAGCTGGCAAAAACCCGGATCTCCGGGCGGGCAAACATGCTGGAACCAGCTGACCAAGCTTGAGCCAAGGTATATTTTTGACCACTCGATTTTTCTTCAGAGCCGCTTGTCCAGGTCTTGGTGCTCTCATAAGTACCGGCTTCAACCAGCGTCTTCATGATGTCAGTCCACGCATAACCGCCTCGCGCGACAGCGCTGAACAGTTCGGTGTTGTCATGCCATGCTTCAAGTTTCTCACCCTTACCGTAAGTGAATACATGGTTCACACTGAATTTCTCTCCCATGGGAATGTCACCAGTCAGAATCACACGGTATCCCTTGGCATCATCGGTCAGATGCCAAACATCATACCAACCGCCCCCTTGGGAGATCATGTTCTGGGCCAGCCCTTTATCAGCATATTGCAGCACCAACTTCTCGTAGATGCGGCTATCGGCAAAGTATTGACTCATTTCTGCGGTCAACATGACACCATTTTTGGGATCATAGAGATTACCAGCTTTCTCCTGCTCATCGGTCGGATTGGGCATGGCATAGCTGACACCCGCTTCAGTCCAAGCCCCTTCCCAAGGAGCCCAGCCGGCATAGCGCAGGTCCAGGAAGTTAACGTTGAGGTCATTGTTGACAATCGAGTTATCGATATCGTTACCATCAGACCGGATCCACGCCAGTGAGAAGGCGCCTGGACCTGCCTTGAGGTTCTCAATACCGGCACCGGCTCCCGAGATATTCCAGTATTTGGTATCGATGATGTGAAGGTCGTGACGCTGATAGAAGCGCTTGCCAGCCCACACCACAGCATCGGGCGCAGCGGAAATCAGCCCCTTGGCCTTAACATTGAATTGGCGCAGGGCAAATGTTGCATCGTCCTTGCACTCCTTTTGATCGAAGTTACACACAGTGGTGGTACTTTCATAGTCATTGGAGCCATCGCTCTGCATGCTGAACATGCTGTCTACATAGAAAGTCTTGCCATCCTTGTTGTAAACCTCCTGACCAATACCAATTTCGGTATAGGTATCACTTTCGTTACCCAAACGACCGACAAAGTTCTGTCGACCGGTTTGCATATCACCGTCTTGGGATACACCTACGCCAGAGCGGAAATAGCCTGTAAAATCAACAGCATTAGCATTCAATGCAGTCATTGACAGAGCGAGGGCAACGGATGTCGTCAGTAGTTTCACTTTCATAGTTATTCCTTTAATCCACTGTTGCATTGTTATCTTGATGAACCGCTTACCAACCCATAGGGAAAGCGCTTTCACTGTCCGATGGAGATTATAGGAATAACTGTGCCATCATTGACATGACAAAACTCACAAAACTGTAATTATTACATAAATACTGCTATAAAAACACTTGATAAAGCCACAGGGAAAACTCAAGCGATTGAAATTAAAGGGGTATTTGATAAAAAATCATGTGTTATCGATTACACTCGTAATGATAATATCTACACCTGAGAACCATGACTCGACCAGACTCATCGCAGCAGACATGACCTCCTCGTGCAGGGCATAGGAAGGCACCGTGAGACCTTCCCGACCCCACAGGAGTGAGCGACAAAAGAGAGAGGAAGAAGATGAGGCACTAAAAAGGCAAGGCCCCTGACGGGTAACCTTGCCTGATGGCCGATGAATTCAGGTTGCCAAATCGTCGATCAATCGATACTGCGGACTGAATGACGGCGTACCAGAGTCGGGCTGAACATATGTGTCGTCTGGGGCAAGGGCCCACCTTTTGCCAGAGCAATGGCCAGCTCGGCGGCCTGGGTCGCCATGGCGATGATGGGATAACGCACCGTAGTCAGACGAGGGCGCAAGTAGCGGGATATCAGTACATCATCAAACCCCACCAGAGATAGCTCCTGGGGAACCTCGATCCCGTTGTCGCTAAGCACGGACAAAGCTCCTGCCGCCATCGAATCGTTATAACAGACGACCGCCGTCATCTGTTGCCCCCGGCTCAACAACTCAGTCATCGCGGCTTCACCTCCCAGCTCATCCGGACTGCCACGGGAGATCAGGCGCTCATCGACCGGGATATTGTGCTCTTGCAGCGCATCCAGATACCCCTGCATGCGATCCTGAGAGTCAGAGATCAGATGATTTGAACACAGAAACCCTATCTTCTTGTGCCCTTCCTGGATCAGGTGACGAGTTGCAAGCCAGGAACCATAGCGATCGTCCAGCGCCACACAACGGGACTCGAACCCTGGAACGATACGGTTGATTAGCACCATGCCGGGAACATAGCTCATCATCTGGATCAGCTCTTCATCTGGCAGCATTTTGGCATGAACCACCAAGCCAGAGCAGCGATGCCCTATCAACTGCTCTATTACGTGCTTCTCTTTGGCTGCGTCGTGGTAGCCATTTCCGATGAGCAGAAAATTCCCCGTAGCCTGCGCCACCTGCTCAACTGCTTTAACCATGGTGCCAAAGAAGGGGTCAGACACATCGGCAACAATCAACCCCAGCGTTTCGTTGTTCTGATGGGCCAAGGCTCTCGCATTCGCGTTGGGGTGGTAGTTGAGTTCATGCATCGCCTTGAAGACGGCATCGCGTGACGCCTGACTTGCCTTTGGCGAATTATTGATGACACGTGAGACTGTGGCGACGGATACGCCTGACAGGAGTGCTACATCTTTGATGGTTGCCATGAATTAGCTTTTCCGGTGAACGGTATAAATAAAAACCAGTGCTTTATAGGGTCAAGATACTACCGACATTTCCAATACCTGACACGGCTTTCATGTCAAAAGCGGGAGCATTCTATCAATACGAGCGTCTCGCTGTGTAATCCATTTACATACACCCTTATCCATTCTCATGCTCATCGCGGTGAAAAATGTGACAAAAATCACATCAAATGGAGATGCATCTTCCAGGACCTTGTTCACAAGCGCAGAATAAGGGAAAGCGATTACACCAAATAAAACCCAATGAGAACGAGCGCCAAGGAGCGATTCATGTTGAAGATACTCGTGACAGGTGGAACTGGTTACATAGGTAGTCATACCTGCTTGCAGCTTATCGCTGCCGGGATGACCCCCATCTTGTTGGACAATCTGGTTAACAGCAAAGAGAGCGTCCTCGAACGTATCCACAGCCTCAGCGGACTGCGCCCCCAGCACTATCACGGTGATGTGCGGGATGCCGACCTGCTGGATCGTGTGTTTGCAGACCAGCAGATAGATGCCGTGATCCATTTCGCAGGCCTCAAGGCCGTAGGGGAATCGGTACAAAAGCCTCTCGAGTACTATGACAACAATGTCAGCGGCACCCTGGTGTTGCTGCAGGCAATGCGACGCGCCGGGGTCAAGACCCTGCTGTTCAGCTCATCTGCCACCGTCTATGGCGAGCCGGAGATCATGCCCATCACCGAGGAGTCGCCCACCTTTCACGCCACCAACCCTTATGGTCAAAGCAAGCTGATGGTGGAGCGCCTCATCAAGGACTTTGCACACTCAGCCCCCGACTGGTCATTGACCCTGTTGCGCTATTTCAATCCGGTGGGCGCCCATCCCAGCGGCCTGATGGGCGAGGATCCCCAGGGCATTCCCAATAACCTGATGCCCTATATTGCCCAGGTGGCAGTGGGCCGCCGTGCCAAACTCGCCATCTTTGGTGATGACTACCCGACACCAGATGGTACCGGTGTGCGGGATTACATTCATGTCATGGATCTAGCCGATGGCCACGTCGCAGCCTTGAAACATGCGCTTGGGCAAGCTGGCGTCCATGTGTACAACCTGGGCACTGGGCATGGCTACAGTGTCCTGGACATTCATGCCGCCTTCTCCAAGGCCTGTGGCCGCGAACTGCCTTATGAGATCGTGCCGCGCCGCGCTGGGGACATAGCACAGTGTTGGGCAGATCCAACACGAGCCTATAACGAGCTGGGGTGGAAGGCTTATCGCACGCTTGATGAGATGACGGCTGATACCTGGCGCTGGCAATCCCAAAATCCAAACGGTTACCCCCTTCCATGAATATACAGAACGAGACAGACCTTACTATGCAATTCGAACCGACCGACCACCCTCACCGTCGTTACAACCCATTGATCCAACAGTGGGTTCTCGTTTCTCCCCACAGGGCGAAACGCCCTTGGCAGGGCCAGCAGGATGAACCCGATCGTACCCAGCGCTCCCCTCACGATCCGGATTGTTTCCTCTGCGCCGGCAATACTCGCGTCACTGGTGACAAAAATCCGGATTATCCGTCGACCTTCGTTTTTACCAACGACTTTGCGGCACTGATGGTTGATACACCTATGGCCCCAACCAGCGAGGACCCCCTCTTCCAGCTAGAGAGTGCACGCGGCACCAGCAGGGTAATCTGCTTCTCACCGGATCACAGCAAGACCTTGCCCGAGTTGTCTATCCCCTCCCTCACTGCCGTGGTCAACACCTGGTGTGAACAAACTGCAGAGCTGGGGCGCGAATACCGCTGGATCCAAGTATTCGAAAACAAGGGCACCATGATGGGGTGCTCCAATCCCCATCCCCATGGGCAGATATGGGCCAACGACTTCTTGCCCAACGAAGCCGCGCGGGAAGATGTCGCCCAACGGGAGTATTTTGCCAAACATGGTCGAGCCATGTTGCTCGATTATGCGGAACGCGAGCAGGCTGACGGCAGCCGCACCGTAGTGGAAACGGAACACTGGCTGGCAGTAGTGCCTTATTGGGCTGCCTGGCCCTTCGAAACCCTGTTGCTTCCCAAGTTTGCGGTAACACGTCTACCGACACTGACACCGCAACAGCGTGCAGACCTCGCACTGGCGCTCAAAAAACTAACCAGCCGCTATGACAACCTGTTTCAGTGCTCCTTCCCCTATTCGATGGGATGGCATGGTGCGCCATTCAATGGCGAAGAGAATGATCACTGGCAGTTGCATGCCCACTTCTACCCGCCCCTGCTGCGCTCTGCGAGCGTACGCAAGTTTATGGTGGGCTATGAAATGCTGGCAGAAACACAACGTGACCTGACGGCAGAACAGGCGGCCGAACGCCTGCGTTCCGTCAGCGATATCCATTTTCGTGAACAGGTTTGAGGTTGAGATATGAGTATTGAATCGCCACACAGCGTGACTGAACATACCTTTTACACTCAGTATGGTTATCGCCCGACCCTCGCCATTCAGGCACCTGGGCGTGTTAACCTCATTGGGGAACACACGGACTATAACGATGGCTTCGTGCTACCCTGCGCCATCGATTATCAGACCGTGATCAGTGCTGCCCCCCGCCAAGATAGTCTGATCAGGGTTATCGCTGCCGACTATCACAACCAACTGGATGAATTTGACTTACGCCACCCCATAGAGGCGCGCCCGGAATACCTGTGGGCCAACTATGTGCGAGGCGTCGTCAAATATTTGCTATTGCGAGGCTGTCAACTGACAGGGGCAGACCTGGTAATCAGTGGCAATGTACCTCAGGGAGCAGGCCTGAGCTCTTCCGCCTCTCTGGAAGTGGCAGTAGGACAGATCTTCAAAGAGATGAATCACCTCGACATCAGCCAAGCAGATATCGCCCTGAATGGACAACTGGCGGAAAACAGGTTCGTCGGTTGCAACTGCGGCATCATGGATCAGTTCATCTCGGCTCTGGGTCAGCAAGATCATGCTCTGCTGATCGATTGCCGCAGTCTGGATACCTGTCCTGTGAGCATGCCAGCCGACATTGATGTGGTCATTATCAACTCGAACGTACGTCGGGGCCTGGTGGATAGCGAATACAATACCCGCAGGGCACAGTGTGAAGAGGCCGCACGGCATTTTGGGGTCAAGGCACTGCGCGATCTGACGATGACCCAGTTCACCGAGCGAGCCAACGAACTGGATCCTGTCGTCGCGAGCCGTGCACGCCACGTCATCTCCGAGAATGAACGAACGCTGGCAGCAGCCGATGCGCTTGCGAATGAAGACATGGTCATGATGGCCGAATTAATGGCGCGGTCCCATGCCTCGATGCGTGATGATTTTGCCATCACAGTGCCTGCTATCGACGCCTTGGTCGACATGATCAAAGAGATCATCGGCAGTCGTGGTGGTGTGAGGATGACTGGTGGCGGGTTTGGTGGCTGTGTGGTTGCATTGGTTCCACAGTCACTGACAGCAGCAGTGTGCGAACAGGTTAATATTCGTTATCCCCAAGTGAGCGGTCTGGCCCCGAGCATCTATATCTGTAAGCCCTCCGCCGGAGCCGGCCCACTCTGATATGTTCGCTGACACCTCAATATTGTAGTGGTCACGTATTTCCAGACTGGTCATGGTATAGCCGCCCTGCTAGACGGTGAACGCTCGACTTAGTTGAGTTAAACAACGCTCTCTGTGAGCAGCTGTGGTTAACATGTAGATAATACAATTGAACCAAACTTCAGACATGTGTTATCGCAATGAGCCTAACTCAGGGACTGCTTCGGCAGTCCCCTTTTCCTTTGCTGTAAATGTTCGTTGCATTCAACAATCCTCCGCAACTGCATGTTTTCACATGGTCGTGACACACCCGATTGAATCCCACCCTCCTTTGAGATGTTGCGCTCTCCTCGGTTAATTGACGCAGATCGGTTTTCAAGCAGTGTATCTCGGCTTGCAAGGCAGACTCTTCGTGTTGCTGCTCTGCAGGCTTGCCGTACGGCTTGAGCTAGGCATACAGAATGTGGCTGGATACCCCAAGGGCTCGTGCAACGTCAGCCACAGGCATCTCACGCTCAGTAACTTGTTTAACAGCTTCGATTTTGAAAGTTTCTGGATAACGCTGACGGACCATGGCACCTCCAATGCTGGCCTCATTTTAAGGCAGTTAGGTCTCTAGGGAACTAGGGGCAATTCACACCGACCAAACCCCTTTATATGGCAGCGGATGAGCCTCGTTCTCAGCCAGCCAAGTCAATAGCTGTCCCATCAGACGAGGGACCTGGTTCGCAGGGGGAGCCATATGCACTAACTGCTCGCCTCGATAAATACCTACGCCAGTGACCCGCATCATCACAGAGTCCACGCATCAGTAGTCCGTGAGCACCAAGTAAATCTTCCGCTGAAGCTGGATCCCTATTAGGCATTGCCTCATAGGCCGCAAACGCATTACGGACCTCTTGGATTTCCCGTGGAAGCCCAAGTACCGTCTTCCCCTCAGTCACTGCCGTCACCTGCTCAACACTCAGAGTATTGTGCTCAGTAGCTAGCGAAGCTTGGATGGTGCGGATCCGGTTCTCTCGACGCAACATAAGAACCTGAGAGCTCTGAGCAAACCGCTACAGCCGCAGCAACTCAGCGATATCCGCCACTCGACTCAACATGGCATGGGTCATGGGTGAAGGAAGGGGAATAGGCTGCCATGGGTTACTCCAACTGATGCGATAACAAATGAGGGATTAGCTTAACAGATCCGAGAGTAGAAACTCCCGAATTGAATTTGAATGTCCAAGCATCCCCACTAGGGCCAGTGAATTAAGAGTGAACATTACCTTATCCGTTCACTATGCCCGAAATTACGCTCACCTCGTACTTTCGAACGCAATTTAAATAAATACCCGATCCTCACCAAGAAGTTATAAAAATTCTCATTCTGCAGATCTGCATCTCTGCGATCAAATCGATACTCTGCGTCAGGAGGGAAATGCACCAAAGACGCATAATCAGGGTATGCAAGCCTCAATGCTCTGCACCAAGCTTTACGAATACGCGTAGCCATGTTATCCGCATCAAAATTAGCGTAGCCACCAAGATAACCGTAATCATCTCGGTTAAATAGTAGCACCACGTGATAATGAGGGTACTGGCTTGTTACTTGCTCCTTTACCCAGATATAACCCAAGAAGAATCGTTTACCAGTCTTACCCTTACGGTGACGTAACGCATGTATCTGGCTTTTTAGTGAAGCAATAAATCGCGTAATAACCTTTTCCTCTTCTACCTCCGGTGGAAAGCTTGTCGGCATGTCCGGATCATCCATAACTGGTATATGAGGGAAACGCATATCAACGCGTACAGCAAACACTCTCGGATGTTTATTCAAAAAGCTGGCGATCACCTCCACGGATGTTTTTAACTGCTCAAAGGATATTTCACCATACTTGGCCTCAGCCACAACTCGCAAATTGTCTAGCTCGTTGCCTATTAAACAATACCCGCCATTTGATTTCATATACGGCCCTATGATTTACATGGAATACCCATGCCAGTTGGTTAGATGCTCAGGTAACAGCACTCATCGTCATTAATGAGGGCCGCTGCGTAAAACTTTACGGTCAACTGATACCCTGCTCTCTTATCAAACCAGTAGGTTGATATACCAACCTGCGTTTAGCACTCTGTGCTTTGCATATGCTGCGCTATGCCGATGTATACGGCTAATGGCTTGTATCTGACGTACAAGCCCGATGTGTATCTGATTGGTATACACTTCGTGTGTATATCACATATGCTCGTTGGTATACCCTGTGATACACTTTGGTGGTGTATCACTCTCATCTTCGATATATCTCCTACACCCTCTACCTTGGTATACACCTTGGTGTATATATTACTATTACCGAACTTAGCGACCTCCTAAATCACCGGGGTACACGTGATTATTTTAAATAAACCTCCACTAATACTGGTTGTTAAGGCAAGAAAGTTACTCTGAAGTTAGATTCAACGTACAAGCAACTATTCCATGCCATGAAATTAACCAGCAAAAAGTTGTCGACCAACAGTTACCGCCCCTAAACAGATAAAATGAAACCACCAAGCTAAAAAGGCTCCCCAAAGGGGAGCCAAGTAAATTGTTAGTTGTTAGCCTTCTCGCTCCATTATCAATTTGCGAATCCAGTCCTCTATTTCTGATTTTTCCCATGCCACCGTCTTGGGCGATGTTTTGAGTTGTGAAGGGAACTTTCCAGCCTTGATTAGCCGGTAGATTGTAGGGCGAGACAGCTTAGTCATTGCTATTAATTCATTTATTTTAATGAGACCCATCTTACACTCCTTAGATTTTTTCATACCTAAGGTTCGTTGCGTTCATTTTTACATAGCCCAGACGCCATCATCACACTCGGATCTATTACCCCACTATTTATACTCACTGATCCACAGCCAATACCAAATCATCAACAACTCACCGATGCTACTATAGGTATTCACATACCAGCTCTCTGTAAAACCAGTGATGAGAAACCTCACACCAACCACGAGACACAACGCAATCGCCCATAAAAGCTAATAAAAATCAATGAAAAGCCATGGATTCCAGGGTTTTTAGCTCACATAAAAACACTATAAACAGACTACAAAAATTCAATAAAAACCCTAAAAAAACACTTGACCGACACTAGGAAAACCCTAGTATAAAACTTAAATAACTTTTAAATGGAATTAGTTCATATGACGCCAGCCAATTATGAATTACCAAAAACAAGTGATTCAAAATACCCGTGGAAGGATAAATTCAATAGACTTAAAGCTACAGAGGAAATGATAAGATTTGCAGGATATATTCTGCATCAACTACAAGTTGATACCATCAATATTGATTCCGACTCAATTTTATTAACTTTTAATGACTATTTAAAAACCAATCCCGATTATGTTGTCGCAAACTATATTCGAAAAATAGATAACTCCATACAGCTAGAGAATATCGATACCATCGCAGAATTTCTATTCAAACAGTTTAGTAGAAACTGTCTAGAAATAGAACACTTTTGCTGGATACAGGAAGCGAACCAAAGAGTGTGTAATTTTGCATTTGCCATAACTAATAATTGGGGTTATTTTTTTGACAAAGATAGTGACCTTTACAAGAAGCCTATCCAAAACTTTAGTCAGCCAGGGCCAAATTATTTTAGAAACAATTCATTTGAAGACGCAATATCATTCAGCCACATGCGTTTTACCAATACGCCCCCCAGAGCCAAAACTCCTCGTCAAAAAAAAGAAAGGATAATAGAGTATTTTGATCACTTAGATGATGAAATAGCTATAAAGGCCAAGCACCTTCAGCTTATTGAATTGTTTTGGAATAAAATAGTTAAAAGCCAAAAACCTAAAAGCTGGTCAAACTTTGAAAAATTAAAAAATGAAGATTTGTTATGGATAAAAAACCAGATAGATCAAGATGAGCTTTTTTTAAAAATAATTGACGGTAATAGTAACAAAGATGTTTTCGAGACCATTAAAACCTACTTTGACTTACTATTCGTATTTAAAGAAAGTGACTGCATAGTCAAAGTTGATAGAATCAAAAAATCCCTAACCCAAAAAAATTACAGAAAAAGCAACCCAGACAGCAAGCAATATAATTTCATCATGAGTGTAGACATTGAAGGTAAATTAAAAGAAATTACAAAGTCGAAGGGACTAAAAAGAAATGAAGTCATAGAAAAACTAATCAACGATGCGTACTGCAACATCAATCCTGATGGGTAGTTTCATCAATATTTAAGCTAGCTATAAAAATCACATGTTACATGGGGGCACTTACGCCCCCACAAATAAATATATTTGACCGATGAGAATTTTCTATATCGCAATTAACCTTTCTAAATGATCCGCCCACTTTTGCAACCACTCTTTGCACTCATCATTGTATCTGTGTAGGTTGTATGTTCCTTCTATGCCTTTCGGGGCATGACCTAGTATTGCCTCTGCAATATCACTGGGGCATTTCAGCTTTGCAAGCCCCGTTCTAACGGTACGCCTAAGGTCATGTGGTGTCCAAGAAGGTATATCAATCATTACATTGTCTTTGCGCAGTCGCCATGCTGTTTCAGTTAACAATTTTTGAGGTATCGGTTTTTTAGTCAAAATAGATGGGAATAAACAATCACCTGTGATTAATTTCAGTGAATGAAGAAATTCGATAGCTTGTCTTGGCAACTGAACATATCGCTCGGTATCAGTTTTTGTTTCTTTTAAATGGAATGTACCATTACTTAGATCAATATCTCGCCAATAAGCACCACATATTTCTCCGGTACGGCATCCTGTCCATAGCGTCATTCTGAGCACGTTTTTCTGTGGAATAGTAAAACCAGAACTTGGTAACCAGAGAAGAAATTTTTTTAGCTCTTCATCACTAAGAATTCGAGTTCCTTTTTGACATGTTAAACGCACTTTCGCTAATTTTAATCTTTTCTTTGCGTTTGTAACTGGGTTTACAAAGTGCTCATCCAGTTTACCCGTTCCAATTGCATAATCGAAAGCAGCTGATAGCTCACGCAGAACACTACCAGCTTGAACATTCGCTCCCCGCGCAACAATCTCCATGATCAAAGCCACGATATCGTTAGCTAGCACCTCCGTGGCTAAACTCTCTCCGAATACACGCACAGGATCGTTATAGAGAGTCCTTCGTGTTTCTGCTTGCCCTTTGGGTTTACGGGCTCCAGGTAAAATTCCTCCTTCCTTGGCGTGCCGATCTTCGATGTGCTCAGTAAGGTAAAGCTCGATCATGTCAGTGATGGTAAACGGTGCAACGACTTCAGGTTCCTGCTCGAGCTTGACTTTAACTGCGCTCAGCTCTGTAGCCGGACAGACACCTTGATGCCTCATGAGCTTCAATTCCTTGAACTTGGTCCTTGCCTCCTCCAATGACATGGCAGGAAAGACACCTAAGGTGACTTGCTTTTGTTTACGCGGATTCAAAGGGTCATTGTAGCGGTAGTAAAAGCTTTTCTTTCCCGTTTTCCCGCACGCTACTCGCAATCCTCGGTAATCACCGATGTCGACTTTATCTTTGTCTCCTGGCTTCATCGACTCAATTGCCTTGTAAGAAAGCGGTTTGCTATTCTGGGGCGCAGCCATCACTTACATCCTTTCATATCGTTTTTTATGAGAGAAAAGCGTAGGTTTTCATTCTAATCACGTTCATCATCACACAAACCTACGCTTTAGCCTACGCTTTGAAGCAAGATTCAGTGAGCTTAGGTGAGACAAACTGAACCATGCTGAGCTTTAACAAAGAATAAAGACAGTTTAAGAACAGTAACTTAACGACGAGCAGACATTGATAACAATAGAAAATCTACAGCAACACACACCTATGATGCAGCAGTACCTTGGCCTCAAGGCCGAGAACCCGGAGATCCTGCTGTTCTACCGGATGGGCGACTTCTACGAGCTGTTCTATGACGATGCCCGCAAGGCCTCCCAGCTGCTCGATATCTCCTTGACCAAACGTGGCCAGTCGGCTGGCAGCCCCATCCCGATGGCGGGGGTGCCCTATCACGCCATCGAGGGCTATCTGGCCAAGCTGGTGCAGCTCGGCGAATCTGCCGCCATCTGCGAACAGGTGGGGGATCCCGCCACCAGCAAGGGGCCGGTGGAGCGCAAGGTCATTCGCATCATCACCCCGGGCACCGTTTCCGACGAGGCGCTGCTCAGCGAGCGGCAGGACAACCTGATCGCCGCCGTCTATCACGATGGCCGCCGCTTCGGCTATGGCACCATGGACATCGGCTCCGGCCGCTTCTTCATCAACCAGTTCGAGAAAGAAGAGACCCTGCTGGCTGAGCTGCAGCGCACCAATCCGGCCGAACTGCTCTACCCGGAATCCTTCGAATTCCTGCACCATATCGAGGGTCGCCGCGGCCTGCGCCGCCGTCCGGAGTGGGAGTTTGAGCTGGGCACAGCTCGTAAGCTGCTCTGCCAACAATTCGGCACCCAGGATCTGGTGGGCTTTGGCGTAGACAAGAGCGAGACCGCCCTGTGCGCCGCTGGCTGCCTGATGCAGTACGTCAAAGATACCCAGCGCACCGCCCTGCCCCACATCCGCAACGTGCGCCTTGAACAGCCAGATCATGCGGTCATCATGGATGCCGCCACCCGCCGCAATCTGGAGCTGACCCAGAATCTGGCCGGTGGCTATGAAAATACCCTGGCCGAGGTGCTGGATCGCACCGCCACCCCCATGGGCAGCCGCCTGCTCAAGCGCTGGATCCACCAGCCGATCCGCGATCGGGTGATCCTGAAAGGTCGCCAGAGCACCATCCATACGCTTATCGAGCAGAACCTCTACGACGAGTTGGGTGGTCTGCTACGTCAGGTCGGCGATGTGGAGCGGGTGCTGGCGCGCCTCGCCCTGCGCTCGGCCCGTCCGCGCGACCTCACCCGCCTGCGTCAGGCCTTCGCCCAGTTGCCCGAGCTACAGCGCCTGCTAGCGGACAACGAGCACGAAGCGGTGCAACAGCTGGCCGAGCGGGCCAGCACCTTCCCCGAGCTGCTCGACCTGCTGGAGCGCGCGGTGATGGAGGTGCCGCCGGTGCTGATCCGCGATGGTGGCGTCATCCGTGACGGCTTCAATCAGGAGCTGGACGAGCTACGGGATCTGGCCAACGGTGCCACCGCCAGCCTCACCCGCATCGAGGAGCGGGAGAAGCTGCTGACCGGCATCAACACCCTCAAGGTGGGTTACAACAAGGTGCACGGCTTCTATATCGAGGTGAGCCGCGCCAACAGCCATCTGGTGCCGGCCCACTACATCCGCCGCCAGACCCTCAAGAACAACGAACGCTACATCATCGATGAGCTGAAGAAGTACGAGGACAAGGTACTCACCGCCCAGTCCCAGGCGCTGGCGCTGGAGAAACGGCTCTACGAAGAGCTGCTCGACGCCCTGCTGCCCCACCTCGGCGATCTGCAGGATTCCGCAGCCGCACTGGCAGAGCTGGACGTGCTGGCCAACCTGGCCGAGCGGGCCGAGACCCTCGACTACCGCTGCCCGACCCTCATCGACGAAGATCAGATCATCATCGAGGCGGGCCGCCATCCGGTGGTGGAGCAGGTGATGACAGACCCCTTTATCGCCAACCCCATCCGGCTGGAGCGGGAGCGGCGGATGCTGATCATCACGGGTCCCAACATGGGCGGTAAATCCACCTACATGCGCCAGACCGCGCTGATCGTGCTGCTGGCCCACATCGGCGCCTTCGTGCCCGCCGACAGCGCCCGCATCGGCCCCATCGACCGTATCTTCACCCGCATCGGAGCGTCGGACGATCTCGCCTCCGGCCGCTCCACCTTTATGGTGGAGATGACCGAGACCGCCAACATCCTCAACAACGCCACCGCCCGCAGTCTGGTGCTGATGGACGAGATTGGCCGCGGCACCAGCACCTACGACGGCCTCTCGCTGGCGTGGGCCTGTGCCGAACAGCTGGCGAGCAAGATTGGCGCCTACACCCTGTTTGCCACCCACTACTTCGAGCTGACCCGCTTGCCGGAGCTGATGAGTGGGCTGGCCAACGTCCACCTCGATGCGGTGGAGCACGGCGACACCATTGCCTTTATGCACGCGGTGCAGGAAGGGGCGGCCAGCCGCTCCTACGGCCTGCAAGTAGCGGCACTGGCGGGGGTACCCAAATCGGTGATCCAGCAGGCCCGTCACAAACTGCATGAGCTGGAGAGCGCCACTCCGGCCGCCGCCGGTGAAAGCCGCCCGGCTCCGGTGACCCTCGCCCCGCAGCCTCATCCGGTGGTGGAAGAGCTGGAAGCAGTGCGCCCGGACGAGCTCACTCCGCGCCAGGCACTGGACCTGCTCTATCGCCTCAAGCAGATGCTGTGAACAACCGCTGCGGCTCAGGTATGAAACAACTGGCCTGACGCTGTCATCATCAACAAAAGAGCCGCCCATCGGGCGGCTCTTTGCATCGTCTTTTTATAGAACCGTCAATCTATACTGGGCGCTGCCGCGATATGGGTCGCCTCTGACTGGTGGTCACCCTCCTTGATCCAGGCATCCAGCAAGGTATAAGCCACAGCCAGCACCACGGGGCCGATAAACAGACCGATGATCCCCATCGCCAGCAGGCCGCCGATAACCCCCACCAGAATGAGAATGAGGGGCAGATTGGCACCGCGTTTGATCAGGAAGGGACGCAGGAAGTTGTCCATTGTGCCGGCGATCAGCGACCAGACCAGCAGGAAGGTGCCCCAGGTAGTATCACCGCTCCAGTAGAGATAACCGACACAGGAGATCAGCACCGGAAAGGGACCTATCTGGGCGACGATGAGCAGGAACATTACCACCACCAGAACCATGGTGTAGGGGATGCCAGCGATCCACAGCCCCACCCCGGCCACCGAGGATTGCACCAGCGCAGTAACCACCACCCCCATGGCCACGGCGCGGATCGCCTGGGAAGCCAGCACGGTCGCATTGTCACCGCGATCCCCGGCCAGCCGGTGGGCAAAGCGGCGAATGCCGGTCGCCACCACTTCACCGGAGTGATAGAGCAGACCACAGATACCGACCGTCAGCAGGAAGTGGACCAGCAGCATGCCCAGATTACCGGCCTGAGCAGCCAGCCAGCGCGCCGTCTGACCGAAGTAGGGCGCCAGCTTGGCAAACAGCACCTGACCACCGCTCGCCAGAATTTGCTGCCAGAAGTCATAGAGCTTGCCGCCCACCAGCGGGATCTGCTGCAACCAGAGCAGCTCGGGCGGAGGCGACTGGCTGATATTGGTCCCCAGTTCGATCAGCATGGGGGCTTTCTCCGCCACATTGGCCAGTGTCATAAAGAGCGGAATGACAAACATCAGCAATAGCACCAGGCTCATAAAGAGAGCGGCCAGCGCACGCTTGCCCCACAGCAACCGCTGCACCATCAACATCAGTGGCCAGGTAGCGATGGTGATCATGGTGGCCCACACCAGTGCGGGCAGGAAGGGGCGCAGCACCATAAAGCAGGAGATGATCAGGAGGCTGAGAAACAGCACCCCCAAGGTTATCTTGGCCAAATCCACTTTTTTCATATTCATAGAGTTCCCCTTGCAGGGCGTCCGCCCCTGGGTCGTGAGTCTTGTTTCAAGAGAGAGAGTATCCACCAGAGGCCGACGCTCAACCAGAGCCCCAGCCCGAAAAAGAGCACAAACTGTCCAAGCAGTATGATCAACGAGCTACTGGTCAGCAGCGGCAACAGCCACAGGCCGGCACCGATCAGCAAGCAGCCCGCCAGCACAACGCCCCCTGTAAGCAGCGGGGGATAACCAGCTCGAACGAGGGCCGCATTTCCCCCTAGCCAGAGGCCCAGCGCTACCAGCCCGATACCGGTCAGATGGGCCGATTGGGTCAGTCCCCCGAGCGCCAGCGCCGCGGCAATCAGCAGCAACCAGCCTGCCACAAGCCCATCCGTACGCCAGCAGGGACGAGCAGCCAGCAGTATGGCGCCCATCAGCAGCCCCGCCACTACGTCAGAGATAAAGTGTGCCCCAAGCCAGACCCGCGCCAGACCGGTGGTAAGGGCCAGCAGCAGCGCCAGCGAGTAGGCCTGTCCGCGCCGGGCAGGCCAGAGCCAGCCAAGCAGCGCGCCCCAGAACAGCAGGGCCGATGCGGTGTGACCGCTCGGCATGCCAAAGCCCTGGGCACTGTGAGTCGCCAGTTCAGGTTGCAGATGGAAGGGACGCGGCCAGCCGATCCCCTCCTTGCTCGCCTGCACCAGCAAGCCGAGCCAGAGCATGGCGAACAGCAGCTGGCGCAGTCGCGGCCACCCCAGCAGCGGGAGCAGCAAAGGTATCAGGGCAAGCTGAAAGCCGCCTGAACCAAACAGATTGCTGACCGACAGCCACCAGACATCGGGCCCCAGCCACTGTTGCAGCCGCAGCATCAGCGGGATCTCGGCCTGATGCAGCGCATTGCCCTGCGCCACAAAATCGGCCTGCCAGCGCACCTCGCTCTCGGGCACCTTATCCAGTCGGGATTGCAGCCAGTCGAGCTGCTCCGGGAAGCGGCGCTGTGCGCGGGGGAGCTTGTCCACCGCGATCAAGCGGGCGTTGAGGATCTCGCCACCCAGATTGGGGGCCTGCAGCAGCGAGACAAAATCGGAATCTTGCTGGGCGACGATAGGCTCAAGAGTGCGACAGGCAAAGACCTGCGCTTTCTGCCAGCGGCCAAGATCCGCGACGACTTCGCCGCGCAGACCGGTCTCTTCATACAGCTCGCGCAGCGCCGCCTGCTCGGGGCTCTCGCCGCCATCGATATAGCCACCGCTCAGGCTGTAGCGGGAGGAGATGCGATCCTGCACCAGCAGCAGTTGATCCTGATGGCGGATGGCGCAGGCGGCTGCCGTTGGGCCAGCCGGTTCGGCACTCAGGGCTGGCAGAGCGGCAAACAACGCCAGCAACAGTAAAAAGAGGGTTCTCGACATCAATTTGCTTTCCCTATGCACAATGGCGACAAGCCTCCCAGAAATCAGATAGTTGAGCAATGGTGGCGGCCGGATCGCCGTCGTTCCCGCCGCAATGGAGGTGCACGGAAGATTGCGATGAAGCAGGGCACTCCCTACTATTGGCGGCTATCTTCAATTTCATGCAGCAAACGCTGGAGCCCTCCATGAGACAGTTCGGCTTTTTCCTCGGCATCGCCATCGGTGTCATTTTGATCCTGTTCGGCAGCATCGTCATCTTCCAGGCGCTCCCTGCCGCACTGGATGTGCTGGAGATGCCAAGCCGCATCCCGTTCGTGCGCGAGGTCTACACCTGGCTGATGACCAGCGCCAACGGCCTGACCGCCCAGCTGGAGCAGAACTTCCTAGAAGCCTTCCAGACCGTGCTCAAGCTGATCCTGCTCATCACCTTCATGTGGGTCTGCGTCAAGCTGGTCAACATGGGGGTGCTGATTATCCGCGCCGGGGTTGATCTGATCCGCACCGCCATCGCCCACAGCGAAGGGCCGCACGACCAGAAGAAGCCGGATCAGCACGATCACTTCTGACTCTGACATGGTCGATGGATGTGAACACTGCCGCCCCCAACCGGGGCGGCAGTGTTATATGCGCGGTATGAAGGCCCTTCCCAGCCCCCATGAATACCCGATAAAGCAGCGGCTTTCCCTTGTGAATCAGCAAACTGCCCATATGTTGCATCACCTTGACATGGTTTGCGCCCCGCGCAGCGGCTGCCCGGTTTCTATCCCGACCCCGTGCTCTGGTATAATCGACCACCTCTTTTCCCCGTTATGGAGCCTGTTCATGCCCAATCATGCAGAAAGTGCCCTCGAGGTTCGTCTCGACAAGTGGTTGTGGGCGGCCCGTTTCTACAAGACCCGCTCCATTGCGCGGGATCAGATAGACGGGGGCAAGGTGCACTACAATGGTCAGCGCAGCAAACCGGGCAAACAGGTGGAAGTGGGAGCACTGATCCGCTTCTGGCAGGGGCAGGACGAACGCGAAGTGCGGGTGCTGGCCTTGAGCGAGCAGCGCAAATCGGCCCCGCTGGCCCAGCAGCTCTATGAAGAGACCGCCGAGAGCCTGAAAAAACGGGCCGAGAACAGCGAGGCGCACCGCTTCAACAGCCAGTTTGCCCCCAGCCCCGAGCGCCGCCCCGACAAGCAGGAGCGACGCCAGTTGCTCAAGGTCAAACAGTACTGACCGACCCCGATTTGATACCGGGCTGGCATCAACTCCAGCCCGCCCGATTTACCTCACCGAAAAGCCAGGAATACATGATGAGCAACCAAGATCTGCTGTATCGCTATCTGTTTGAAGAGTACGAAGTGCGTGGCGAGCTGGTCCAGCTGGATCACACCTACCGCCACGTGGTGGAAGCCCAGAACTACCCGGTGCAGGTGCAAAAACTGCTGGGCGAGCTGCTGGTCGCCACCAGCCTGCTGACCGCCACCCTCAAGTTTGAAGGCTCCATCACAGTGCAACTGCAGGGCGATGGCCCGGTGCGTCTGGCCGTGATCAACGGTGACAACAACCAGCAGCTGCGCGGCGTGGCCCGCTATGAAGGCGAGCTGCCGAGCGATGGCAAGCTGCAGAGCCTGATTGGCAACGGCCAGCTGATCATCACCATCACCCCGGAGCAGGGCGAGCGCTATCAGGGCATCATCGCGCTGGACGCCGACACTCTGGCGGGCTGCCTGGAGCACTACTTTGCCCGCTCCGAACAGCTGGCCACCAAGCTGTGGATCCGCACTGGTTACCACGAGGGCGAACCGCGCGCCGCCGGCATCATGCTGCAGGAGCTGCCCGCCCAGAGCGAGGATCACAGCAACGATTTCGATCACCTGACCCAGCTCACCAGCACCATCAAGGATGAAGAGCTGTTCGGCCTGCAGGCAGAAGAGATCCTCTACCGTCTCTACCATCAGGACAAGGTGCGGGTGTTCGATCCGCAGGCGGTCGAGTTCCGCTGCACCTGCTCCCGCGAGCGCTGCGAAGGGGCCCTGCTGCAGATAGAAAAGGAAGAGGTCATGGAGATGGTGCAGGAGCTCGGCAAGATCGACATGCACTGTGATTATTGCGGCGCCCAGTACCAATTTAATGGGATCGATGTCGAAACCCTGTTCAGCAGGGCTCCCGGCAATGATGCAAACCAGTTACACTAATTAAAGGCGGGCAAAACCCGCCTTTAACTTTAATAACAAAAAAATACCCTATTTTATAAAGTTTGATGGCGATCGCTAAACTCTACCACCTAAGTGATAGGATGACCGTCAGATAGAACCCTACCAACCTCTGAACCCAGGAGAATACAATGACAATCGTGGCAGAACCCACCCTGGCCCAACAATTAGGACTGGACCAGTACGGCATCAAAAACAGCCAAGAAATCGTTCGCAACCCCTCTTACGAGCAGCTTTTCGCGGAAGAGACACGCCCTGACCTGGAAGGGTTCGAGCGCGGTGTGGTGACCGAGCTGGGCGCCGTCAACGTAAACACCGGTATCTTCACCGGTCGCTCCCCGAAAGATAAATATATCGTCAAAGATGCCACTACCCAGGATACTGTGTGGTGGTCTGACCAGGGTAAAAACGATAACAAAGCGATTACCCCGGAAGTGTGGTCACATCTGAAAGGGCTGGTCACCAAACAGCTCTCCGGCAAGCGCCTGTTTGTGGTCGACGGTTTCTGCGGTGCCAACCCGGATACCCGCCTGGCCGTACGCATCATCACCGAGGTAGCCTGGCAGGCACACTTCGTGAAAAACATGTTCATCCGCCCGAGCGATGAAGAGCTGAAAACCTTCAAGCCTGACTTCGTGGTGATGAACGGTGCCAAGTGCACCAACCCGAACTGGAAGGAGCAGGGTCTCAACTCCGAGAACTTTGTTGCCTTCAACATGACCGAGAAAATGCAGCTCATCGGTGGCACCTGGTACGGTGGCGAGATGAAGAAGGGCATGTTCTCCATGATGAACTACTTCCTGCCCCTGCGCGGCATTGCCTCCATGCACTGTTCCGCCAACGTGGGTCAGGACGGCGACGTTGCCATCTTCTTCGGCCTCTCCGGCACCGGCAAGACCACCCTATCCACCGATCCGAAGCGCCAGCTGATCGGCGATGACGAGCACGGCTGGGATGACCACGGCGTGTTCAACTTCGAAGGGGGCTGCTACGCCAAGACCATCAAGCTCTCCGAAGAGGCCGAGCCGGATATCTACCACGCCATCCGCCGCGATGCGCTGCTGGAGAACGTGACCGTTGCTGCCGATGGCACCATCGACTTCGATGATGGCTCCAAGACCGAGAACACCCGCGTTTCCTACCCCATCTATCACATCGACAACATCGTCAAGCCGGTCTCCAAGGCTGGTCACGCCACCAAGGTGATCTTCCTGACTGCCGACGCCTTCGGCGTGCTGCCCCCGGTCTCCAAGCTGACCAAGGAGCAGACCAAGTACCACTTCCTGTCTGGCTTCACCGCCAAACTGGCCGGTACCGAGCGCGGCATCACAGAGCCGACCCCGACCTTCTCCTCCTGCTTCGGCGCAGCCTTCCTCTCCCTGCATCCGACCAAGTACGGTCAGGAGCTGGTAAAACGGATGGAAGCGGCAGGTGCAGAGGCCTATCTGGTCAACACCGGCTGGAACGGCACCGGCAAGCGCATCTCCATCAAGGATACCCGCGCCATCATCGATGCCATCCTGGATGGCTCCATCGAGAAGGCCGAGACCAAGGTGCTGCCGATCTTCAATCTGGAGATCCCGACCGCGCTGCACGATGTGAACCCGGCGATCCTCGACCCGCGCGACACTTACGCCGACAAGGCCGAGTGGGATGCCAAGGCCGTCGATCTGGCAGGGCGCTTCATCAAGAACTTCGAGCGCTTCACCGATAACGATGAAGGCAAACGTCTGGTTGCGGCAGGCCCGCAGCTGTAACAGGCTCGCTTCGTATCAGTGACATCATGCCGGTCAGCCACGCTGACCGGCATTTTTGTTTTTGTGGAGCCCCGAACGCCGCCATCGCCCCCGTTAAAGGGGCCAAAACCTTGCCTTTGCCTGTTGTGACAGGTTAGATTCAGCCAAACTTTATACAATATACAATTCTGTAACGCCCAATCGTGACCCGGCCATGACCCCACCCTACAAGACCCGAACCCAGATGGTGATGGAAAACCTCCGTGGCCGGATCCTCCGTGGGGAGTTCCCCGCTGGCGCCCCCTTGCGTCAGGATGCCATTGCCAAAGAGCTGGCAGTGAGCCGCATTCCGGTGCGCGAAGCCCTGATGCAGCTGGAAGCGCAGGGGCTGGTGAAGTTCGAAGCCCATCGCGGCGCCGTGGTCACCATGCTGGACGCCTCGGCCATTGAAGAGCTCTTTTATTTGCGAGCGCTGCTGGAAGCCGATACCCTGTTTCACGCCGTCGACAAGATGACGGAAGCCACCTTCGCGCAAGCGGAGGCGATCCTCGCCCAGTTTGATCACGCCCTGGAGTCAGGCACCCAGATCGAACATTGGGCCGAGTTGAACCACAGCTTTCACGCCACCCTCTATCAGGCAGCCGGTCGCCCCCAGGCACTTGAACTGATCGCCCAGATCAATCTGAGCTGTGACCGCTATGTCCGCTTCGAGCTGCTGTTTGCCAGCGACGGCGTGGACAAGGCGGAGCGTGAACACGCCCAATTGCTGGAACTGTGCCGCGCCCGGCGCAAGCACGAGGCGGTGGTGCTGCTCAGGCAGCATATCGAAGCGGCGGGTCAGTCGATCAAGCGGATCCTGGCCAGCGGCCATAAAAACTGAACACTCATATAGCAACCATCTGGCACTAACGACATGAATAATTTCGAGATAATTGAAACCCGCGTCGCCCAAGTCAGGGCCGAGCTGGCCATGCAGGAGTTGGACGCCTTTATCGTCCCCCACGATGATGAGCACCTCGGCGAGTACATCCCCGCCTACGCCGAGCGGCTTGACTGGATCACCGGTTTCAACGGCTCTGCCGGCGTCGCCATCATCATGGCCCAGCGGGCAGCCCTCTTTGTCGATGGTCGCTATACGGTGCAGGCGCGGATGCAAACCCCCGCCGAACTGTTCGAATTCCTCCACCTCATTGAAAATCCCCATGTGCAGTGGCTGGCCGAGCAGCTGCCGTCAGGCTCCCGAGTTGGCTTCGATGCCCGTCTGCACAGCCTGACCTGGTACAAGAATGCCAAGGCCATGCTGGCCGACCGCGGTATCGAGCTGATCCGCGTCGAGCAGAACCCCATCGACCTGAACTGGAGCGATCGCCCGGAGCCGACCAAGAGCCCGGTCATCCTCTACAGCGAGGAGCTGGCGGGCCAGTCCAGCCAGTCCAAACGTGAACAGCTGGCGGCCGACCTGCGCAAGCGCGGGCTGGATGCCGTGCTGCTGACCCAGGCCGAGCCCATCAACTGGCTGCTCAACCTGCGCGGCCGCGACATCGACCGGCTGCCGGTGGTGCTGGGCTTTGCGGTGCTCTACGCCAACACCAGCATGGATTTCTTCGTCGATACCGACAAAATTGACTGCTTCGCCTTCACCCAACACGTGGGGCAGGATGTCTCCGTCTACCCCATCGACAAGCTGGGCGACGTGTTGCAGCGCATCGGTGAAGATCAGCAGAAGGTGCTGGCCGATCCGGACAGCGCCAACGCCTGGACCCAGCTCGTCATGGAAGAGGCGGGCGCCATTCTGGTGGCAGGGCAAGACCCCACCATGCTGCCGAAAGCGTGCAAGAACGAGATCGAGCTGACCGGCATGCGTGCCGCTCACCTGCGCGATGGCGTGGCCATGACCCGCTTCCTCGCCTGGCTGGATCGGCTGGTTGCCTCCGGCGAGTTCGAGGGAGTGGATGAAGGCACCCTGGCCGATCAGGTGGAAGCGTTCCGCCGCGAGCAGGAGCACTACGTCGAGCCGAGCTTCGACACCATCTCGGCACTCGGCCCCAACGCCGCCATGTGCCACTACCACCACACCAACGGCACTCCCCGTGCGTTTGGTCAGGACAGCCTCTATCTGCTGGACTCCGGTGGCCAATACATGGATGGCACCACCGACATCACCCGCACCATCAAGGTGGGTGAGGTGAGCGACGAGCAGAAAGCGATGTTTACCCGCGTATTGCAGGGCCATATCGCGCTGGATCAGGCCCGCTTCCCCCGCGGCACCGCCGGTATCCAGCTCGACGTGCTGGCCCGCATGCCGCTGTGGCAAGCCGGTTACAACTACGACCACGGCACCGGCCACGGCGTCGGCCACTTCCTGAGTGTCCACGAAGGGCCCCAGCGCATCGCGCCGAAAGGGAGCATGGTCGCCCTGCAACCGGGCATGGTGCTCTCCAACGAGCCGGGCTACTACCGTGAAGATGGCTTCGGCATCCGTTGCGAGAACCTGGTAGTCGTGACCGAGCTGGAACAGGTTGGCGAGCTGCCGATGCTGGGCTTCGAGCGTCTGACCTACGTGCCGTTCGATACCCGCCTGATCGACCGCAGCCTGCTGAGCCCGGCCGAATTCCGCTGGATCAACGAATACCACGTCGAGGTGTTCCGCCGCCTGAGCCCGCTGCTCGAGGGCGAGGATCTCGCCTGGCTGGAGCAGGCAACCAGCCTCATCTGATGACACAGGGCCTGCGGGCCCTGTTTTTTATCCCCCCTTTTGACCTGTATCAACACCCCATGCGAGCGGGTCAGGAGAATGGCGGCCATGAAAAGTCATCATGCCCACCCAGCCCGGGGCTCACACGCCGCAGCCAGCAAAAAGGCGAGTGACCATCCCAGACTCATGCGCGAGCAGCAGACGGTCAGCGCCATGATCCGCCTCTACTGCCAGCACCATCATCAGGATCCCCATTGCCGCCACTGTCGCCAGTTGCGGGATTTCGCCCATCAGCGCCTTCGTCGCTGCCGTTATGGCCACGGCCACAAACCCACCTGCGCCAACTGCAATATCCACTGCTACGCACCGGCGATGCGCAAACAGATCCAGCAGGTGATGAAGTGGAGCGGCCCGCGCATGTTGCTGCGCCACCCCTGGCTCACCCTCCGCCATCTGCTCGACGGCTTGCGCAAGGCTCCCAAACTGCCCCACAGCAGACCGCTGCCGCCATAACCGCCAATCCCTTGCATCCGGCAGGGGATGACCACTACCCTATGACTCCTTTTCTGCCGTTGGCCCCAAGGTCAGCGGCGTTGCCGATCCGTTTGCTGCCGATGGAGTCCTGATGCACCACAACCCGCCCCTGCTACGCACCGCCACCCACAATGACATGCACGCCATCTGGCAGATCGATGCCAAAGTCTTTGGTGAAGATGTCTATCCCGCCTTCTTCTTCCGTCAGGCGATGGATTTATGGCCCGAGTTGTTGCTGGTGGCCGAATACGAGGGGCAACTGGTGGGTTATGTGCTGGGTGGCTTTGGTCAGGAGCGGTCGCAAGGCTGGGTGCTCTCGCTGGCGGTGCTGCCCGAGGCGCGCGGTTTCGGCCTCGCGGAGCGGATGATGCGCCAGATGGAGGCCAACCAGCAGGCGCTGCAGATCAGCGAACTGCGGCTCACGGTCGATCCGGCCAATCCGGCCCAGCGCCTCTACTACCGTCTTGGCTATCAACTGGTTGAAGAGGTCGCCGACTACTTCGGCCCCGGCGAGGATCGGCTTGTGCTGGTTAAAACCCTCTCCGGTACAGCTGCGATTCAAGGATAAAACCGGTTACAGAACGCATAATTGGTTACATTTTGCCGATTTCATGTCCCGCTTGCTTGGAGTAAAGTTCAATTCATCAAACTGATTGTTTGAATTCTATTCAGCCTTGGAGGCCCATCATGTTGAAACGTATGACCCTTATTGCCCTGCTGGCCGCCACTACCGTCACCGGTTGCGCCAACAGCGATGTCTACTCTGGCGATGTCTACACCAAAGACCGTGCCAAACAGGTACAAACCGTAAGCTATGGCACCATCATCTCCACCCGCCCGGTGAAGATCCAGGCTGATGAAAACTCCCTGCTCGGCACTATTGGCGGCGCCGTGGTCGGCGGCCTGCTAGGCAGCACCATAGGCGGCGGCACCGGCCGTGATATCGCCACAGCAGGTGGTGCCATTGCAGGCGCGGCAGCCGGCAAGGCCGCTGGCGACAAACTCAACCAGGTCGACGGGGTCGAGCTGGAGATCAAGAAAGAGAACGGCGAAGCCATCGTGGTGGTACAAAAAGCCAGCCCCACCTTCGTGCCGGGCGCGCGGGTACGCATGACCCAGGGCAATGGCAGCATCAACGTGGCCGTCGTGAATTAAGCGTGTGAACCAAGGTTTCGCCACCCTCGAGCCATAAAAAAACCGCCGGTTCCGGCGGTTTTTTGTTGTCTGACGTTCGGGATTACATGCTGTAAGCCTTCTCGCCGTGGGAGGTGACATCCAGCCCTTCCCGCTCGGCATCGCCATTGACCCTCAGCCCGATCAGCATGTCGACCGCCTTGAAGGCAATCGCCGCCACGGCACCGGACCAGAGCAGGGTGACACCGACCCCGATGGCCTGGATCTTCACCTGAGTCAGGATGGAGTAGCCCTCGGCAACCTGATTGGTGACATAGTCCCACACCCCGGTGCCGCCCAGATCCGGGCTGGCAAAGACGCCGGTCAGCAGGGCGCCGAGAATGCCGCACACCCCGTGCAGACCGAAGACATCCAGGCTGTCATCGGCCCCCAGCAGACGCTTGAGACCGTGGACGCCCCACAGACCGGCCACACCACTGACAAGACCCATCACCAGCGCGCCACCGACACCGACAAACCCGGCCGCCGGGGTGATCATCACCAGACCGGACACCGCTCCGGACGCCGCACCCAGCAGGGAGGGACGCCCCTTCATCACCCACTCGGCCAACGTCCATGACAGAGCTGCCGCAGCCGGTGCCACCCAGGTGTTGATAAAGGCGAGCGCAGCCACCCCGTTGGCTTCCAGCGCGGAGCCCGCGTTGAAACCGAACCAGCCGAACCAGAGCAGGGAGGCGCCGATCATGGTCATGGTCAGGCTGTGGGGGGTCATGGGATCACGACCGTAGCCCAGACGCTTGCCCACCAGATAGGCCCCCACCAGACCCGCCACGGCGGCGTTGATGTGCACCACGGTGCCGCCAGCAAAGTCCAGCGCACCATGCTGGAACAGATACCCGGCAGTTGCGGTCGCGGTTGCTGCGGCTTCGGCGCTGGTATAGGCATCCGGACCCGCCCAATACCACACCATATGAGCCAGCGGGATATAGGCGAAGGTGAACCAGATCACCGAGAAGAGCAGCACGGCGGCAAACTTGATGCGCTCGGCAAACGCTCCCACGATAAGGCCGCAGGTGATGGCGGCAAAGGCCCCCTGGAACACCACATAGATCAGCTCGCTGATCCCGACACCCTTGCTGAAGGTGGCGGCGATGGAGTCAGGGGTCACCCCCTTGAGCAGCACCTTGCTGAAGGAGCCGTAGAAATTGCCCCCCTCGGTAAAGGCCAGTGAATAACCGTAAATTACCCAGAGCACGCAGATAAGGCAGAACAGGGTAAAGACCTGCATCAGCACGCTCAGCATATTCTTGGCCCGCACCAGACCACCGTAGAAGAGGGCCAGACCGGGGATCGACATCAGGATCACCAGCGCCGCCGAGAGCAGCATCCAGGTGTTGTCACCCTTGTTGATTGTCATGGCGGCAACCGGAGCCACCGCCGCCTGTACCTGAGCGACCTCTTCGGCCCAACTTGGGGTAACCAGCAAGGCAGGCAACATCGTCAGACCCGCCATCATCCATTTTTTGACCATAGAGCACTCTCCTTCCCTGTCGTACCGGTACAAGACCGGCTCCGTTTCCCTGATTGAATCTGTGGCGAACCGCAAGGTGTTGCTGCAACCCGCCAGAATCACACCCGCGCCCGGCACGGGGATGCCTCTTGCCACTTCCTCATCACTGCGTCTGCCGCCGATGAGCGCAAGAGACCGTCTGACATGTAAAAAGCATAAAGTGGGCCATAATTTTAAATCCTTAAAAATCATTAAATTAACTATCTCAGCCATCGCTAACGCACCAAAATGGCGCACGCTCTGCGCTAACCGGTACTGAACCGCCCTGTCACAGGGCAGGGCATGGCCGGCGCACCACAAATGCGCAAATCCTGAACCAGCCCACAAGCTGAAGCCCTCGATATCGCGCGCTGCGGGCCAACTCGTTTACACTGGCAGACCAGCCGTTTCTGTTATCCGACTACGGCATACCATTACGCAGTGCCTTGTTTGCAACGTGATGGCGGGCACAATCCGAGGAACACCATGCAGTTTGATCGTCTCGATATCAGCCTCTCCCACTACCATCAGCTCGATCGGGAGCATCGTTCCCACATCTTGTTGCTGGGAGGATTGATGCTGGCCATCATGACCCTTCATCTGTTGCTGCTGCCCCACTTCCCCTACGAGCGCTTTTACGCCGTCAGCTTTGGCTTCGAGGTGATCAACTGGCTCACCATGCTGTTCCTGTTCTGGGTGGTGCAGTGCGCCCACCTGCCCACCCACACCTACCGCATGCTCTCCTGCGGTCTGATGCTGTGGATCATGGGGGCCACCGCCGACATCATGGATGAGCTGGTGGCGCAGCCGCTCTGGCTCGCCATCTATGCCGAGGATCTGCTGCGCTCCAGCGGCATCCTGCTCAGCAGCATCGGCATCCTGAGCACCATGCACCACCTCTTTCATATCAATACCCGGCTCAGAGAGCAGGCGCTGTTTGACGATCTGACCAAGCTGCCAAACCGGCGCTACTTTCATCAGCAGCTGTTTCTGGAGCAAGGGGTTTGCCATGCCCTCATCCTGCTGGACCTGGATCACTTCAAGCGGATCAATGACAACTACGGCCACGATATCGGGGATCGGGTGCTGCAGCAGTTTGGCGAGCTGTTGCAACAGCACTGCCCACCGGGTGCGCTGGCGGCCCGTGTCGGTGGTGAAGAGTTTGCCCTGCTGCTGCCCGTCGCTCACGAAGCCGATTTGCAGCAACTGACCAACACCCTGCTCACTGCGACCCGCACCATAGCCCCCGACCCGACCCATACCATGACGGTCAGTCTGGGGATGGGGATCCGCGAGCCCGGGGAGCCGGCCGTCTCGCTGTTCAAACGGGTGGATCAGGCGCTTTATGGCGCCAAGGAGGCGGGTAGAAACTGCGCGGTATGGGCGACGCCGACTAATAAAGAGGCGTGAAGAGCTGCCGGTTGATTGCCGGTCACTGCGGAACATTGCTGCTGAAACAGGGGCCCAGGGGCCCCTGTTTTATGGGGGGAAATCCCCCCGCCTAAAAGCGGAAGGTAAGACCGAGATTGGCCTGCCACTGGGTCACCAGCTCCCCGCGTACCTTGAACACGCACTGCTCCGGGTTGCAGAGAAACTGGTTGTTGTCGTTAACCAGCGAGCCATAACCGCGCACCTCGGCCCGCAGCGCCAGATGCTCGGCGAGGCGCGGTTGCACCCCGAGCGCCAGCGACATGGAAGGGGTCACCTCGCTGTCGTAAGCGGCAAAGCGGGTCACCCCGATCCCGGCGCCGATATAGGGCGCCATCAGGTTGTCAGAGAGGGTCAGAGCACCGGCAAAGTGCAGGATGTCCACCGTCAGGCGATCCGGCTGGTCGGGAGAGAGGGTGGTGGACTGATGGCTGTAGAGCAGCTCGATCATGCCCGGATCATCCACCTCCTTGCTGATAAAGAGACCCCAACTGCCAGAGCCCTGCCCCTGCAGTGAATCGAGCGAGGCCGAGCGCGAGACCGGCTGCACCACCTCGTCACTCTTCTCGAAGTCGATGGCTGAGCTGTAGCCGAAAAACGGCGTCACCTGCCAACCGGATGTGGTTGCTGCCTCACTACTCCAGGCCTGACCCAGTGGCAGCAACAGCCCCATCATCACTATCCCGGCTCTCTTCATCATCATCCCCTGCTCCCTGTGTGATTGTGCAGAAAGCATACCAGAGGCGTCCTAGGCCCATCCTAAACGGCGGCTGTACCGGATCACTTTCATGGGGGGGATCACACTCATCGATGGCGCGGCAAAGCAGTACCATTGTGGCCTTGCCGTACTCCCCGCCACCATTCATCGACGGTTAACCTCTGCCACGTATGCTGGCGCCAAAGCGGGTCATAGGGACCAGTCATCACCACTCAGAAGGACATCAGGGAATGGTTGCCGCGCAACTTCACGACCCCCAAACCACCCTCGCGGATACCCTGCGGGCCACCGCGCACGCCATCGACGAAAGCCACATCAGCCTGCGCCAGATGCTGGAGCTGGTGGGCGAACAGGGCATGCTGCTGTTTTGCGTGCTGCTCACCGTCCCCTTTCTGTTGCCGGTCTCCATCCCCGGTGTCAGCACCCCGTTTGGCCTGCTGATCCTTTTTATCGGTATAGGCATCACCCTCAACCGGGTGCCCTGGCTACCCGCCATCCTGATGGAGCGCCGCTTCGCTGCCGACCAGCTCAAGCCGACCCTGCACAAGGGGGCAGATCTGCTGGCCCGTGTCGATCGCGTTATCCGCCCGCGTCTGCTGGTGCTGACCGGCAGCAGCACGGTCAACCGCTGCAACGGTCTGCTGATCATGCTGGCCGCCCTGCTGCTGATGCTACCCCTGGGCGCCATCCCCTTCACCAACGCCATGCCTGCCTGGGCCATCCTGCTGCTGGCCACCGGCATGTTGCAGCGGGACGGTCTGTTCGTTGCCAGCGGCTATCTGCTGGTAAGCGCAACCCTGGTCTGGTTCAGCGTGCTGGCCCTCGGCTTGCTGATGGCGGGCCAGAGCGCCACCGGCCTGCTCGGCTAACCCCGATGCACAGAAAAAGGGCGACCAGATGGTCGCCCTTTTGGATTTGTGCGGGATACTGCCCGGTCAAAGCAGATCGTAGATAAGGGCCGAGATGGCAAGCAGCCCCATCACCAACACAAAAAGGGTACTCGGCCCGCGATAACGCTTGAGTGCGGGCAAGCGATAGATGGAGCAGGCTGGCAGCAGAAACAGGATCACCGCGATCAGCGGGCCACTGACGCGCTCGATGATGTCGAGCACATTGGGGTTCAGATAGGTGATGAGGGCGGTCACCATAAACAGGATCACCGACGACACCCGGGCGATGGTCGACTCCTTGAGGGAGAGCCCCAGCCCCTGACAGGCACCGCTCACCATGCTCACAGTCCCCTCGCTAACCCCCATGGAGGTGCCGAGGAAGGATTTGG
Source organism: Aeromonas sp. 603607 (assembly GCF_049171595.1). Lineage (NCBI taxonomy): Bacteria > Pseudomonadati > Pseudomonadota > Gammaproteobacteria > Aeromonadales > Aeromonadaceae > Aeromonas > Aeromonas sp. 603607. The sequence continues at coordinate 62,084 of NZ_JAAKOV010000023.1, forward strand.
ACATGGCCAGAATGGCGATAAGCGGCCCTACATAGGCGATCAGCGGATTGGAAAACTTGTTCGCCAGCGCCGACAGCACCGAGATATTGTCGGTGCGGGCCAGCGCCATCTCGGCCTGACTCAGGCTCATCACGCAGCTCACCACGAAGAAGAGCACGCTGCCGCAAATCAACATGCTGCTGTACTTGATGATCCGCTTGGCACGCAGGTCGGCACTCTCCTGACAGCGCTTTTTCTGCGCCGCACTGAAGGAGGAGATAATGGGCGCATGGCTGAAAGAGAACACCATCACCGGCACGATCAGCCAGAGGGATTTCCAGAACGCCGGGTCACGCCACTCCACTGCCTGACTCTCTGTGAAATAGGAGAGGCTCCACTGGGGCAGCAGATAGATGGAGAGGCCAATCAGAAAGGCGACCATCGGCAGAGCCAGCACGCTGATGGCCGACACCACGATCTGTTTGCCGGCCAGCAGGATCAGATGCAGACCCAGCATCACCCCCAGCACCAGCAAGCCGCGGGGAAGCGCGGCATCCCCCAGCTGATGTACCACGAAGCTCTGGATCGCATTGGTGATGGAGATGCTGTAAACCAGAATGATGGGGTAGAAGGCCATCAGATAGACCAGCATCAGCAGCTTGCCCGCCCTGGCACCGAAGTGCTCCTCCACCACATGGGTGATATCCCCCTCCTTATGGGAACTGGAGAGCACAAAGCGGCTCAATGCCCGGTGGGAATAATAAGAAAGCGGAAAAGCCAGCAATAATATAAACAGCAAAATAACCGGGGAATTACTGCCGACAGTAATAGGGAGAAATAACGTACCGGCACCAACAGCAGTGGCATATAAGCCCATGGTCCATACCGAATCGCTTTTCTCCCATTTCAATTTTGAAACAGGGTGACTCTTTTCAGCAATAGAAACACTCATTGCAATATATACCTTATTAGTCTGTCATCATTATTTTTATTGGCCCGAATAACAGGCTGGCGATATGTCATGGCAGATCGCCCTGTTCGTGAAAGAACAACGCCGCCAGTAGCCAACAGGGCCACCGGAGGGAAACGGAGCTGCCACGCTACCATCGTTGAAATCGCCAACCTGGTCAAGGTTAATAATTCATGACCGTTTGAATCGGATTGTTTCAAAAGACAATGAAATGTGTCACATTCGTCATCCAGAACCAGATCCAAACCCTTTTGATAACATACCGATAAAACCTCATCCTGTTGCCCAACAACAAAAATAAGACCAGCGATCAGGCCGATAATATTAACACCTTAAGCTGTGGAATATCAGTGAAATAATACGGCCAACTTTTCTACTAATTGACAGTGATGTCAGCCAATTTATTTATGGCAAAAGGAAAGGTGATGTCTGCCAATAACAGGACCAATCAGCTCAGCGTGCCGGGCAGTGTGCCACCCGGTTGCGCCCTGCCCGCTTGGCCTGATAGAGCCACTCGTCGGCCCGGGCCAGCGCCTGATTGATCTCCTCCTCCGGCTGCACCAGGGTTGTGCCCAGACTGACCGTGATGGCGACCGGATCGGCAGGCAATGCTTCGACAGCGGCACGGATCTGCTCCGCCATCTGCAGCAAACCGGCCTCATCGATCCGTGGCAACAGGATAAGAAACTCCTCGCCGCCGCTGCGCACAAAGAGATCGTCCGTCCGCAACAGGGCATCGATGCAGCCACTGAATCGCTGCAAGGCCCGATCTCCCTGCTGATGGCCGTAGTGATCGTTGATCTGCTTGAAGTGATCGATGTCGAGCATGATAAGGCCACAGGGCGCCTCCCCTGTCCGCAGCGGCTGGCAGTGCTCGAAGAAGAAGCGGCGGTTGTAGAGACCGGTCAGCTGATCGGTCTCGCTCTGGCGCTGCAGTCGCTGCTGCAACTCGTACTGGCGGGTAATATTGCGAGTCACCCAGGCCACCGCCCGCTTGCCGTCATAGAGGGAGGGCAGCGGGGCAATCTTGCCCTCGAAGCGTTGTACCCCCTGCGGCCCGACGGCGGCATTGATCCCCCCCACCTCGGCTGCTGATAGCTCATACTCCACCACCCGCACCTGACCGCTCGCCAGTGACTCGGCAACCTGTGCCTTGACCCACATGGCCATCTCGGGTGGCAGCACATCGGCCAGTTGCTTGCCCGCCAGCGGATTGCCATCGTGATAGGATTGCTGCTCCATGCCGCCGATATATTCCACGTAATAACCATCTTCACTGAGGATGAAGATGGGATCTGGCAGTTGGGCCATCACTTCATAAAGCTGGGTTACCGAAAGCGCCACGGAGACTCCTGTACGTTAGGGTCAAACAGGGGGAGATATTCTGCCTTAAAAGGACTCACTCGCCCTCATCGGCAACGGAGAAAAATCTGCCGTCATAGCCAACAACCCTTTACATCTAGCAGCATGCAGACGTCTCGGCCAGCAAGGATTGCCTGCGCCCACCGCCGCTCTGACTTGCGACCGTTCGCAGTGGCGGATGGCCCCTCCCTCGCTCAATGATATCTCATTGTTTCAACTCACAAGTTCATTTACGCTGGCCGTCACGAGTCCAGTTTTCACCTCATCAGCCATCAGGAACGCCAGCCCCCCCGCAACCGCAGGGGCTGTACCACGGAAAAGGAATCGCTAGATGAAAAACGCCATCGTTACCGCCCGCTTCGACGCTATCAGTACCGAAGGGGAACAGCTCACCCTCAAGATCGCCATCAAGGCCCCCGAGCCGGATCCCAAGTCCGCCAGCGGTGACTGGCGCTGCAAGGTGAAGCTGGCGGGGCTGAGCGACAAAACCTTTATCTACGGCATCGACAGCCTGCAGGCCCTGAGCCTCGCCATCAAGTTTGTCGAAACTGAACTGCGCGCCTTCTCCGATGCGGGCTGGCAATTCTATCTGCCAGGCTGCCCCGATCACCCTATCGACATGAGCGCCTGCTACTTCCCGGCGCTCTAGCCCGGCCAACCCTAGGAGCCCGGATGCACGGACCCGACCCCGCCAATCCCCACCCCATGAATGGCTTCCCCCAGGTGTGTTTTATCAAGAACACCATCAAGGGGCCCAATATCGAGGTGGGTGACTACACCTATTACGACGACCCGGAGGATTCGGCGGGCTTCGAGCGCAACGTCCTCTACCACTTCCCCTTCATCGGCGACAAGCTCATCATCGGCAAGTTCTGCGCCATCGCCCGCGGGGTGAAGTTCATCATGAACGGCGCCAACCACCAGACCTCCGGCTTCTCCACCTACCCCTTCTTTATCTTCGGCAACGGTTGGGAGAGCGCCGCCCCCGCCCCGGGCAGCCTCCCCTACAAGGGCGATACCGTGATCGGCAACGATGTCTGGATTGGCTATGAGGCTCTGATCATGCCGGGGGTAAAGGTCGGCAACGGCGCCATTATCGCCGCCCGCTCCGTGGTCACCGGTGACGTGCCCGCCTACGCCGTGGTCGGCGGCAACCCGGCCAAAGTGATCCGCTACCGCTTCGACGACGACACCATCGCCCGTCTCAACGCCATCGCCTGGTGGGACTGGCCGGTGGAGCAGATCAGCCGCAACCTGCCGCTCATCAGCGGCGGCGAGATAGCCGCGCTGGAAGCGGCAATCCGCTAGAGACAAGCCCCATCAGGCATAGGGCCAGAAATGAGAAGAGGGTTGAGCGTACAGGCACTCAACCCTCTTTTTGATTGGTCGCAGACCGCTCAGTGGCTGGCGGAGCGACTACCGCTCCAGATCAGCTCGCCGCTGCGCAGCTCCATCAGGGTCATCGACAACCGATAACGGCTCCCCTCTGTCACCAGATCCCCGTAGAGCATGTAGCCGGCGCCGGTCTGACGGCCAAGCCGCACAAGGGAGGCCGGGTTCATCCTGCCCTGCTGATACTCCAGCTGGCCGGTGATGGCTGCCACCTGCCCTTGGTCGACAAAGTGAAAACCGCTCTTGCTCTGGATGCGCTTGCTCATGGCCGCCGCCATGGCGCGGGTGTCCACCGGCTCGCCGGTGCCGTTCTGGGGCGGGGTGAGCAGCAGCACCGGCTGACCGGTTTGCGCCAGCTCCCGCACCTCGGGGGCCTGCACAAAGAGATCGGCCATGGCCTGCGCCAGTCCGGTCGGCGCCACCGGCTTGGGCTGAACGTCCCCGCTATCCGGTTTGGTCACCGGCTTGTCCGGCTGGCTCACTGGCTGATCGGGTTCACTGACAGGAGCCTGAGTACCACCGTAGGGATTGACCGCACAACCGCCCAGCAGCAGGGCCCCCACCATCAACAAGGAACGCAGCTTCATCTTTTCTCTCCGCCAGAAATCCGTAAACGGGCATCAACACATGCCCGCATGGCGGAGCCCCTGCCCCGCATCCTCCTTATGCTAGGGACAAACCCCGGCGGGGTCGATACGCCCACCACCACAGGGCGACAGAGACTGGCGAACCTGGGCCCACGAAAAAGCTGGCACGGCTCCACCCGATTCCGTTAGGGTAGTGTCGGTAAAACATCAACAGTAACGCAGCGGTAAGCCCGGCGCACAACACGTCGCAACCCGACAGAGATCATCACACTCAAGCAGGAAGCACTATGCAACTCACCCCACCCCAACCGCCTCAGGACGATGAGATCGAAGCGCTGCGCATTGGCCTCTCGGGCTTCAACAAGGATCACGCCGGCACCCATCTGCGCGAGCGGATCGCAAGCTTTATCAAGGATAAAGAGGGCAAGGTACACGGCGGCATCATCGCCGACATCAAGTGGGGCTGGCTGCATGTTGACTGGCTCTGGATCGACGAAAGCATCCGCCGCGATGGCTGGGGCGGCCGCCTGCTGGGCGCCATGGAGCAGTACGCCCAAAGCAAAGGCTCTGTCCCAATTACGTGTTGAAAGGCTAATCTTGAAGTAGGCCATCACCTTGAGGTCTACCATCATGGATACCC